>CAMRDW010000001.1 GCA_947041315.1 uncultured Enterovibrio sp.
TGATGTTTGGTTTCATTTAACAGCAAGAGGTATTTGCACTTTGACAGCTTGATTTGCTTAAGCCGCCGCTCTTTAAGCTAGAGCGAGCAGCGCCTAAGTAGGTCTTGCTTGATAAATAGAAGTCTTTAAACTTATTTTCAAAATCCTCTGACACAGATTTTTGAACCATGTTTTTTTTCATTATTGCTTTTTGCCATGCTTGAACTTTTGGGTAGCCAGTCAATAAATCATGTCCTGTATGTTTAAGAATGATATGGGCACGATGCAGTAAGGGAAGCCAGGCGATATCGACATTGCTAAGGGTTTCACCTTTAAAAAAAGGACCTTTATTTATCGCATTGTTCGCTTTTTCAAAAATTTTATTTAATTTTTGAAGACGTTTTTCGAATGTCTCTGCATCAGCACTTTGCATTAGATTGCATTGAGTTAAATAGTTTTTTGTTGCCATATAGCTCCATGCTCGGTCAAGCGCCCTTTGCTCTGGAGAAATGTGAGCTTCAATGGGGGGCTTGATTTCGTCTAAATATTCGACAATGGCGTCGGATTCAAACAGCGCAGTGCCAGAGTCCGTGATGAGGATTGGAATTTGAGCATGAGGCGATATATTTAAAAACCATTCGGGTTTGTCTTTCAAGCAAATGTATTTTATCTCGTAGGGTAGATGCTTTGCTTCCAGCAAGGCTGTTACTCTTTGTACAAAAGGACAAATTTTAAAGCTAACAAGTGTCATCATGGGAAGGTTCCTCTTAAGTGAATAAAATATCATTCCCTTTGACGATGTAGGTTTCTTGGCTGGATTCTCAAATTCCAATCACAGAGTGGATACCTTCGCCTTTGACGCTGCGGGTTAAGCGCATTCATCCCTGTAAGTCTCTCCCTCTTGCTGAGGGGGGACGCTTGCTTGTCGTCTACACGCAAGCTCAAAGGTATTGGGTAGGATCTGTGTTCGGTTTTTTTCGTCCTTGTCGTTGACCTGCATCTTCAAATCGCTTGGGAATAGAAGGGTAAGACGCAGGGCATTTAGAAAAGACGAAATTATTTAGCATTTTTTGCACTTGTTTGCTTTTGGGGTAAAATCGATAAGATTTCCTTGTTTATCCAACTCATAGTCACAACATTTTTCAAATAATTTCTTTAATTCGGAACGTCCTTTTTGTACTTGGGATTTTAATGTGGAGTAACTGATCCCCATTTCATGGGCGTAAGCTTTTTGCGATTTACCCTCGAGTTCAATGGCGCGCATTAAATCGGAGAGTGCTTCTGGTAATTCATTAAAAAAGGCTTCAATACATCGAGAAAGATCGGTTTTAACATCATACTTATTTTCGCTATACCACACCTTGTCAGGGTCTATTTCGATGAAATGTTTTTTCTTTCTATAAAAATCGATCGTGGTTCGATTTGCAATTTGAAAAAGCCAAGATTTAATGCTCTCTTCTTTTTTAAGGGTATGAATATTATTGTGCGTTTTGATCAAGATCTCTTGAAGTAAATCGTCAACATCGACGGGATTAGAAATTTTTGAATATAAAAATGTTTTTAAGCGACTGCGGTATGACGACCATATTTCTTCAAGTGTCATGAGTGCGTTCCTTATAAGAGTGAATGAGATTCTAGAATCAGCGATTTCATTCAAATTGACGATGAAGTTAAGTCTATATCCGTCGCCTTTGAAACTGGGTGGGTGTTGCCTGCTCTCGTTCAAGCCCATCACAGAGTCGATTTATCCTCAGGGCCTTCATTCGTTTGCCGTAGGCACGCATCTTCAAGTGTTTTGGGTATATATCAGATGAAAACAGATTATTCTGTTTTCATTGATGCGTCTATCCCACAGGATTAAAGCCAAAAGACCCTTCTCCCACTTTTTCTGTAAAGGTTTTTTTGTTTTTTTGCATCCAACCATTTGGCGACGAAGCCGGTGTGGAATAATGAACAAAAGAAAGACAGAGACGGAATAAAGAAGGAGGAGTCGTCGTAGGAGGAGGGCGCAAGATAGAGAAAGAAAAGGCGGTTTGCGTCCGAAATTGAGAGGTGAAACGGCAGGTTTAAATTCGATGTTTAATGGGCGGTGTTTTTGCTTCGGTATTCTTGCATTCTTCTCACGTTTGAATTCATTTTTGTTTGAACTGGCATGGCAGTAGAAGGTCAGGAGGTCAGAGACCTCCGCTTATCCGATTACATGTGTTGATTATTCGCTCTCATCACTGCTTGCAGATGCGTCATCTGGCGCCATGCTTGTTTCTTCTGTCATAAAGGTTTCTTCTGGGGTCAGGGTGACCTCTTCTGCGACAAGGGTTCCATCAGGTTCCATGGCGCCTTCTTCTGCGATAAATGTTTCTTCTGGAGTCAGGTTGATCTCTTCATCGACAAAGGTCTCATCCGTGGCAAGAGTGCATTCGCTTTCGTTGCTGACTGAAGAGCCGTCAGGGCACATGGTTTGAGCAAAGGACAGTGGAGAAAGAAAAACCGTTATTGCTGCAATGAGTATCGAAATTTTCATATTTGCCTCCTTAGGCATTGACGCCTTGCTAAGAGGCGTATCACTGTTGGCTAAAAGGATTTGGAACGAACGACAGCCAACGATTAGACGTCCGTTTAAGTCACTTTTGAGCACTTTAAAGGTCCATTATGGAAAGACGTTTGAGGTGCTTTTTGTTGTGGTTTTGTTGGAAAGAGACTTTTGTTTTTTTAAGAGTATGTCGATTCTTCACGCTGTCAACCTGCCTAAGGAGACTTCTTAGATTGCAGTAAAAATCGACACACTTGATATATAAAAGAGAGTCCGTTTCTTTTAAGCTTCGAATTTTTAAAGGATCAAGCAAAGTGCTCATTTTAGATAAAAAAAGGTGCATTTTAGATAAATAAGAGAAGCAGACAATGTGTCTTGAATGAGGTTTTTTTTATGCCGAAGTGGCTCATTTGCTTGCCGCTTAGACGTATTTTTTAAATAAAAGGGGTATACGGGGCCTGTTTGATTTGATTAGATTCCATCTAAAATGACATGCGAAAAAGGACTGTCCGCGTTTAGAATAAAGACGCGAGCGAGTTTATATCCATTCCAGTAAGCACTTAAGCAGACATTGCGCTGAAAAAATCATTGAAAACCAGGCTGGAATTTTTGATCACGCGTTATTTTAATTGAGAAATTCAGATAATCTTATCGGTTATTTTAACAAGCAAGAATGAAAAAATATTTACTGGAATGGGTATTACATCAACAAAAAAATGAGATTCTTACTTATGGATGCCTTGACATTGTTAACACAGCGCCGCTCTATGGCGCGCTTGATCTTTCCGGGTCCTGATGAGGCGGTGTTAGATCAGATTTTACGGGCTGGAATGCGTGCTCCGGATCACGGCGCGTTAAGACCTTGGGAATTTGTGGTCGCGCAAGGGGCTGGGCTGGATAAGCTTTCTTCTCTTTTTGAAGAGGCCGCGATAACAGATAAAGAACCTATTCAATCCATTGCACGGGCCGCAAAAGCCCCTTACCGCGCCCCCTTGATTATCTTGGTCATTGCACGAACGAAACCGCATGAGAAAGTGCCGTGCATTGAGCAAGTGATCAGTGCGGGCTGTGCGGTACAGGCCATGCAAATGGCGGCGGTGGCTCAAGGATTTCAAGGAATATGGCGTACTGGGAAATGGGCTTATCATTCTTTGGTTCGGGATGCTTTTCATTTAAAGTCTGAAGATGCAATTGTTGGTTTTTTGTATATTGGAACCCCTGAATGCCCAATAAGCCCTCCTTTGGAAGGCGATATAAAACAATATGTAAAACATCTTTAATCTATCGACGCCCCTGTAAAAGGAAGCCCTCCCTTTTATATCCCTGTCGCCTTTGAGGGGGCGGCTTTTTGGTGCGTTCTCAACGCTCAATCACTGAGTTAATCTGTGCGCTGGGGGTTTATTTTCTTGTCGCGGGCGTCTGTCTTCAATTCCTTTGGGTATAACAAGGTCCTTTTTCATCCGGGATAAATAGCCTGTTAATTCTTGTGTTGGCTATATAATTTCGATAAATTGTTCTTGATAATTTTAATGTTTGGCAATTTATGGCACTTCTTTTTGTTGCAGAAAAACCCAGTTTAGGGCGCGCTATTTTGGCCGCTTTACCAAAACCGCATAAAAACCATGAAGGGTATTGTGAAGCGGGTAATGGCGATATCGTCACTTGGTGCATCGGACATTTGTTGGAGCAGGCGGCTCCAGAAGTGTATGATGAGAAATACAAAAAATGGCGCAAAGAAGATCTGCCTATTGTGCCTGAAAAATGGATATTAATTCCTCGAAAATCCGTTTCAAAACAACTTTCCGTCCTAAAAGCCCTTCTTAAAAAAGCAGAACACATTGTTCATGCCGGTGATCCCGATAGAGAAGGGCAATTGCTGGTGGATGAGGTGTTTGAATATGCCAAGTTACCTTTGCGAAAAAAACACGCCATTCAACGTCTTTTAATCAGTGATCTTAATTTACACGCAGTGCAAAAAGCGTTAACGAAGTTGCAGAGCAATTTAGATTTTATTCCGCTTTCTGTTTCTGCTTTGGGCCGAGCGCGGGCGGATTGGCTTTATGGTATTAATATGACCCGTTTATGTACCCTTCAAGGTCAAAAAATGGGGTACAACGGGGTGCTTTCCATTGGGCGTGTTCAAACCCCTGTTTTAGGCTTGGTCGTATTTCGCGATTTGGAAATTGAACATTTTGTCTCTAAGCCCTTTTATGAAGTGATCGCAAAAATTAAAACCCAAAATGATGAAGTGTACGAAGGCAAATGGAAACCCAGTGCGGCCTGTGAGCCTTATATGGATGAAGATAAGCGCGTTTTATCTAAAGCCTTGGCTGAAAATGTGATTGGACGCATTTTAGGAAAAAAAGGCCAGGTCTCTTTGGTAAAAGAAAACAAAAAAAAACAGGCTCCTCCTTTACCTTATAGCTTGTCGGCTTTGCAAATTGACGCATCAAAGCGCTTTGGAATGA
The DNA here is from genome assembly GCA_947041315.1 of uncultured Enterovibrio sp. GTDB lineage: Bacteria > Pseudomonadota > Gammaproteobacteria > Enterobacterales > Vibrionaceae > Enterovibrio. The sequence goes on from CAMRDW010000001.1 coordinate 4,978, forward strand.
GTGCGCAGACTGTGCTTGACACCTGCCAGCAACTTTATGAACGCCATAAATTGATCACTTATCCTCGTTCTGACTCGCGTTATTTACCAAAAGAGCAGCTGCATGATGCTAACAAGGTCACTCAGGCCATCAGCTCCTCATCTGCTCAGTTAAAAGAGGCGGTTGAAAAAGCCAATTTAACCTTGAAAAGTAAAGCGTGGAATGATGCAAAAGTGAGCGCGCACCATGCCATTATTCCAACGTCAAAATCGTTAAACACCCACTCCTTGTCTTCTTTAGAAGCCCATATTTATGAATTGGTGGCCCGTCAGTATTTAATGCAGTTTTATCCTGATTTTGAATTTATGGAAAAAGAAATTAATACTGACATTTCAGGAGGCTTATTTATATCAAAGCAAAAAGAAGTGCGCTTTGACGGTTGGAAGGCTTTGCTGGGTCCAAAAACGACGTCAATGAAAAGTAAGGATAAAAAAGATTTAGAAGATGAAGGCTTTAGCAAAATAAAATTGCCCAATGTGCAGCAAGGAGATGAGGTCGATTGCATTGATGCACAACTTCTAGAAAAACAAACAAGCCCTCCCAAATATTTAACGGATGCTTCGTTGCTCTCGTCGATGACGGGGATTGCACGTTCCGTAAAAGATCCTGCGATAAAAAAGGTGTTAAGAGAAACAGACGGATTAGGCACTGAAGCGACGCGAGCGGGGATCATTGAACTTCTTTTTAAGCGCCAATATTTAGAGCGAAAAGGAAAAGAAATCAGAGCGACTGCGATAGGACGAGAATTGATCACCGCGTTACCTCAGCAAATGGTGATCCCTGATATGACCGCGCATTGGGAATCGCAGCTCACCGCAATAAGCAAGAAAGAAACCAAATATAACGATTTCATGCGCCCATTAACTCAAAATATTTTTCAATGGGTTGAAGAGGTACAGAAGGTGAATTTTAAGGGATTGCAAGGGAAAGGCGTTGAAAAAGTCCCCTATAAAAAAACCGCAAAACGCAAAACAAAACGTTCTTAAGGAAAAAAAGGGGGGCTTCCCCCTTTATGAAATCAAAAAGCCTCTTAACGCCGGTTATTCGAAGACAAAGACTTGGTTCTTTCCTTTGTTTTTTGCTTTATACAAGGCGGTGTCTGCATCTTCAAAAAGTTGTTGCGATCCATTTATTTCTAACGGAATTGTCGTTTTTCCACCCACGCTGATGGTTACATTTTTTTCAATCGGAGAGCCGTCATGTGCAATCGCGAGATCGGCGACGGCTTTGAGTGCGCGTTTGGCCACAATTTGTGCCCCCTCTTTATCACAATTGGGTAAAAGAAACACGAACTCTTCCCCTCCAAATCGTGCAAGTAAGGCGCCAGCACGGCGTTCAACTCGGCTCAGGGCGCTTGCTACTTTTATTAAGCATTGATCTCCTGCGCTGTGCCCATAAGTATCATTAAATTCTTTGAAGTGATCGATGTCGACAATCAGCAAAGAGATGTTGGTTTTAAACCGTAAAGCACGGCGCCACTCTTCGTCGAGTTTCTCGTCGAGCATTCTTCTGTTTGGAACATGGGTGAGGCTGTCTTCTTTTGAAATCAGGGTTAAACGTCGATTTATTTTCTCTAGCTCTTCGGTGCGCTCTGTGACTCTCTGTTCTAAATACATATTGAGATTGATGAGGCTGTCTTGAGCACGAAATTGAATTAAGTGCTGAGACATGATGATCCCCAGTAATTTTAAAACTTCAATGTGATAACTTTTGATGGGGTGGCTTGTTATTAGATTGTCGCAAGCAATCCAGCCAATGGGTTGATTCCCCTCCCAAAGCGAAATGGTGGCATTCCAGCCTCTCCCGACTTCGATGTTGTTTTGATATAAGGGCGTATCATGATAAATGGCGATGTGCTTGCCTTTATCTAACGTCTCTTTTGCATGAGCGTGTTGTTCTATGTAGGTGCTGTACCATTTTTCATTTTGGACTGTGCCGTGGATATCGGTGCCGTAGGTTCCTTGAATTAACCCGTTGTGATCTTTATATAAAAAGACAGCTATACGATCAATTTCAAGCGTATGAATGCATTCATAAACGGCGGTGTGAAGCATTTTATCTATCGAGGTGGCACTCCATAATTTTAAAGAAATATCATGGAGAATATGGAGCTGTTCCAGCAAGCGTTTTTGAGCGTCTATTTCTTGGTTTAAACGTTTTCTTGTGTGTTCGTGGGCCCGTTTTTCTTTTTTGTTTGCTTTGAGCATTAAAAGTGGGTGTAATTTTCCACTCAAAAGATGCGACAGCATTTTGATGGCCTCTTCATCTACAAAGATTGGATCATCAAAAGACAGAAAAAGACAGGCAAATTCTTCTTCCAGCGCGTAAAGGGGCAGAGTCAATTGGGTGGCGTCTTTATTCTGTTCTGTGCTTTGTTCAAAATGGCCGTTTTTCAGTAATTCAGTGTATTTTTTTTCGAGAAAAAGAGGGGGGGAATGAACTTGAATTTCATTTTGATACAGGGAACTCCATTGATTCCACTTGTCTTTTTCTTTTATTAAAATAACCCCGTCAAGAGGTGGTCCGTTCTTTGAAAGAACCTTCCAAAAGACCAAAAAAAAAGTGTAAAAATCTTTTGAGGCTGAAATCGCATCAGAAAGCTTTAGACAAAAGGAATGATCCAGAGCACGCATTATCAATGATCCCTTGATTGATATACCGGTTGTTTTTGAGATGAAGTGGGTCTTTTGGCCGTCCTTGTTCAACCCAATCACATAGTGCACCTATGCTCAAGGGTTTCACTCACTTGCCGCCGAGACGCAACTTCAAGTGTCTTGGGTATTGAGGGGTAAAAAGAGTACCCAAAAAAGTATGAGATAAATTATGACAGCTATTGATTTTGAATTTTGCGTAAAAGGTTTCAATTTCGAGAGACATCACAGGCGCTAAAGGCGGGACTTAATGAGGAGGGGGCATTCTTATTCCCCTCGCTTTTGAAGATGAGGGGAGCTTGTGTTGGCTCTTTTTGTTTGATGAGCCTGTTCCTTTTTTTCACATTAGACGACGTTAAACCTTAATACCGTTTTAAGCTTTTCAGGGGCTATCTTTCGAGCATCTGACAGGTATATTTCTCTGTGTATTTTTGAAACGCGCGTCATTCCTTTTTCTCTTGCATAGTCTTCCATTTTTTCAAAAGTACGGGGTTCATCTTCATATCGGCCTAAATGCAACATTTGTACACATTTTCCTTCTGAAATGGTTTTAAATTCAACTTGTTCCAGCAAAGGATTCGGTTTTTTTTTCTTAAGATTGTCCAATATCTCTACATACAATGCCTTGTTAACAAAATCGGGTTGTCGGATCATTAACTCATAAACAAAGTCTTGTTTATTGACTGCCCCATTAAATATTTTTTTTGCTTCTTCGTTGATATCCCAAAGACCTTCTAATGGATAAACGGTGAAATCAAAATAATTTTCTGGTTTTTTCTCCATGCGTTTTGGTTGCATTTTGATCCCATAGGCAATGGAATACAAGGTTCCAACAATGTCTGAAAACACCTTTTCAGCTGGACTCCCTTCGCCACGCAAAGTGATGAATTTAAACCTTGGTACATCAATACATTGCGGCTTACTTTTAGGAAGATATAAGGTTTTTTCCCTTTTTCTCCATTCGTATTTATCTGACATATTCTTCTTTCCTCGATCCGGATTAAAGTCTTATAGCCAAGACGCTTGACGTTGCGCGCCTGCGGCAAGCGCGTGCACCCTCTAAGTATGGATAGACTCTGGGGCGTAGGTCATACCCACTCGCTTCGAAGGCGAGGGGGGAGAAAATAAAGAGACCCGACCGGGCAAGTGTAAATTTGCTGTTTTAAATAGGTTATTTGGAACAAATCGCGGTGACTTGGCAGCGTTTTCCTGTTGATTTTGATGATTTATCAAATGAAATTCTTAGTTTTCGCAAGGACGCGGTGAGTGCGAATGATAAATTGACATTTTCGATGACAAAGCAGCCTTTCGATTCACATCTTTTATCAAAGCCAATATGTTCATCTCCGTGAGCACCTATGCCATAGCTATCAATCACAATAAAAAGAGGTGAATTTAAAAGAAGAACATCAAGAACATCACTTTGAAGAGCGGTATTCCTGCTGGCATATTCAGGGGTGCCATATTCATTTTTCTCACTGTTTCCAGTAAAAAGAATAATGGCTTTTCCTGAAATATCCAGAGAGTCAAAATCATTCACTGAAGGCATTTTTTCGGTGCAGTTTATTGTGACGGCCTCCACTTCGTAATCGGCTTTTTCCGGTTCGGCTTCATAACAATCAATGTGCGTGCCAATATGTCCAAAAGCACTGACTGCGTCAGATTGACGTTTTGCCCATTCATAGGCAGAGTGCCCCTCTTCAACAACAAGGCTTATATTTTCTTCATACATAGGTTGGATCTCTTTCATGTATTTAACTGAATATACCCGTCGCCTTTGACGTTGCGTGCTGGCGGCGCCCTCTCACCCCAATCACACACTACCTCTATGCTCAGGGGCTTCGTTCGCTTGCTGCCTACACGCATCTTCAAGTGTCTTGGGTATAAAAACGCTGAAACTCAAAGCGTCCTGCTGAACCGTTACTTTAAATCAAGATTGAAAGGAAAACTTTTCAGGTCGCGCAAGAGGCGGGCACAAAGATGATAAAAAAACAAAGCCTCCACTGCAAGAGGCTGGCAAGGTTGCGGTTCTGGAGGCGAGACACCTTTGGCTAGCTCATCAGGCGAGATGCCTGTTTGTCAAGTGAATATATCCAGCGAGTGCATTTTACACTGCCTTTTTTAAAATCTTTTTCTTCTTTGATTTTAAAACCCGCTTTATCCAAAGACTGCTTAAATGCATCTTTGGCCTCGCTGCCATTAGGCAGGCCACCGTCTTTTACGACGATAAGTTGGCCACTCGACTTAAGGATCCGATGAATTTCTTTTAGGCCTAGTGCTTGATTGTGCCAATGATCAAAGGAGTCAAAAGCAAATACAAAGTCAGCTGTATCATTTTCAATTGGTATCTCTTCAGCTGAACCTTCATGGAATTCAATACGTCCTGTCGATGGATGGTCAGCTGTTTGCTCTATAGCAATCTCAACCATGCGAGGTACTGGATCGATGCCTATCAAGGTGCCGCTTGTTACTTGATCAGAAGCATACCTTAGAGCGCAGCCTGTACCACAACCAATATCGACGACTGTTGCGTTTTCAAAAAGCGTTAATGCTTCGAGTCCAAGCTCATTTGTGTCGTAATTTCCGTATTTCTCTGCATACCACTCTGCAGTTTCGGTATCCCATTGACTCATTAACGACTCCTGTGGGCATAACGCCTATGTTGATAGCTGTAAAAGTTGAGCGCTATAAAATGGAAAGCTATAAAAAATGCTGGCTATACCCGTCGCCTTTGACGCAGGCTGGGTGTTTACTGTGCGTTTCGACCCGAACAGATTGCGCCTCTATATGCGCAAGGGTTCATTCGCTTAGGTGTTCAGATGCAAGGTCAGGCTTTTTGGGTCTTCGCCGATTTTTTTTCGTTGAAGAAAACAAAGCTGAAAAATCAAGCTTGCACTGGGGTAATCAAAAAAAGGGGGCTGACACCCTGATGGCGCCGCGCTTGAGTGTGCCCAGAAAAACCTCCATCAAAGAGACCGCGGATAGACGTTCCCAATTAATCCCCATTTTTGCGTGCCGAATACCTTTGAAAATCGATTGATACGCATTAATGAGATTTATTTTTGCTCAGAGCGGACATTCTTCGCTGGGTTTTTATATTAAGGTTGAAAAAAAGAAGCGTGCTAAAGAAGATAGAGCACATTGTAACCGATTATCGAGGATCATATGTATATGAAACAAAGTCATTTTTTTGCACATCTTGCCAGAATGAAGCTGATTTATCGCTGGCCATTAATGCGCAGTGTTGCGCCTGAAAATATTTCAGAGCACAGCCTTCAAGTTGCTTTTGTCGCGCATGCTTTGGCCCTGATTGAAAATAAGAAATTTGAAGGACATTTTTCACCTGAGCGCATTGCTCTATTGGGGATGTTTCATGATTGTACCGAGGTTTTGACGGGGGACTTGCCAACGCCTATAAAATACTACAATCCGGAGATTGCGAATGAATATAAGAAAATAGAAAAAATCGCACAAGGTAAATTGATAAGCATGTTACCGAAAGAATTTCATGAAGATTATCGGCCCTTGATGGACAGCTTGGTGATAGACAAGAATGAATACCGATTGGTAAAACAAGCCGATGACATATGCGCCTATCTAAAATGTCTTGAGGAGTTGTCTGCAGGAAATCATGAATTTGAACAGCCAAAACGCCGACTTGAAAATTTACTCGAACAAAACGCAACCCTTGCGACCCAGTATTTCTTGCAAACCTTTGGGGACAGTTTTGAATTAACCTTGGATGAAATCAGCGATGATTGATTTTTATGGGAAGAACCTTCTAAAAAAGTCCCCAATCAGACTTCAAAAATGAAGGAAAAAATCAATATTGCCTGTTCGCATTTTCCTTTTCGCGTTATGGGTCTGCTCATTTTGTTGCTTTGCATTGCACAACTCCCTTTTGTTCATGATCTTTTTGCTTGGGATCGGGCTTTGATTCAATCGGGTCAAGCTTGGCGTGTCTTTACTGGCAATCTTACGCACACTAATTTTTTACATTTGGCAATGAATGTTTCAGGCTTGGTACTTTTAGCTTGGTTTCATCATTCTTACTATAAGGCAGGCTCTTTCGTGTTCATGGTGTGGATCATGATGAGCGTGATTGGGCTTGCTATGTTTTTCACGACGTTTGATTGGTATGTCGGTTTTTCTGGGGTTTTGCATGGTCTTTTTGTCTGGGGGGTGATCAAAGACATTCAAAATAAAATCCCGCTTGGTTGGGTACTTTTATGCGTGATATTTTTAAAATTGATGCTGGATGTGCAAAATGCCACTGATGGAACGACAGCCCAATTGATTGATGCCAATGTGGCTTATCAAGCGCATTGGGTTGGGAGCATATTAGGAATGCTCTTTGGGATATTTTCGAAAAAAACCTGACGGGATCAGGTTTTTTTCATTTTTGAGGGTGAAGTGCATCCACTTATTGGCGGTAGCTGGATAAAAATCGTTCAAGACGGCCTATCGCGGTTTCTAAATCATCGACTCTGGGTAAGGTGACAATCCGAAAGTGATCCGGTTTTGGCCAATTAAAACCCGTACCGTGCACCAGCAAGACTTTTTCTTGCAATAAAAAATCGAGCATCATTTTTTCGTCATCAACAATCTTGTATTTTTTTGTGTCGATTTTAGGGAAAAGATACAAGGCGCCTTTTGGTTTAACGCAGCTTATCCCTGGAATTTGATTTAAGAGTTCCCAGGCTTTATTGCGTTGCTCCAGTAAACGTCCGCCGGGTAAAATCAGTTCATTGATGCTTTGATATCCGCCCAGTGCTGTTTGAATGGCGTGTTGCATAGGAACATTTGCACATAAACGCATAGAAGAGAGCATCTCTAAACCGGCGATATAGCCCTTTGCTTCGTGAAGCGGACCCGACAAAATCATCCATCCTGAGCGAAATCCACACACGCGATAAGATTTTGACAATCCACTGAAGGTCACGCAAAAGACATCAGGGGCCAGAGGGGCGATAGGATGGTGTTGTGCGCCGTCGTAAAGGATCTTGTCATAGATTTCGTCTGAAAAAATGATGATTTTATGTTGTCGTGCAATTTCTGCAATCTCTAAAAGAAAATCGCGGCTGTAGACGGCCCCTGTTGGATTGTTCGGATTGATGAGGACAATCCCTTTGGTTTTCGAGGTGATTTTCGATTTAATGTCGTTTAAGTCAGGATACCAATCGGCTTCTTCATCACAAATGTAATGCACGGGCTGACCGCCTGATAAGGAAACCGCAGCGGTCCATAATGGGTAATCGGGAGAGGGGACCAAGAGTTCGTCACCGCTGTTAAGCAGCGCCTGCATGGCCATGACAATCAGCTCGGAAACCCCGTTACCTAAGTAAATATTTTCAACATCTAAATCTAACATGCCACGTTTTTGGTAATGCTGAACCACGGCTTTTCGTGCCGAATAGATGCCTTTTGAGTCGCAATAGCCTTGAGATGTTGGAAGATGACGGATCACATCCACCAATATCTCATCTGGGGCATCAAAACCAAATGAAGCTGGATTTCCAATGTTTAGCTTTAAGATTTTGTGTCCTTCTTCTTCTAAACGTTTGGCTTCCTTCATCACAGGACCCCGTATGTCGTAGCATACGTTATCCAGTTTTTTTGACATTTTGAATTCGTGCATGATCTTTCCTAGGTTCGATGTAGAATTTTTATGTAACTTACACGAAGGATACCTTTTCGATAAGTACTTAGTAGAAAGAAATGAAAAAAAGGGCCTTATTCATTGAATCTTAATTTTTTGGTATGAAAGCCTGATTTATATAATTTTCATTCTTCTTATATGCCTGTAGAATACTCCCCCTAAGAAACATCTAGCCGAATGTATCAAGATGAATATATAAGTAAGACGATGTTTTTAATTTTCTTTTTATGACGTCTTGTTTTTTTTTTGTAAAAAGACTGTCTTCGTTGTATAGATCTCTTTCACAAGATCTCAGCGAGGGGAATCCCAGAATATCGGGTAATGCATTGTGATTTTTGAGAGGGTATTTTGACCCATTTAGGGCAAGTTGTTGCCAGATTAATCGATGATTTGTCCATCATTTCTCCGCTTCCATCTCAGATTTGTGTCAATTTCACATGGCCTTCTCATGTGGAGCCGGTGGCTTGGTTTAATGCTCAGTCTCTTTTTCCTCAGTTTTACTGGCAAACCCGTGACAGCAATGAAGAAGTGATCGCGCTTGGACAGTGTGCGTCCTTTACTGATCCGACAGAGGCTGAAAATGCCCTTTTGGAAGGGCAACGTATCTGGGGAGGTTGTGCTTTTGAACCCCACACCCAAAGAGGTGAAGACGAGGTCCCATCGTCGTATTTTTTCCTTCCTCAAATTGAATTGATACGCAAAGGATCGGAATGGTCATGTGTTGTGAATGTGGGGAAGGGGCGTGCTGATATTCTGACTGCATTGTCTGCGTTATGTTTTTTTGTCCGACCTCTTTATAAACCGGAGTGGCGGGTGCTTTCAATGGCACATGAGCCGCCCTATTCTCATTGGGAAAAGAGGCTTGAAAAAGCATTAGAAGCGATAAAACACACTGAGTTACAAAAAGTGGTTTTAGCCCGAAAAACGACCTTGGTTCTGAATGGTTTGGTTTCAGCTGTTCAATTACTGCATGCCAGTATCCATGAGAATCAAGGCAATTTTCATTTTTTATTGGCAATGGATGAAAAACGCTCTTTTGTAGGATCGTCTCCAGAAAGGCTCTTTTTTCGGCGTCAATTGGGAATGAAAACAGAAGCGCTTGCCGGCACGGTAGGGCGAGGTGGAACCTTGAATGACGATGTCTCTTTGGCCAACTGGCTTTTAAACGATGAAAAAAACCGCTACGAAAATAAATTGGTTGTGGACGATATTTTAGATCGCCTCCTTTCTTCTTGCCGTGAAATCCACATCGAAAAAGAGCCCCATCTGGTTCGATTAAGACAAGTACAACATTTAAAAAGAAACATGACCGTGAGCCTCAAGAGGGGGATTTCAAATGCAAGCTTGCTCAATGTGCTCCACCCTACGGCGGCGGTCGCGGGACGTCCTCGAAAAGCCGCCTTGGCTTTTATTGCAAAAGAGGAAGGTTTTGATCGAGGTTGGTACAGTGGCACTGTCGGGTATTTAAGCCCTGAGCGCACTGAATTTTGTGTGGCGATAAGAAGCGCGGTGTTATCAGAAAAAAACATTGCCTTGTATGCCGGTGCTGGCATTGTTCCTGGCTCTCAACCTGAAAATGAATGGAAAGAGCTTAATAGAAAGATTTCTACCCTTATGAGCTTGCTCAATTCAGGGGATGAGAAAGTGGCATGCACATTAAAACGCAGGGAGAAAATGGCAGGATGAAGGTGTCGACGTTAAATCGTATTTGGTCGCGTCTTATTCTCACGGTTTTGCACCGAAGCGGCATAAAAGACATCTGTATCGCTCCAGGTTCGCGCTCTTCTCCGTTAACTTTAGAAGCGCAACGTTTACACCTTCTTGATAATGAAGTGAATTTACACACTCATTTTGATGAGCGAGGATTGGGTTTTCTCGCTTTGGGTTTGGCAAAGACGTCCGCTCGCCCTGTCATCGTGATTGTGACCTCCGGTACGGCCGTGGCCAATTTAATGCCCGCTGTTGCAGAAAGCCGATTGACCCGAGAAAAACTCTTTTTGCTGACGGCGGACAGGCCCATTGAATTGCTGCAATCGGGGGCAAATCAAGCCATCACTCAGCGTCAATTCTTTGGTGAGCATGCGGATGTTTTTTGCGATTTGCCCTCACCGACAGAATCCATTTCTCCTGCTTGGTTGCTTTCTCGCATAGATGAAAGTCTCTTTCAACAAGCGAAAACGGGGGGATGCGTCCACATCAATTGCCCTTTTCCTGAGCCACTTTATGGTGAAATGGAGAAGACAGAGCCTTATCTTTCTTCTGTGGCTTCTTGGTTAGAAGGCGATGATCCTTTTTTGAGCTTCACGCACACAAAAGCAGATCTCGCGCCTTTTATGGCGCTTTGGGGAGATTTACAAAATAAAAAAGGGCTGCTTCTTGTGGGGAAGGTTTCACAAGAAGAAAGACACGTATTAGACACCTTGGCATTGCGCTTAGGCTGGCCTATCTTGTGCTGCCCACAAGCGGGCGAAGCCTCTTCTTATGCGGGGTTTGATCTTTGGTTACAAAATGCGGGCTGCCGTGAACGTTTAGAGCAAGCTGAATGTGTTCTGCAATTTGGGGGGCGTTTGGTTTCAAAAAGGCTTTCGCAGTTTCTTGAACATTTCAACGGGGATTTTTTCTTAATCGATCCTCACCCTGGGCGTCTTGACCCACAAAACCATCAAGGCATGCGTTTGCTTGTGAAACCTGAAGAGCTTGCCAAAGCGGCTCTTGAGGCCCTCTTTCATCCAAAAGAAAAACACTGGGCCATTGAATTGGAAAAGGCGAGTCAGGCTGTTTTTTCTTTGGTGTCCGCTCGATTCAACGAGGATGCGCCTATTTCTGAGGTGGCGATGGCGGTGGATTTTTCTCATTGGATTGCCCCTAAAACGGATTTATTTGTAGGCAATAGCCTTGCTATCCGTGTTCTGGATATGTTTTGCAGACTGCCAGACAGGGCGGTCTTTGCTAATCGAGGCGCCTCGGGGATTGATGGCCTCATCGCAACGGCGTGCGGTGTGCAACGAGGACGAAAACACCCGATGATTTGTTTGCTGGGGGACACGAGCGCCTTGTATGATCTCAACAGTCTTTCTCTTTTAAGGCAAAATACCCAGCCTTTTGTTTTGCTGATCCTCAACAACGACGGGGGCGGTATTTTTGATCTTCTGCCCATCCCCAAAGAGAATAGAAACGATTTTTACCGTCTGCCTCATGGGCTGCATTTTTCTCATGCAGCCGCGATGTTTGGTTTGCGCTATCTGGCGCCAACCTCTTTGTCTGAGGCAAAAACCGCCTGCCTTGATGCACAAGAGCGACCATTCACAACCCTGATTGAATTGACGATGCCTGCGGGCCTTGCCGCTTTTCAAATTCGCACTCTTTTTGAAGAGATTGCCCATGCGGATCTTCTATGAGTCCGCGCCTCAACCCTCTATTGGCGGCCGATTTAACGGGGCAGGGTAAACCGCAAGCCATCGTTTTTGTACATGGTTTTTTGGGGAGCTCTGGAGATTGGTTTCCGCTTGTTCAGCGCTTTAAAAAAGATTTTCAATGTGTGACGGTGGATCTTCCAGGACACGGTAAAAGCCGAAATCTTGAAGTGAAAAACATGGAAGAGACCGTTGAACATCTTATTCAAACGGTGTTTGAGCATGTGTCCGTTCCATTTTGGCTGGTGGGTTATTCACTGGGTGCCAGGGTGTGCATGTTGCTTTGTGCAAAAAGGTCCCAGGTTTTTAAAGATAAGCCCTGTCAATTACGCGGTCTGATGATTGAAAGTGGGCATCCTGGCTTGTTGCACCCTGAAAAAAAAATGCGCAAAGCAAACGACGAAGCTTGGGCCTGTCGTTTTGAAGAAGAGCCTTTGCGTGATGTGCTTGATGATTGGTATAGTCAAGCGGTATTCTCCTCTTTAAATGATCTTCAAAAACAAAATGTTATATCAAAAAGAAGCCAAAATAACGCCGGCTCTTCTTTGGCAAAGATGTTGCGTGCGACCTCTTTGTCAACCCAAGCTTGTTTGGCCCTTGAACTTGAAAAAAGTGAGATTCCTTTTTATTACTTGTGTGGTGAGAAGGATTTGAAATTTTCCCAAATAGGACGTGCTTTAAAATGCCCTTTTTACGGCGTAAAGCAGGCAGGGCATAATGCACATCATGAGCAACCTGAACGTTTCAGTCTTGCCATGAAAAAAATAATAACAAATTCTAACAAAGGAATTCAGCGTGGCAAGAACCGTCGGACTTACAGAAGAAGAGTTGTACGCACCGCTCTCGTTTGAAAATAAAACAGAAGATTATCAAGATATTTTGTACCACAAATCCCAAGAAGGGATTGCCAAAATCACCATCAACCGACCCACGGTGCGAAATGCATTTCGTCCTCAAACCATCAAGGAAATGATGCATGCATTGTCAGACGCTCGCTATGATGGAAATATCGGGGTTATTATTTTAACGGGATTGGGTGAGGATGCATTTTGTTCTGGTGGTGATCAACGCGTGCGTGGAGATTATGGCGGCTACAAAGATGAAGAGGGCACGCATCATTTGAATGTGCTCGATTTTCAACGTCAAATTCGCACCTGCCCAAAACCGGTGATTGCCTCTGTGGCAGGTTACGCGGTCGGAGGGGGGCACGTGCTTCATATGATGTGTGATTTAACCATTGCTGCAGAAAATGCACAATTTGGTCAAACAGGCCCAAAAGTCGGATCTTTTGATGGTGGCTGGGGCGCATCTTATATGGCACGGATTGTTGGACAGAAAAAAGCACGAGAAATATGGTTTTTATGTCGTTTCTATAATGCACAAGAAGCGTTAGACATGGGGCTTGTGAACCATGTTGTGCCTTATGTTGAACTCGAACGTGAAACCGTGCGTTGGTGTCGCGAAGTTTTACAACACAGTCCGATGTCACTACGTTGTTTAAAAGCCGCACTGAATGCAGATTGTGATGGACAGGCCGGATTGCAAGAATTAGCAGGGAATGCCACGATGCTCTTTTATATGACAGAAGAAGGGCAAGAAGGACGAAATGCTTTTAATGAACGCCGTAAACCTGATTTTGATAAATTCCCACGAAATCCGTAAACGAGGTTCTTATGAAAACAGCCACACTTTTCCGTTATGTTTTGCCTATGGACAGTGGGGTCATATTGCGCCATACCCGTCTGTCTGTTCGCAATGGGATGATTCTTGAATTACATGAAGCGGGACGTGTTGGGCGAGGTGAAATCGCCCCCTTGCCTGAATTTAGTCAAGAAACAGACGAAGAGGCACAGGTGCAGGCCATCGCGGTCTTAACCTCATGGTTAAACGAGGAGCCGATTGATTGGGACACCCTTTATCCTTCTGTGGCTTTTGGCATTTCGGTCGCGCTGGCTGAATTGAATGAGGTCCTTCCTGTCGCCGGACATTACGCGGTGGCCCCTTTGTGTTCGGGCGATCCCGATGAATTGCTTCAAAAACTCGCACAGATGCAAAGCCCTAAAACGGCAAAAGTGAAAGTGGGGATGTACGAAGCCGTTCGTGATGGCATGGTGGTGAACATGCTTTTAGATGTGGTGCCTGATTTGCGCTTGCGTCTGGACGCCAATAGAAAATGGACTCTTGAAAAAGCAGGGCAATTTGTTAAATACATTAACCCGACATACCGCTCTCGTATTGCTTTTTTAGAAGAGCCATGCCAGACGCCCGCTGAAAGTGTGGCATTTGCTTTAGACACAGGTATTCAGATTGCTTGGGATGAAAGCTTATGTGAGAAAGGGTTCGAGCTTAAAAAAGATGAAAATGTGGCGGCCATCGTGATAAAGCCGACCTTGATAGGCTCTCTTGAGACGGTTCAGTTTTGGGTAGAAAAAGCCCATGAATTAGGGATTGAGGCGGTCATCAGCTCATCTTTAGAGTCCAGTTTTGGACTCAATCAGCTCGCACGTATTGCGCATTGGTTAGCGCCTAAAACGCTTCCAGGTCTTGATACGGTCACTCTTTTTACGCAACAATTAGAGACGCCTTGGCCTGAATGTCCCCTTCCTTTAATCCCTCTTTCTGATTGCGAAATAGTATGGACTCAATGCGCGCCTTAGTTTTCAAGGAATGGCCTTGGTTACATTGGAATGCGCTTAGACCGGATGCCGTGGCGCTTTTTAATGAAGAGCGCCCCATTACCTGGCATCAATTGTGTGAAGACATTGCTTCTTTTGCATTGCCGCGTGAGGACAGCGCGGCCCCTTATCTTGCGATTTTAAGCCATAATAATTACGCCTCACTTTTGTGCATGTTGTCTGCTTGGCAGAGGGGATTGTGCACCTTGATGCTCAACCCCTTTTTTTCAATACAAGAGCGAAAGGATATTTTGGCGAATGCCGGTATTCATACTCTGATTGAGCCGAGCTTCTCTTTTCAAAAGGCCAAGACGAAACAAAGCCCCCCTTTTGATCTGATGGCCCATCTAACCTTGACCCTGACATCGGGTTCAACAGGGACGCCCAAGGTGGTTGTCCACACGGCGAACAACCATCTGGCCAGTGCGCAAGGGCTACTCTCTTTGCTTCCTTTTGAAAAAACGCAGATCTGGTTACTTTCTTTGCCTCTGTTTCATGTTTCTGGCTTGGCCATTGTTTGGCGTTGGCTTTTAAAAGGGGCCATCTTAAAAATCGCCCCGACCCAAGGAAACGCATTGCAAGAGGCCCTAAAAGGAGTCACGCACGCGTCTTTGGTGCCCACGCAATTACAGCGACTTCTGCAAAAAAGAAAACCGCCTGCTTTGCAGTGCGTTTTGCTTGGGGGAGGGGTTCTTTCTCAAGCGCTGGTGGACGCTGCGGAGCGGCTCGGAATTCAATGCTGGTGTGGTTATGGGATGACGGAAATGGCCTCAACCATCACAGTAAAAAGAGCCAATGAAAAAGCCTCTGTTGGAGCCCCTTTGCCTTTTCGTCAATTAACCTTGTCTCCTTTTGGTGAAATTGCCGTAAAAGGCGAGACGCTTTTTGTGGGGTATTTAAAGGCGGGAGAGATTGAACCTTTGTCCTCTGATTGGTTTTATACCAAAGACAAGGGGGCTTGGTTAAATAAAAACCGAGATCTGAAAATTCTGGGACGCATGGATAATATGTTTATTTGTGGAGGGGAAAAAATACAACCTGAAACGATAGAACAAAAATTATCTGTTTATCCGGGGGTTTTACAATTGTTTATTTTGCCTTTTCCAGATGAAATATGGGGAGAGGTTCCGGTTGCAGTGATCCAAGGCAAGGTCGATATCGCTGCATTTTTGATCTGGGCGAAAGAGAAACTCCCCGCTTATCAATGTCCGAAATGGGCTGTTTTATTTCCAGAGCAGGACTTTGAAACGGGCATTAAAATATCGCGTAAAGATCTTTTGGGCTGGTTAAGAAGAGAACAAATTCTCTCGTCTTTGCCTGAGAAAAAAAAGAACCCCGCGTTTGTTTAAAAATGTGTCTTTTGATTTTCTTGAAAAACAGCCTGAATGAACAGGCTGTTTTTCCGTCAAAAAGAGAAGATAGGTTGAGGACAGCTTAAGAAAAAATGCGGCTGTTTTTATCTGAGATTTGTTGGTTCAAGGTATAAAAATCGTAAATCACACCGAGAAAGAAAAAACCGAAAGTGAAAAGATAAAGAAATCCAGAAATCCATTTACCGAGATACATGCGATGGAAGCCTAAAGGCCCAAGAAAAGTGAGGAAGATCCAAGCAATAGAATAGTTATATTGTCCACAGTGGTAACGAAGATCCGCATTTTTATCCATTGATGGAATTAAAAAGAGATCAATAAGCCAGCCAACACCGCATAAACCCAATGTAAATAACCAAAGGGTGCCAGTGAGGGGTTTACCATAATAAAAACGGTGCGAACCTAAAAAACCAAAAATCCAGAGAATATATCCAATGAATTTGCTGTGTGTATTTTTCATATGAAGAAACCTTGAATTCAACGAACGTCAGAATTTTAAAGCAACACCCTGCTGAATTATAAATCAATAATGAATAGGCAACATGCAAACTTAGCCGACGTATTTTAAAAGTTTTATTACATAATGGAAGTGTTTTTTATTCAAAATATACCCTGATGAATGTATTTTGAATAAAAAAGAGGTATTTTGCATTTATTGATCTCCTTGTTTGACAAGCGAAATGAGAAGGTTAGCATGTGTTTTTTTAAGTGAGATTATCGCTTGAGTCATTTTATATTTGTATGCCGTATGCGTTTTTGGCATATGATGGCTTTCTCTTTTTGAATGGAATTTATTAATAGGATTTTAAATGAAACGTTATATTTCTATCTTTTCGATATTGTTTGTCATGGTATTTTCTTCTTCTGACGCTTTTGCTAAAAAATTTGGGGGAGGGAAGTCATTCGGTAAATCTTATAAAACAGCCCCTGCATCTAAGCCTGCCCAATCTGATAACTCGCGCAAACAAAATGATCCGGCTCAAGCACCAGGTAAGTCATCAATGGCGAAAGGTTTAATGGCGGGTATGCTCGGCGGTTTGCTTGCAGGTGGCCTTCTTGCTTCTTTATTTGGAGGCGGTTTTGAGGGCTTTCAAATCATGGATTTTTTGATCATCGCTTTGATTGCGTTTATTTTGTTTAAAATCTTTAAAGCCGTGATGGCCTCAAAAAACACAAAGGGAATGGCATCAGGAAAAAATCAAGTTTATGCGGGGGGCACTCCTGAGTCAGGAGCCACACAAAAAGAGAGCTTTGACGAAAAAGAACAAGCGACACAAAAAACCAACCCTTTTTCTAAAGCGCAAGCCCCTCTTGCGGGCAGTGGCTTCGGCAAAAGTGAGCCGCTTACAGATGAAGTTCCAATGCACTTTCCAGCCGGTTTTGATGGTGTTTCTTTTATTCATGGCGCGCTCAATCATTACCGTATTTTACAAGATGCCTGGAATAAAAATCAGTTAGAAATCATTCAAGAGTATGTCACGCCAGAATTATACAATGACTTAGCCTCTGAGCGCCGTACGTTAAGCACTGAGCAATGCACTCAGGTTTTGTTTGTGGATGCCCAGATTGTGCGCGCGGATTGTGATGCGAATAGCGCTCAATTAAGTTTGCAATTTATGGGGCGTTATTCTGATGATCTTGAAAGTGAAGAAAAAGAAATCACAGATATTTGGCATTTAGAACGAAATCTTCGCCAAGCCGATGCGCCTTGGTTGATTGTGGGTATTCAAGATTAATGTTTTTTTAAGCGTCTCTTACTTTGGGATGTCTCTTTGATGGGGGGTCTCAATGAAAAAAAACAACGGCAGCTGATTTTAGCTGCTTTTTTAAGCGTTGTTTATCGAGGGGATAAACGGAAATGCTTTGCCTTAGATCTCCTTTTTTAAACAGAGACAAGAAAGGGTTGCGCATTCATTCAAAAAAATCACTTTTGGGCGCTTGGATTGATCTCGGATCTGGTTATTTTTGATCTTGTTCGCATTTATCTGTTCTGTGTGGGTTTATAGTTAATTTAAGATTTGAGTAACATTATCCAGGAGTGAAGATGCCTTTTAGTGTCGAATTGATTGATGAGTTGAATGTTCTTGTTAGGTTTTCCCTTTCATCTGAAATGACGGGTTTGAAAATCCACAATGATGCAGATCCTCGATGGGTAGAAGCAACGCATCGGTTATACAATAAAAAATTAGTGACTTCTTTGGATGGTGGTTATTTAACGGCCATTGGTCGTGATGCCGTAGAGCATGCGAAAGAAGCCTTGCGCATTCTAACGTCTTTGCCGGGATAAGCACTGATTTGGCTTTTTAAAAAGAAGCCTTTTGTTTTCTTGAATGCTTTATTTGTTGAAATAAAAACGGGTTCAATCTTTTGATTGAACCCGTTTTTTGTTTTAAATCAAGTGTCAGTTTTGTTTATTTCCAGACATCGCGGTCTAGTTGTTTGTCCAACTGAGGGAATTTTCTACGATCAAAGGTCGGCTTGATCCCCGCTTTAGATTGTGTTTGGTAATCTTTCAATAACGCAAATGCAATACCAGAAAGCAAGCAAATAGCAACCAGGTTGATGATGGCCATCATGCCCATCGACAAATCAGCAAAGGCCCACACAAGGGGTAAATCGAGTACCGCGCCAACAAGGACCATTCCCAATACGGCAAAACGGTAAATATTGACCGCCCATTTGCTTTTGAAAATGTACGTGATATTTGACTCGCCGTAAGAGTAGTTTGCAATGAGTGACGTAAAAGCAAACAAAAAAATGGCACAAGCAATGAAAATTGCGCCCCAAGGACCCACTTCCGCGACAAGTGCGGCTTGAGTGAGGGCGATTCCTGTGAGACCACTGTCTGTGTCCAACGCGCCAGAAAGTAAAATGATGGACGCGGTGGCTGTACAAATCAGAAGCGTATCAATAAAAACGCCCAGCATTTGTATGTAGCCTTGTGCGACAGGGTGGTTTGGCGTCGTGGTTGCGGTGGCCGCGGCAATCGGCGCGGAGCCCATTCCGGCTTCGTTTGAAAAAAGACCGCGTTTGATCCCTTGCATCATTGCCGCACCAATCGCTCCAGCGCCGGCTTGTTCAAATCCGAAGGCACTTTTGAAAATGGTTTCAAAAACAGCGGGAAGTTCTGTGATGTTCATTCCAATAACATACAGGGCAACAGCGAGGTAACTCATCGCCATAAAAGGAACAATCAACTCAGCCACTCGTGCAACGGAGCGCATCCCACCAAAAATGATAGGGGCGACGCACACCGCAAGTGCAATCCCTACCCACATGTTGTTGGTGCCAAAGGCGGCCCCAAATGCGGCGGCAATGGAATTGGACTGCACTGCATTAAACGCAAGACCAAACGCCAAGATAAGGCAGATGGCAAAAGCAATGCCTAACCAACGTTGACCTAGGCCTTTTTCAATGTAGTAAGCCGGTCCTCCTCGAAAGGTGTTGTCTTCATTTCGAACTTTATAGGTTTGTGCGAGAGTGGACTCAACAAGGCTCGTTGACATTCCAAGAAGCGCGGTGACCCACATCCAGAAAACGGCGCCGGGTCCGCCTAAATAAATAGCAACAGCAACCCCTGCCATATTGCCTGTGCCAATACGCGCAGCAAGGCTGGTGCTGAAAGCTTGAAAAGAGGAAATCCCACCATTTGCGCCCTGGCGGCTTCTTTTGATCAGTGAGAACATGTGTCCGAAAGAACGAAATTGGATGAAACCTGTGCGAACGGAAAAATACAATCCAACACCGAGCAGGAGATATACGAGCAGGCTTCCCCAAAGAAGGGCATTCCCTGTATTAATAAAGGATTCAAACAGTTCTTTTAGTTCCGTCATAATAAACTCTTTTGTCGTCAAGTTGAAAAAGTGGTGCTACGAAAAGGCTGTAGGATAAGAAAGGAATGGACTGGATGAACATTTTTTGTGATTTCATTTTCCATTGAGGGATCGGGTTGTATGGCGCACCCTAAAAAGAATCGTAATGCGTTCATTTTACTTACCCCCATGAAATAGACCCTTTCTGTCTTCTGGTCATTTTCCTTGTATGGACAGGGTGAAAGCCTTTCGTGTCATTCACGAAGTGGCTTTGGTCTTTAGCCGAAATTTTAGAGCGCGGGAATAATACTCTACTTTTTGTGTTCTGGACATGAAGAAATTGAATATTTAAGCAAGGAGCCTTGATATTTGAGGGGACACTAAAAGGCATTTTGCGTCTTTTTTTGTTCTTTTATCCTCCGTCGTCTTTGACGCTGCGTGGGTGTTGGTTAGGCTCGAAGCGTTCAATTATCCGCTCCATTTATGCTCAGGGGCTTCACTTGCTTGGCGTCTATTCGCCTCTTCAATTATTTTGGTCTATGTCTTTTTTTATTCGTTTAACATGGTTTTTCAATCATCCAAAAAACGAAGCGATTATCCGAGCGCATGATAAGCGGAATTATTTTTTAAATCCTTTTATATTATGATGTTATATCACCTCTTTTCTTCTTGATTGACAAAAGGGGGAGGGCCTTTCAATTTTTTTTCGTAGTCTTTTTTGACGATAGCCAAGGCTTTAAGCACGACATCGGATGGAATGTCGTTTTTTTCAAGAAGGCAAATAAGATCCACTGCCAGCTTTATTTCATCGGGGGCCTTATCGAGGGACATAAAAACTCCTTTTTAAGTTATTGAAATTTGTTTTTTCTGAGGGGCGTTTTAGCGAGATTTCTTTTTTTGGATAAACGCGATATTGGACTCAATTTTTTGCTTTGCTTTGCGGCAACGGGACAATCGCTCTTTCGTGACGATAAGGTGTTTTTGAATTTCTATTTGATTTTTCTGCGTGGTTTGATAAGGAAAAATGGCTTCGATTTGTCTTACTTTTTCTTCAAGGCGTCGCTCCCAATTTTGATGTTGTGTTAAATCTTGATAGAGCAGATACAGGGGAGGCGTCTGCTTAAATGAAAAGCGTTTTTCTTTCTCTCTGATGGACAAGGTGGCCATTTCGCGTTGTAAAGCACTGACTTGATTGAGGAGCTTTTCACACAAATGGCTGGCTCTAATAGAAGAAAGGCGGCCACTTTTTTGTTCTTTTTCGAATTGTTCAATGAGGTTTTTTGCTTCTTGAATACAAGGACAAAGAAAACGTGACAGACAAGAAAACAAACGGTCATCAAAGAGGGGTTTTAAGCTTTCCCCTCGGCGTTTGTCTATCGCTTGCGCTTGAATTGACATGTTATGCAGCGCGTCTTTTAAGTGTGTTAAACTCATTTTCCCTTCTTAAATTGGTTTTTAAAGCCAAGCATCCATGCCTAATTTAATGGTGAGAGCCATCACAACAGTGATGAACACGGGCTTGATAAACGTGGCGCCAAAACGAATGGCTGAATGCACACCGATAAAAGCCCCGCACATCAGACAAACCCCCATGGTTAAACCCAAAGCCCAATTGACATGGCCGAGATAGATAAAGGTCACCAGGGAGGCCAGATTACTGGTGAAATTCATGGCTTTTGCAAGGCCCGATGAAAGTAAGATGTTCATCTTGTATAAGGACATAGAAGAGACAGTCCAAAAAGCGCCGGCGCCAGGTCCCAGTAAGCCATCATAAAATCCCAAGATAAGCCCTTGGCCTGATTGCTTTAAATGTAAATGAGGATCGTCTTTAGGAAGTTGTTGGTTTTCTGTTTTGGGTTTGCCTTGAAACAGGGTGTAAATGGCGGTAGAAAAAATCAAAATGGGGAGGATTTTTTCCAGTAAAGCGGTGCTGATATAGTCAACAATCAAGGTGCCTAAAACCGCGCCAAACAAAGTCGCTACAAAAGCGCGCACCCAAAATCGGGGTGAAAAAAGTTTTTTGCTGTAATAGGTCAGTGCCGCAGTTGAAGAGGCAAACGTGGCTGAAAGTTTGTTGGTCCCCAAGGCGATGTGCGGGGGTAAACCGATGGAAAGCAAGGCTGGCACGGTCAGCATGCCGCCGCCGCCTGCAACGGCATCAATGAAACCGGCAAGAAAGGCGACCACACCAAGGGTGGCGAGGGTCATTGGGTCTAAAAGTTCAAGCATAGAATTTTATCGTCATGTTCATTCAATGATGCGGTTGAATGGGGGAAGTGATTCAAGCAGCATTTTGCCATACCGTTTGCTGATGATACGTCTGTCAAGCAATACGACTCTACCAGAATCTTCCTCTTTACGCACGAGACGACCGACGGCTTGAATGAGTTTTTTACTCGCTTCTGGGAGTGAAATATGTAAAAAAGGATTGCCGCCTTTTTCTTCTATGTATTCGGCGTGCGCTTCTTCGATGGGGGAGGTTGGAACTGAAAAGGGGATTTGGGTGATGATGAGATTGTTTAATTGAGAGCCTGGTAAGTCAAGTCCTTCTGAAAAGCTGCTTGTGCCAAAGATCACGCTGATTTTCCCTTGAGCACAGCACGTTCGATGTTTTTTCAAAATGTGTGCACGGGCGCTTTCTCCTTGTACATGCAGATGCCAACCGTTTTTCTTCATTTCTTTTCGAAGGTGATCCGCGACGAGGTTCATTTTTGCGTAAGACGAAAACAGAACCAAACTTGCGGTTTCACCTTCAAGGTATTCCATTAATCTCTTTTTTAAATCCGGTATAAATTCTTGCTGTGAAGGATCATAGGGCAGATCAGGGATCACCAAACGTGCATTTTTTTGGTAGTCAAAAGGCGAGGGCAAAGCCAGAAAGCGCGTTCCTTCATTTTCATTTAGCCCCACTTGGCGACAAAAATACTCAAACGAATTCATGGCGCGAAGGGTTGCAGAAAGCAAGGCAACGCCCGCAGCCCGTGACCATAAGAGTTGCTCTAATTGCCAACCTATTTCAAGCGGGGAGACATGCACGGTGAAATCATTGTCTTTTTCTGGGGTAACTTGTATCCAACGTGCTAAAGGAGCTGCATTTTTTGGATTTGGTTTGGACATTAAAGCCCAGACTTTTTCTAAATTTTCTAAACGTTGTAAAAAAAACGCGGACTCAGCAAAAAGAGGGTCTGCAATTTTTCCTGAAATCTCGCCATTTTTAAAGCGCTCAACGAGAAGTTCGTAGAGTTTCCCAAGAGATTGATTGGCTTTTTTGGCTGCTTGAGAGAGGGTTTTCGATTCATTCAAGAGCTCTTCTGGTAATTCCCCTCCGGAAAATCGATAGCGCCCTTCTTGGTCTAGGGGCAAGCTGATGAGGGTATTTCTCACTGTATAAAGACTGGGGATCAAGACTTGAATGCTGGATTGAAGGACTGTGAGGAATCGACTGCTGGTTTTGATGTCTGCAGCATTGGCCCATTTTGAGGCGTTTTGATTTATTTTTTCTAACCAATTTGATGTGCCGATAAGGCTGCCTGAAGCGGCCGTAAAATCACGGGCGACTGTGGGTAAATGGTGCGCTTCATCGAGGATATAAAGTGATTTTTCAGGCTCATGAAGGATCACGCCCCCCCCTAAACTCAAGTCTGCCATCAAGACACTGTGATTGACAACAAGTACATCGGTTCTATTGAGCTGCTCTCGCGCTTTGGGAAAAGGGCAGTTTCTGTGATTGCTTAAACCGGGGTGGCAGGTGTGTTTATCCGAAACAATCTGTTCCCACAGTTTTTCGGGCAAAGGGGTGGGCCAGAGGTCTTTGTCTCCAGACCATGTGCCATCAAGATACGCTTTATGCATCTCGCCTAATGTGCGTTCTTCTGATTTTTGAGGGGGAGTGTCGAATAAATTTTCTTGATTTACATTTGTGTTTTGGGCTGCGAGACTGAGCTTGTGGGCACAGCAATAACGCTGGCGACCTTTAACAAGAGCGAAAGAAAAGGGATGAGGAGAGATGCGTCTAAAAAGAGGCAGATCTTTGTCAATAAGTTGTTCTTGTAAGGCGACCGTCGCAGTAGACAAGATCACTTTCTTGTTATTATGCAAAGCAAAGGGAATCGTGGCGATTAAATAAGCCATTGATTTTCCTATGCCCGTTCCGGCTTCTGCAACCATGATAGGACGTTGTTTGTTGTATTCACCCGCCCAGGTTTTTGCAAGTTCGGCGACCAAATAATTTTGTGCTTTTCTTGGAATAAAATGCTCAAGGTGGATTTTAAGGTTGGAATAGCAGTTTCTGATGTCATTTTTAACGGTTAAATTGAGCATAAATTGGATGAATTTGAGGAAGCGAAAGTCATTATAACATGGAATAAGAATGTTAATTAGTTCATGAATTTATCTCTTTATTTTTAAAATGTGACATGAATCACGCACAAAGTGCCCTTAAATTTTCAACCGTGTTAAAGCCAATATTCAAGTTTTTTAATCTGATTTATGTTGAATTTCAGAGTTTTATTCTTTATTTTATTTTATTTTTATTCACTTAAAGATTTATTCACTGCCATTTGTTGCCTTTCTTATATTTCTTCATTTTATCCTATTTAATGAATGCCGCATGATTAATTGTTGTTTCTTGGTTCAACTTGTTGATTTTGTTTGTATTTTTTGTGTTTCATTCAATGATTTGACAGATTTTAAATTTCTCTGCACTCTGAATCAGAATTTATCGTACTTTCCACGTCAATACGCTCCTTTTATATCGATTGGCATGCCAGTGGAGAGTGAAAAACCCAGGAATTCCGAACAACGAATTCCATCCTTAAATTAGAAAGGCAGTGGATAACATGAAAAAGACCATTCTAGCTATGGCGGTTCCAGCTCTATTGGCCGCAGGCACAGCAAATGCAAGCGTTAACCTGCACAATGCAGACGGTGTTGTCGTTGATATGAGCGGCGCTGCCGAAATTCAATACATCAAGGAATACAACAACACACAAGATCCTTATCTTCGTGTTGATGACGGTGATTTACTTTTCACCGCATCCATGGAAGTCACAAACACACTCAGCGCCGTTGCGGGGATTGGTTTTAAATTTGAAGCCAATCTAAATAACTCTGGCAGCACTGAAAGTGATGAGATGTATGTGGGTTTGCGTAGCACCGATTTTGGTGTTTTAACCTTCGGTCGTCAGATCATGCTTGCTGATGATGTCGGTAATGCAAAAGACTATGAACTGGGTTCAGAGCAAGTTAACTTCGTGACAGACAGTGCAAACCAAGTTGTTAAATGGGTTTATGACAACGGGATGTTCTATGCGGGCGCAAACTATGCCTTAGACACTGATCCTACGAAATCAACATCTACAGCCAGCAATGAAGGCCAAAAAGTCGCCGGTGCGCGTCTAGGTGTGCGTGGTGCTGGTCTTGACGCCCGTGTTTATCTTTATGATGCGCAAAATGCAGCGTCAAATGCGTTTGCACCTACCGGTGTTAACCTACAAGATGTAACGGGTTTTAACCTTGAATTGGATTATGTTTTCGGCCAATTTGATTTTTCTACAAGCTATGGTCAAGTTGAATACAAAGATGTTCAAGCAAGCACGGTAGAAAATAAAAATACAGTTGATTTCTGGCAGTTATCAGGGGGCTTTAAAGCCGATGAAAAAACCTATTTTGCTTTAGGTTTTGATGCCCTAGACAGCTCAGCTTCAGGTAACTATTTGAAATATAAGTCAAACAGCTTGTATGCGAATGTTTCTTATAAATTGCACAAAAATGCAATGGTGTATGCTGAAGTCGGTCAAGCAGACATTAAAATCAACAATGTTGACCAAGATCCAGACGTAGGTTACTTGCTGGGTATGGAAGTGACTTTCTAATAGATTGCACTTCTTTGTAGAGATGTTTTTAGAGATGCATGAAAAAAGCCGCCATTGAGCGGCTTTTTTTTCAAGCCATTTTAAGGAGTTTGATGTGACGTTCTTTATGCCTTTCGTTTTTGTATTATCGGGTGTCTTTTTGTCGACCACCGTCAATGCAGCGCAATTGTCCAGTTCGAATGGAGTTGAATTTCTGGTTATCAATGGGACAAAAGCAGAAAAATACGCAAAAGGAGCGCACAAAAGCATTGAGCTTGCTCCCGGTGAATATCAGGTTATAGCGCGCTTTGAAGAGAATTTAAAACGCGGTTCAAGTAACACCTTATTTACTTCTAAGCCCTATGTTTTTAATATAAAAATACAGGAAAGTGATCTGCTTCTTTCTGTCCCTAACATGAAAATGCACAGCCATGCTGCGGCTTTTTTCTCTGATCCAAGCTGGACCTTAACCCAGCTTTCAACCCAGCATAAAACACCGATTTCATCGGTTGAACTTGTGGGAAGCGGTTTTGGCGCTTTCAGTAATATGGAAAAAGCGGTCGCTTATCATAACGAACAACAGGGTATTTTCTTGTATCAAGAGAAAATGCAAGATTTAAAAGAAGGGTCTGTGGCACAAGGGGCGCTCACTCAAAAATCAGAGCCGAGTACACAACTTAAGTTCTGGTATAACAAAGCCAATGACGAAGAAAAGAAAGCATTTCAGCGTTGGATCATCAGTCAAGATGGCTAACTGAATAAGCTCATTTTTAGGGGTACGCGGGTATTTAAAAAAGTGATCTTCTCTTAAAACTTCTGTAAAGAGGTTACATCCTCTAGAAGAAAACGGGAGCCATCTAGACGCGTCACTCTTGACGATGCAAGATGATGACGGAGCTCTCGAAGCCCAATCACAGAGTCCGTTTAGCTTGATGTGTTAGCTCTTTTTTTGTGAATAAACCCAGAAAAAAACGCTCTAATTGGGTTTGTATGACTGTTTTCTCATTAATAAGCTTTTTATGCATTTGTGCTACCTTTTCTTTATTCAGGGGTCTTTATTTGTCACTTTTGTGCCCCTCGCCTTTGACGCTACCTGGGTGTTGCCTACGCTCGCAGCGCCCAAGCATAGAAGCCACTCTATGCTCAGGGGCTCCACTCGTTTGGCGCAGGCGTACATCTTTAATTACTTTGGGTATACGCTAAGGAGATACACATGAATAAAAGCAAACAAGATCCTTTTAATCTTCTCTATCTTTTTGTGTTCATTTTGGTCTTATGTATATCGACCTTGCCAGCAAGCTTGACCTGGTTTGAAATATTAAGTCGGTAAAGTTTTTATGCCCAAGACACGTAAAGCCGCAGGTTCTCGTTGGGGGCGCTCACGAAATCCAATCCTAGAGTCCCTCTTACTTCATGACGGCATGGACATTGTTCACTCTCTGTTTGGGTGTTTATGTCGATCTCTTTGGTATAAAAATGTGGTCTCAACGATATCATTGAATTAAAAGAAGGAGGGGGAGGTGTCATTAAAATCCTTTGTATTTTTAGGTGTCGGATGGATTTGTATTGGGCTCGGGGTTTTGGGGGTTTTACTGCCTTTGCTGCCGACAACCCCTTTTTTATTATTGGCCAGTGCGTGTTTTGTTCGGGGTTCGCCTCGCATGGCTGCTTGGTTGCATCAACACCCAACATTTGGGCCTATTTTATTTCATTGGCATCAAAATCGTGCGATTGAAAAAAAAGTGAAACGGCGTGCCAATTATTTTATTGTTTCAAGTTTTATTTTGTCTATTTTTTTGGTTCCTCTTTTTTGGCAAAAAGGCCTGCTTTTCGTTTTCGGGGTCCTGCTTTTAGTGTTTTTTAATCGTTTACGCGAAATAGACGCAGTTGAAGACGATCATAAAAATACTTAACATGCCTTCTTCTTTTCTGGGAATGAAAATAAATGATTTTTTTGGTATCCTACTTTTCATTTTATTGATTTTGGAAGCCACATTTGTGGTAAGGCATATGACTCAAAGTAAAATCGAACTCATTAAGAACAGCATTAAAACGGTTCCTGATCATCCAAAACCAGGGATCATGTTTCGGGATATCACAAGCTTGATGGAAAATGCACCGGCTTACAAAGCGGCGATGGAGATCTTGGTTGAAAAATACAAAAATCAAAATTTCACAAAGATAGTTGCAACAGAAGCGAGAGGCTTTTTCTTCGGAGCGCCTTTGGCTTTAGAATTAGGCATTGCTTTTGTGCCTGTGCGCAAACCGGGTAAACTTCCTCGCGAAGTGATTTTCGAGAAGTATGACTTAGAATACGGATCGGATTCTTTAGAAATTCATATTGATGCGATACAAAAAGACGATAAAGTGCTTCTTGTTGATGATCTTCTTGCGACAGGAGGAACGATTGAAGCGACAACCAAATTAATTCGTCGTCTTGGTGGCGTTGTTTCCCATGCCGCATTCATTATCAACTTGCCTGAAATTGGCGGCGAAGCATGCCTTAAAGCGTTGGATATCGATGTCTTTAGCTTGTGTGAATTTGACGGACACTGAGTTTTTTTGTTCTTAAAAAATGCGCTTGATGCTTAAGATCGCGCTCTCTTTTTCTCTGTGCTACGATGGCGACAACAATTGAATGGACATTGTCACTTATGGGTTATCAAGTCTTAGCCAGAAAATGGCGACCGCTTCACTTTCAAGATGTTGTTGGGCAATCGCATGTCTTGACCGCTTTAGGAAATGCACTCGATAATAACCGACTTCATCATGCTTATTTGTTCAGCGGTACGCGCGGTGTGGGTAAAACAACCATTGCGCGTATTTTGGCCAAAGGTTTGAATTGTGAGCAGGGCGTAAGTGCGCGTCCTTGTGGACAATGCACCTCGTGTTTGGAAATAGATCAAGGGCGTTTTGTTGATCTTTTAGAAATCGATGCGGCATCCCGAACCAAAGTCGAAGACACGCGCGACTTGTTAGACAACGTGCAATACAAACCCGCGCGTGGACGATACAAAGTTTATCTTATCGATGAAGTGCATATGCTCTCTCGGCATAGTTTTAACGCCCTTTTAAAAACCCTTGAAGAGCCGCCAGAGTATGTGAAATTTATCTTGGCAACAACGGATCCCCAAAAGTTGCCTGTCACCATTCTTTCTCGTTGCCTTCAATTTCATTTAAAACATTTAGATACAACGCAAATCAAAGACCAATTGCTTCGTGTGCTTGAAAATGAATCCATCGATGCACAACCGAGGGCCCTTTCTTTTATTGCGAGGGCAGCGGAAGGAAGCATGCGCGACGCCTTGTCTTTAACTGATCAAGCCATCGCGTTAGGAAATGGGGCCGTAATAGAATCTCAAGTCATTGATATGCTTGGAACCCTCAGTGCAGATCAAGCGATTTTATTGCTTGAAGCCTTGACAGAAGGGCAAGCGACCTCTGTGATGCAGTGTTTGGAGGCGCTGGCTGAAATCGGCATTGAGTGGGATATTTTACTGAAAGAGCTGGCCGCACAGTTGCACGTGGTTGCGATGGCACAGGCTTTATCGGAGTCTGTTGACCCCCATTCGCCTGATGCCACACGCATATTGGCTTTAGCAAAAACACTTTCACCACAAGATGTGCAACTTTTTTATCAAATAGCCCTTCAAGGACGTCAAGATTTACCTTTCGCGCCTGATGGTCGTGCTGGTTTAGAAATGGTTTTACTGCGCATGTTGGCCTTTAAACCCGTTGTCAGTACAGATTACGAGCCAGATGCCATTCATGTGCCTGATGCGCAGCCTCTCGCTTCTTTGTCCAGGTCATCGACATCGGCGAGCTCTGTTGCTACAAAAGACAGAATCGCTTCTTTAAAAGCCCAAGTCAGCGCCTCTCGTCAGCCTGTGCCTATAAAGCAAGTCCCGAAAACCGCCCCTGTTTTTTCACAAGAAAATGCTGAGTTTTTGGATGCACCCAGAGGACAAGATAAAGCCCCTTCTCAAGAAAAGAGAGCCTCTTTGTCTGCGGCGCCTTCAAAAGAAAGAGATAAAAGTCTCCCTCCACCTTCTGGATTTGTTTTGGACTCTCAGCCCTTATCTGAGGAGCCTCCTTTTTTCGACGAAGCGCCCTTATCTGACGGGCCTCCCTTGTTCGACGGGCCTCCTTTGTTAGACGAGCCTCCCTTATTCGATGGGCCTCCCTTGTTCGACGAGCCGCCCTTATTTGACGAGAGCCCCTTGCCAATAGAGGAGATGGATGTTGCGCCTTTTTCGCCAATGCAGTCCACGTCTTTAGATGAATACCAACAAGAGCCCGTACCCCATTCTTTGGATAATGTGTTAGCTGCGCGTAATTTGTTGCGCAGTCGAGTTCGCCTGCAGGAGGGGCAATCTGTTAAAAAAAAGGGTAAATCGGTAGAGGCGAAAGAGAAACCGTCTTCTGTGTTTGAGCGCTTAAGCACAAATAACGCGGTTTCACAACGCACTGAAACCGTTGCCTCAGCGATGCCGATGACCCACAATGAAACCAAAGAAGAAGCTTACCAGTGGACGGCAACAAAGCCGCTTTCATTTGTTGAGCCTTTGGCGATGCCTCCTGATAAAATGAAATTGGCGCTGATGCATGAGCGTACGCCAGAAATGCGAGACAAGCTGGAGCATGAAGCATGCGAGAAAGATGAATGGAGTCGGATCTCCAATGATCTTCAAGTTCCTCAGCTTATTAAACAAATGGCTCTAAATGCTTCAATGAAAAAAGAAGATGCGCATATTATTCTTTATTTGCGCCCTTCTCAACAGCACCTTCATACCGAAAAATCAAGAGAAATCTTGCAGGCTGCCTTAAATCAACAGCTCGGGAGCAGTATTATCTTGTCCGTTGAGATTGGAAGTGAAGGGGTCTCACCATTGGAATGGCGAGACCGTCTTTATGCAGATAAATTATCTCAAGCAACTGAAATTTTAAGAAATGATCTTCATGTGCGTTTCATCTGTCAGCGCTTTTCTGCTGAAATTGATGAAGACAGTATTCGACCAATTTAACTCCCACACAAAGAGAGAATGAAATATGTTTGGTAAAGGCGGAATGGGCAACTTGATGAAGCAAGCCCAGCAAATGCAAGATCGTATGCAAAAAATGCAAGAAGAAGTGGCCAATATGGAAGTCACGGGTGAAGCAGGTGCCGGTTTGGTTAAAATTACCATCACGGGAAGCTACAGCGTTCGCCGTATTCATATTGATGAAAGTCTCATGGGTGATGAAAAAGACATGCTAGAAGATTTGATTGCCGCCGCGTTCAATGATGCATCGCGTCGTGTTGAAGAAACGCAAAAAGAAAAAATGTCTTCTATCAGTGGTGGAATGCAATTACCGCCGGGTTTTAAAATGCCGTTTTAATGATGCAAACAAGTCAATTGCTAGAACAACTGATACATTCATTACGTTGTTTGCCTGGTGTGGGTCCAAAATCTGCTCAGCGTATGGCCTTTTATCTTTTGCAACGCAATCGGCAAGGTGGAATTGAATTATCAACCGCCTTGATGGAGGCCATGACGAAAATAGGGCATTGTGAAAATTGCCGCACCTTCACGGAAGAGAAAGTCTGCGCGATTTGTGCGAATCCTCGACGACAAGAAAAAGGACAAATTTGTGTAGTGGAAAGCCCTTCTGACATCGTTGCCATTGAGGCAACAGGACAATATTCAGGACGTTATTTTGTTTTAATGGGGCATTTATCTCCTCTTGATGGCATCGGGCCTGCGGACATTGGCTTGGATGTATTAGAAAGGCATTTGGCTTTTGAGTCTGTTTTTGAGGTGATTTTGGCAACCAATCCGACAGTGGAAGGGGAAGCGACCGCGCACTATATTGCAGAGCTTTGTGCTCAGAACAATGTGATTGCGACTCGAATAGCACAAGGTGTGCCTATGGGGGGGGAGCTTGAAATGGTGGATGGAACAACTTTGTCGCATTCTATCGTTGGAAGACTCCGCCTTGTTTGAAAAAAGGCAATGATTAAAGTAGAACGAAAAAAGGCCGCGATTGCGGCCTTTTTTCGTTTTTATTTTTATTGACGTGGAATAAACGCATGGGTACTTACTTTTTGATTGTCTGCCGTGGTTGCGACAAATTCAGCGCTGCTTGCTGACTCACTGTGGACACGAACGAAAACGCGTCCACTTTCGGGGGTTGTGTACTCACCGTTGATTTTTACGCCCGAAAGAGGCTGCCCTTCTTTGGTGACTTTAACCCAAGCCCCACCGTCCATGGGTTCTACATTGATCTCTAAATTAGAGCTCGGCATGGCGCTTGCGAGAGAGGCGCTTAGAAATAAACTTGTACCGAGTGCGAGAAGCGTTTTATTCATTCTTTGTTTCCTTCAATTGGTTGTTATCGATTGATTAAAAGATAGGCAGCATCCTTATCCATGACAAGAGAGTAAACGCCTTTATCCCTTCAAAATGAATGCAATTTTTTTTTCCTATTCCGGTCCGAAAAATGCGCTTCATCGTTATATGAAATGAGACTTTTGTCGTATTTTTGAGTTTGCAGATATTTTTTTATTTTTGCCCTTTTCATTTCTATCTTCTTGAGTCAAATATTTTCTTCTTATTCGAACGAAGCACTTGAAAAAAGAGAAATCAACCCTATATATAAAATCATCTCACACCCATAAAATGATTTTGTTGACTTTACGGAATACAAACTTAGATAACGAGGCAGATTTAAAAATGGAAAAAACGCTTGAAAAACATAGCTTTGGATCGGATACATCAAAGCTTCTTCATTTAATGATCCACTCTCTTTATTCAAATAAAGAAATTTTCTTACGCGAATTGATCTCCAATGCCTCCGATGCGGCAGATAAACTCCGTTTTAAAGCGCTTTCTAATGGGGCCTTGTATGAAAATGAAGGTGATTTACGTGTCCGTCTGAGTGTGGATAAAGAAGCGGGTACCTTGACCGTCGATGACAACGGTATTGGAATGTCATGGCAAAATGTGATTGACAATTTGGGTACCATTGCGCGCTCTGGAACGGCTGAGTTTTTCAAGCAAATGTCTGACGAGCAAACAAAAGAGAGCCAATTGATTGGTCAATTTGGTGTGGGTTTTTATTCCGCATTTATCGTGGCTCACAAGGTGACTGTTTTAACACGTGCTGCGGGTGAGCCTGCCTCTGAAGGGGTGCGTTGGGAGTCTGAAGGTGAAGGTGAATACACAATAGAAGCGGTTTCAAAAGACAGCCGCGGTACCTCCATCATTCTGCATTTGCGTGAAGAAGATAAAGATTATCTTGAAGATTGGCGTTTACGCGAAGTGATTGGAAAATATTCTGATCATATCGGGATCCCGGTTGAAATGTGGAAAAAAGAAACCAATGAAGAAGGGGAAGAGCTAGACGGCGGACAATGGGAACAAATTAACAAAGCCCAAGCCCTCTGGACGCGATCTAAATCAGAGATTTCAGACGAAGAATACAAAGAATTTTATACGCACCTTTCTCATGATTATGCAGAGCCGCTGTTGTGGAGTCACAATCGTGTTGAAGGAAAAAATGATTATACAAACCTGCTCTATATTCCAACGAAAGCCCCTTGGGATATGTTTAATCGTGAGCATAAACACGGTTTGAAATTGTATGTTCAACGTGTATTTATCATGGATGACGCGGTTCAATTTATGCCGTCGTATTTGCGTTTTGTGAAAGGCTTGATTGATTCCAATGATTTGCCGCTGAATGTGTCTCGTGAGATTTTACAAGACAACAAAGTGACCCAAACCTTGCGCAATGCCGCGACCAAACGCGTGCTCACCATGCTTGAGCGTTTGGCCAACAATGACGTTGAAAAATATCAGAATTTTTGGAATGAATTTGGCTTGGTTCTAAAAGAAGGACCTGCAGAAGATTTTGCAAACCGTGAAAAAATTGCTGCTTTGATGCGTTTTGCTTCAACGCACACGGACAGCAGCACTCAATCGATTTCTTTGACAGAATATGTTTCTCGCATGAAAGAAACCCAAGATAAGATTTATTATCTGACGGGTGACACCTATCAAACGACCAAAAACAGCCCTCACCTTGAGCAATTTAAAGCGAAAGGCATTGAAGTCATTTTAATGTATGACCGTATTGATGAGTGGTTGATGAATTATTTGTCTGATTTTGATGGTAAAAGCTTCCAATCCATTACAAAATCAGATCTTGACCTCAGTCAGTTTGAAGATGATGAAGAAAAAGAACAGCGTGAAGAAACAAAAAAAGAATTTGAGTCTGTTGTTGAACGCACGAAAAGCTATTTAAAGGATCGTGTGAAAGATGTTCGCACCACTTTTAAATTATCCGATACTCCTGCTCTTTTAGTGACCGATCAATATGATATGGGCACTCAAATGGCGAAATTATTGGCCTCCTCGGGTCAAAAAGCACCTGAGGTGAAGTATCTTCTTGAGCTAAATCCTGAACATCATTTAGTTAAACAAATGGCCCATGAAACAGACGAAGAGATTTTTGCACATTGGGTTGAAATGCTTTTTGGTCAGGCGATGCTGGCGGAGCGCGGTTCAATGGATGATTCTTCTTCTTTCTTAAATGCCATGAACAGCCTATTAACAAAGGCTTAAGATCTTCTGTTTGTATACCTGTCGCCTTTGAAGTGGCGTGGGTGTTGGCCATGCTCGTTCAGTCCAAACACAGAGTAGCTCTATACTCAGGGGCTTCACTTGCTTGGCACCAACACGTATCTTCAATTGCGTTGGCTATATTATAAAAAATAAATCCAAGCCCAGTTCATTGCTGGGCTTGATAGGTTTTACATAACCGTGTATGTTGCATTTTTTTAAAAATCGCGAACATAATCAAAGAGGATGACGATGCGCATTATTCTTTTAGGCGCTCCAGGTGCCGGTAAAGGAACACAAGCTCAATTCATCATGGAAAAATACGGTATTCCGCAAATCTCGACAGGGGATATGCTACGTGCGGCGATTAAAGCAGGCACGCAAATGGGGATGCAAGCTAAGTCAGTGATTGATGCAGGTCAACTGGTTTCTGATGACATTATTTTAGGCTTAGTGCAAGAGCGGATTAAACAAGAAGATTGTGCGAAAGGCTTTTTACTTGATGGTTTTCCTCGCACACAAGTTCAAGCTGATGGCCTTAAAACAATGGGAATTTCAATTGATTATGTTTTTGAAATAGATGTTCCCAATGAGATGATCGTTGAGCGAATGAGTGGACGACGTGCCCATCTTGCTTCAGGTCGAACTTATCACCTTGTTTATAATCCACCGAAGGTGGAAGGAAAAGACGATATCACGGGAGAAGATTTGGTGGTCCGTGATGATGATAAAGAAGAAACGGTGCGCGATCGTTTGGCGGTGTATCATCAACAAACGGCGCCTTTGATTTCTTATTATTCTAAAGCGGTTGAAACAAGTCATACCCAATATTTTACATTTGATGGCACTGAAGCGGTTGCAAAAGTGAGTGCCGAAATTGCAAACATACTGGGTTAACTCCTGTTTTTAGTCATTAAAAAAGGGTGCACAGGCTGCCCTTTTTTGATTTATTTTTTAGGCGTCGAAGAGACCTGATATCCCCTCACCTTTGAAACTGCGTGAGTGTTGACTTCGCTCTCGAAATCCAATCACATAGTTCAACTATGCTAAAGAGGTTGTTCACTGGGCGCCTACAAGATCTTCAAATCTCTAGGGTATATGCTGTTAATTTTAAATATTGAAAGCTGGCTTAAATGAAAAATTCAGAAAAAAAAGTGGGTGTGTTGTTGGTGAATTTGGGTACGCCTAAAGCGACAACTGCAAAGGCCGTTAAATTGTTTTTAAGTGAATTCTTACAAGACAAGCGTGTGGTTGACAAGAACCCTTTCCTTTGGTATCCGCTGTTGCATGGGGTGATCCTTCCTTTTCGTGCCTCTAAAATTGCCCGTCTTTATAAAAACATTTGGATGGTTCAAGGTTCGCCTTTGCTGGTGTACTCTATTCGCCAAAAATTAGAATTAGAGCGCGCGACAGGTTTGCCTGTTGAAATAGGGATGACGTATGGTCACCCAAGCATGTCGGGGGCGGTGAAATCTTTATTAGCGCAAGGTGTGAATAAAATAGTGGTGCTCCCTTTGTACCCTCAATATTCTCAAACGACGACCGCAGCGGCTTTTGATAAATTTGCATTGACATTAAAAGAACACCCCGTAATACCTGAATTTCACTTTGTTCATCATTATTATGATAATGACGATTACATCGAAGCCTTGGCGATATCCATCGAAGCCCATTGGAAGAAAAAAGGCAAACCGGACATGTTGCTTTGTTCTTATCATGGGATCCCTGTGCGTTATTCCAATAATGGCGATCTTTATTTAACCCACTGCACAGAGACGACAGCAAAATTGCGTCAACGTTTAAGAAAAGATGTGCCAATTCGGATGACGTTTCAATCACGTTTTGGCCCAGAACCTTGGCTGGAACCTTATACGGACAAAACCATCACTTCCTTGCCAAAAGAAGGCATAAAACACCTTGATGTTATTACGCCGGGTTTCTCTGTCGATTGCCTTGAAACGGTAGAAGAAATTTCTGTTCTTTGTCGCTCCCTCTTTCTTAAGGCGGGTGGAGACATTTTTGAATACATTCCTTGTTTAAATGATGCCCCTCAACACATTGAGATGATGCGTAAACTTGTTGAAACATATCTAAAAAATGTTTAATGCCGTTTCTTTTTCGATGAAAAGGCATTTTTCATTTTTTGGAATGTTTTATTTGGGATATTGATCTTGTTATTTCTGTGATAAAATTCTGTTTTTCGTATTGCCTCAAAGTAATCAAAAAATGAAATTTCCAGGCCAACGCAAATCCAAACATTATTTTCCCGTGCAGGCACGTGAGCCACTTCTTGTTCAGTCTACAAAGAAACCAAAATTAAAGCATCCTTACGTGATCGGTATTGATCAAACATTGGTTGATATAGAAGCGAATGTCAGCGAAGCATTTGTGGAAAAATATGGCCTCAGCAAAGGACATTCTTTGGTCATTGACGACAAATGCGCAGAAGCTTTGTATGAAGAGCTTCAAGAAAAAAAAATGATCAAGCATGAATTTGCTGGGGGAACCATCGGGAATACTTTGCACAATTATTCTACTTTGGCAGACGACCGTTCTATTTTATTGGGGGTGATGAGCCGTGCTATCCGTATTGGAAGTTATGCGTATCGGTATTTATGTAACACCTCGAGTCGAATGGATTTAAATTATCTTCAATCGGTTTCTGGCCCTATTGGGCGTTGTTATACCCTTATCAGTGACGACGGTGAACGCACTTTTGCGATAAGCGAAGGGCAAATGAACCAGCTTCATCCCAGTTCGGTTCCTGAGCATATTTTTGAAAATGCTTCTGCTTTGGTATTAACGGCCTATCTTGTTCGTTGTAATGAAGGTGATCCTATGCCTGAATCGACGATGATGGCGATTCAATATGCCAAAAAATACAATGTTCCGATTGTGATGACGCTTGGCACAAAATCGGTGATCCTTCAAAATCCACAATGGTGGCGTGACTTTTTAAAAGAGCATGTGACGCTTTTGGCCATGAATGAAGACGAAGCTGAAGCGCTCACGGGGGAGTCTGATCCGCTTCTTGCGGCGGATAAATCCCTCGAATGGGTTGATCTTGTTTTGTGTACGGCAGGACCGATTGGATTATATATGGCGGGGTTTACTGAAAACAATGCCAAACGAAAAACGACCTTGCCTCTTTTGTCCAGCACCATTGTTGACTTTAATCAGTATGAATTCAGTCGGCCCATGAAAAAAGACGCTTGTGAAGATCCCGTAAAAGTGTATTCACACATTGCACCTTATATGGGTGGACCGGAGCGCATAAAGAACACGAATGGGGCGGGGGATGGTGCTTTATCTGCCGTTTTGCATGATATGTCGGCCAACCGCTATCATAAAGAAAATGTTCCTAATTCAACGAAACACACCCATACATTTTTGACATACAGTTCATTTTCTCAAGTTTGTAAATATGCAAATCGAGTCAGTTATGAAGTACTCGCTCAGCATTCACCTCGTTTATCGCGCGGTTTACCCGAAAAAGAAGAAAGCTTGAAAGAAGCGTATTGGGAACGTTAATTTTGATCGATTGGTTTTGTTGTTGGCTTTTTACTTTAAGCAAGAGCAATTGATTTTCTGCGATTGTGCGAGATGAAAACGCACAGAGGATCACCCTGAATAAAAAGAATTGAGCACTTTAAATAAAAAATCCGAGTAGGTATGCCTCTCGGATTTTTTTATGTCAAACGCTTCTATACCCGTCGCCTTTGAACCTGCTCATTGAGTCCAATTACATCGTCCATCGATGCTCAGGAGCTTCATTCACTTGCCGCTTTGCAACTTCAAGTGTCTTGGGTATAACCGAAATGTGCTTTAAGTTCGTTTTTTCATGGGGGTGAATTCACGTTTTGTATAGCCTGTATAAAGCTGGCGGGGACGGCCTATACGATTTTGTGGATCACTGTGCATTTCATTCCAATGGGCTATCCAACCAATGGTTCTCGACATTGCAAAAATGACAGTGAACATTGAAAGGGGAATACCGATGGCTTTCAAGGTGATCCCTGAATAGAAATCCACATTAGGGTAGAGTTTTTTCTCGATAAAGTAGGGATCAGACAGGGCGATTCTTTCTAGTTCCATCGCAATATCAAGAAGAGGATCTTCAATTTTGAGTTCGTCTAGCACGTCATGGCAAGCTTTGCGCATGACGGTGGCTCTTGGATCATAGTTTTTATAAACGCGATGCCCAAAGCCCATAAGACGGAATGGATCATTTTTGTCTTTGGCTCTTTCTATAAATTCAGGAATATTTTCAACACTTCCAATCTCTTCAAGCATTTTGAGACAAGCTTCATTTGCACCGCCGTGAGCGGGACCCCATAAAGAGGCAATCCCTGCGGCAATACATGCAAAAGGATTCGCACCGGAGGAGCCAGCTAAACGAACAGTGGAAGTGGATGCATTTTGTTCATGATCTGCGTGTAAAGTGAAGATTTTATCCATGGTACGGGCGACAATGGGATTGACTTCATATTCTTCACATGGCGTTGCGAACATCATGTGTAGAAAATTTTCTGCGTAATCTAGATCATTTCGTGGGTAGATAAAAGGTTGACCTATCGAATATTTGTAACACATTGCGGCCAGTGTCGGCATTTTCGATAGAAGGCGAAATGCGGTAATTTCGCGGTGATAATCGTTATTAATGTCGAGAGAATCGTGATAAAAGGCGGCAAGCGCGCCAACAACACCGACAATGACAGCCATCGGATGTGCATCTCGGCGGAAGCCATGGAAAAAGCTGGAAATTTGCTCGTGAACCATGGTGTGTCGAGTGACGATGCGACGAAATTCTTTGTATTGTTTTTCTGTGGGGACTTCGCCATAAAGCAAGATATAACACACTTCCAAATAATCTGCATTATTAGCGAGTTCATCAATGGGAAAACCACGATGCAATAGGATCCCCGCATCACCATCAATGTAGGTGATTTGTGATTCACAGGATGCTGTAGCAACAAAGCCTGGGTCAAAAGTGAAATAACCGCTCGCACCTAAAGATCGCACATCAATGACCTCCGGACCGATCGTTCCTTTGCTAATCGGAAGTTCAATGGCTTCTTGTCCTTCAATCTGTAAGGTGGCTTTTTTAGGGGCCATAATTTTTTTCCTCGTGGGTTAAACCGATTGAATGTGTTGTTATTTTTATATTCTTGCTCGCTAAATTAGATATTAATTGTCCTAAATGTCAATGTGCCACATTGATTTTTGGTTTATTTAATTATTCATTAAATTCACACGCTATAAGTTAATGCTCTGTTTCGCGATTTGTGTCAATTTTATTAGTTTGTGTTTAAATCTTGCGATGCATATACTCAGCCTGTTTAATCTGTGTCATTCTGTGTAATCTGCTCATGTTTTTGTTTATTGAGATTACTCTCGGCATAGATGAGCTGCAAGTTTATATATACAAATTTAAAAATATCAGTGTTTCGGTCTCTTGTTTCGTGATGTGTGATTCGAAGAGGTATAAAAACTATTATTGTTCCAAATGGAGCAGAGTGGACCAACGCATGGATTTAAAAAAGAAAAGACCCGTAAATCTCGATCTTCAAACCTTTCACTTTCCTATTCCGGCGCTAGCTTCAATTGCACATCGAATTTCTGGTGTCGCCACTTTTTTTTCAATAACGATTTTGCTCTGGCTACTGAGCCTTTCTCTTGAGTCTGAGGATGGTTTTTTGCTCGCCGTGGACATTATGAATCGTTTCTTTGGAAAATTTGTTTTATGGGGAATTTTGACCTTTCTTGCTTATCACATTGTCGGAGGGATCCGCCACATGATCATGGATCTCGGTTATTTTGAAGATTTAGAAGCAGGAACAGCCAGCGCAAAAGTGGTCGGTATTATGACCGTCTTATTGTCAGTGTTTGCGGGGATATTAGTATGGTGATGCATGTTTCTTCTTTTGGTCGAAATGGGGTTCATGATTTCATTTTGATACGGGCTACAGCGGTTGTGATGGCTCTTTTTTGTGTTTATATGGTTGGTTTTTTTGCGATAACACCCGAAATAACCTACGGCATTTGGTTGGAATTTTGGGGCCGTGTCTGGAACAAAGTATTTGCTTTATTGACCTTGGGCTGTGTGCTTGTTCATGCGTGGATTGGCCTTTGGCAAGTTCTCACTGATTATATTAAGTCCACTTTTCTTCGTGGACTGCTTCAATTCAGTGTTGTGATCTTGCTTATCGTGTATTTGTTGACTGGTTTTTCTGTATTGTGGGGGGTGTAAGTGAGTATTCCTGTAAGAGAATTTGATGCGATTGTGATTGGTGCTGGCGGTGCTGGAATGCGGGCCGCTTTGCAAATATCGGAAGAAGGCTTATCTTGCGCTCTTTTATCCAAAGTCTTTCCTACACGCTCTCATACTGTTTCAGCACAAGGTGGGATCACTGTTGCTTTAGGTAATTCTCATCCGGATAATTGGGAATGGCACATGTATGATACCGTGAAAGGGTCAGATTACATTGGCGATCAAAATGCCATTGAGTACATGTGTAAAACGGGACCACAGTCTGTTATTGAATTAGAAAAAATGGGTTTGCCTTTTTCGCGCTTTGAAGATGGGACTATTTATCAACGTCCTTTTGGTGGGCAATCTCTTGATTTTGGTGGAGAGCAGGCGGCGCGCACAGCAGCGGCGGCAGACCGTACGGGCCACGCCTTGCTTCATACGCTCTATCAGCAAAACATTAAACACAAAACCACTATTTTTTCAGAATGGTATGCCTTAGATTTGGTTAAAAACCAAGATGGTGTGGTGATGGGTGCGACGGCCATGTGCATCGAAACGGGCGAAGTGTGCTATTTCAAAGCCAAAGCGACCGTACTTGCAACCGGTGGCGCGGGACGTATTTATCAGTCCACCACCAATGCCTTTATCAACACTGGCGATGGGGTCGGCATGGCACTGCGCGCTGGCGTTCCGATGCAAGACATGGAAATGTGGCAATTTCATCCAACCGGTATTGCAGGGGCTGGCGTTTTAGTGACCGAAGGTTGTCGTGGTGAAGGCGGCTACCTTCTTAATAAAAACGGTGAGCGTTTCATGGAGCGTTATGCCCCCAATGCAAAAGATCTCGCTGGTCGTGATGTCGTGGCGCGTTCCATGATGGTTGAGATCAGAGAAGGTCGAGGTTGTGATGGCCCTTGGGGACCCCATTTAAAACTGAAACTCGATCATTTAGGAAAAGAGGTTTTGGAAGCGCGTCTTCCTGGCATTCTTGAGCTTTCTCGTACCTTTGCTCACATCGACCCTATCAAAGATCCTATTCCTGTGATCCCAACCTGTCACTATATGATGGGGGGCATTCCCACTCAAATTTCAGGTCAAGCACTCAAACTGGACGCAAAGGGAAATGATATTGATGTGCAAGGTTTATTTGCCTGTGGGGAAATTGCGAGTGTCTCTGTTCATGGTGCAAACCGTTTAGGTGGAAATTCATTGCTTGATCTTGTGGTCTTTGGGCGAGCAACTGGATTGCACTTAGGGGAAACCTTGGCGGCAAGTGCCGATGCAAGAGAGGCCTCTGAGTCTGATATTGACGCTTCATTGGCGCGTTTGAATCGTTGGAATTCGACCTCTAAAGGAGAAGATCCTGTGCAAATCAGAAAAGATTTGCAATCGTGTATGCAGAATAATTTCTCTGTCTTTCGTGAAGGAGAAGCCATGGAGAAAGGTTTGGAAGAACTTAAAGTGATCCGTGAGCGTTTAAATGTCGCTCGGTTAGATGACCGCTCCAGTGAATTCAATACACAAAGAATTGAATGTTTAGAACTTGATAATTTGATGGAAACGGCTTTTTCGACTGCGGTTGCGGCCAACTACAGAACGGAAAGTCGTGGAGCACATGCCCGTTTTGATTATCAAGAGCGTGATGATGAAAATTGGTTGTGTCACAGTATTTATGATCCTGAAACACAATCGATGTCCAAACGAGGTGTGAATACCTCACCTGTTTATCGTGACGCCTTTCCACCCAAAGCGCGTACTTATTAAGGTGACATGAAATCATGAAACTGAATTTTTCTGTTTATCGTTTCAATCCTGATGTTGATGACGTGCCACACATGAAAGGGTACAGTCTTGAACTTCCTGACGGTTCTGACATGATGTTGCTGGACGCACTGATCTTGTTAAAAGAGCAAGATCCAACACTCTCATTTCGTCGTTCTTGCCGTGAAGGTGTCTGTGGCTCTGATGGCTTGAATATGAACGGTAAAAACGGCCTGGCTTGCATTACTCCACTCTCTACGTTACTTGATCAATCCAGTATTGTTATTCGGCCTTTGCCGGGATTGCCTGTTATTCGTGACTTGATTGTGGACATGGCACAATTTTATATTAATTACGAACGAGTCAAACCCTATCTTATCAATGATGGCGCTCCGACATCAAGAGAAAATATTCAATCTCAGGATGAAAGGGCTCATTTGGATGGGCTTTATGAATGCATCTTGTGCGCTTGTTGTACAACGTCTTGCCCTTCTTTTTGGTGGAATCCAGATAAATTTATTGGTCCTGCGGGCTTGCTTGGCGCATACCGTTGGTTAATTGACAGCCGCGATACCGATACTGAGCAGCGTTTATCTGAACTTGACGATCCATTCAGTGTTTTTCGTTGTCATAGCATAATGAACTGCGTCAGTGTTTGCCCTAAAGGTTTAAATCCGACCAAAGCCATTGGACATATTCGTTCGATGTTGCTCAAACGCGCGATTTAACCTTGGGTTGAAAATACCCAAAAATCGTAAGGTCAGAACTGAAGTGTAAAGGGGGGTCACTTTTGAGTGGCCACATAATAAAATCAAGTTGTTAAGGGTTAGAAATGCAAAATGGCGTGATGAAGACGTGGTTTGAGTCTTCTCATTTGGCTGGCGCCAATGCGAGTTATGTTGAGACGCTTTATGAATTGTACCTCTGCGCGCCAGAGTCTGTTGATCCAGAATGGAAAGCGGTTTTTGATGCATTGCCAACGGTAAATGGGCATGTAAAAGAAAAAGATCACTTGAAAATTCGTGATGATTTTCGCCGACTTGCAAATGAGAAGAGACCATTTGGCGGATCCGGAGTCAACCCAAATTTAGATGCAAAACAAGTAAAAGTATTACAACTGATTAATGCATATCGTTTTCGTGGGCATCAGCAAGCTAATTTGGATCCTTTGGGTCTTTGGCAAAGAGATTCGGTTCCCGATCTTGAACCCTCATTTCATCATTTGACCGAAGAGGATTTCGAAGAAGAGTTTAATGTCGGCTCTTTTGCTGTTGGGCAAGAGAAAATGAAATTATCCGATTTGTATGATGCACTCCAAAAAACCTATTGCGGTCATATTGGTTCAGAATACATGCACATCACGGATACCGAAGAAAAGCGCTGGATACAACAACGTTTAGAATCGGTTGTCGGACATCCTTCTTTTTCTCGCAATGAAAAAATCACGTTATTAGAAGAGCTCACTGCTGCGGAAGGGCTTGAACGTTATTTAGGTGCGAAATTTCCGGGAGCCAAACGTTTTTCTTTAGAAGGGGCGGATGCCTTGATCCCGATGATGAAAGAGCTTATTCGTCACAGTGGAGAAAAAGGTGTACGTGAGGTCGTGATTGGAATGGCCCATCGGGGTCGTTTAAATATGCTTGTGAATGTTTTGGGGAAAAAGCCCTCTGAACTTTTTGATGAATTTGCGGGCAAGCATGGCGATTCTTGGGGAACCGGAGATGTGAAATACCATCAAGGTTTTTCGAGTGATTTTTCAACCCCTGGAGGCGATGTTCATTTGGTGTTGGCGTTTAATCCTTCTCACCTTGAAATCGTGAACCCCGTTGTGATTGGTTCTGTTCGTGCCCGTCAAGACCGTTTAAACGACAAAAATGGTGCGATGGTTTTACCTATCACCTTGCATGGAGACAGTGCCATTGCAGGGCAAGGTGTAGTCCAAGAAACCTTCAATATGTCTCAAGCGAGAGGCTATTGTGTGGGTGGGACCATACGCATCGTCATCAATAATCAAGTAGGTTTTACAACCTCTAATCCAAAAGATTCACGTTCGACCTTGTATTGCACTGATGTGGCTAAAATGGTGCAGGCACCGATTTTTCATGTGAACGCCGATGATCCTGAAGCCGTGGCTTTTGTAGCCCGACTTGCACTTGATTATCGTTATGAATTTAAGCGAGATGTTGTGATTGATCTCGTGTGTTATCGCCGTCATGGGCATAACGAAGCCGATGAACCGAATGCCACACAGCCTCTCATGTATCAAAAGATCAAAAAACACCCCACCCCCCGAAAACTTTATGCTGACAGATTGGATGACCAAGGTGATGTTGACGCTAAATTGTCTTTAAATTTAATCAATGAATACCGTGACGCTTTGGTCGAAGGGGAAAGTGTTGTTAAAGAATTTCGCCCAATGGCGCTGCATTCTGTCGATTGGTCTCC
This sequence comes from uncultured Enterovibrio sp., assembly GCA_947041315.1. Taxonomy (GTDB): domain Bacteria; phylum Pseudomonadota; class Gammaproteobacteria; order Enterobacterales; family Vibrionaceae; genus Enterovibrio. Next base: position 49,511 of record CAMRDW010000001.1, read on the forward strand.
TTATCTGGGACATGATTGGGAAATTTCATGGGCCCATAAAGTCAATATGTCTCGACTGGTTGAATTGGCTGAGCGGGTTTCATGGGTGCCTCAAGATCATCAACTCCATGATCGGGTTAGCAAGATTTACAGAGATCGCGCCGCGATGGCCAAGGGCGAGAAACCGTTAGATTGGGGAATGGCTGAAACGTTGGCTTATGCCAGCATTGTTGACGAAGGAAAACGGATCCGTATCACAGGGCAAGACTCGGGACGAGGGACATTTTTTCATCGTCATGCGGTTTTACATAATCAAACGGATGCCAGTGTTTACATTCCTCTCATGCATATTCATGAAGAGCAAGGGCCTTTTCAAATCTTTGATTCTGTCTTGTCGGAAGCGGCTGTGGTTGCTTTTGAATACGGCTATGCAACGGCTGAGCCGAATGGATTGACCGTGTGGGAAGCGCAGTTTGGGGATTTTGCAAACGGGGCGCAGGTTGTCATCGATCAGTTCATTAGTTCAGGTGAACAAAAATGGGGAAGAATGTGCGGTTTAACCATGTTGTTGCCGCATGGATATGAAGGACAGGGTCCTGAGCATTCTTCTGCTCGCCTTGAGCGTTATTTACAGCTGTGTGCTGAGCAAAATATGCAGGTTTGCATCCCTTCAACACCGGCACAAATTTACCATATATTAAGACGGCAAGTGTTTAGGCCGATGCGCCGCCCTTTGATCATTATGTCTCCCAAATCGTTATTACGTCATCCATTGTGTATCTCGACATTGGATGATCTTGCAGAGGGGAACTTTCAGCCCGCCATCGGTGAAATCGACGAATTGGATCCAAAAGCGGTGAAACGTGTTGTCATGTGTTCAGGAAAAGTCTATTACGACTTGCTTGAAACACGCCGTAAATCAGAAATAAAAGACGTGGCACTGGTTCGAATAGAACAACTGTATCCGTTCCCGAAAGACAACCTAGAAACGATTATTCGTGAATATGTGAATGCGAAGGATTTTGTGTGGTGTCAAGAAGAGCCTCAAAATCAAGGTGCCTGGTACAGCAGTCAGCATAATTTCCGTTCAGTGCTTCCCGCTGATGCGCGCTTAAGTTATGCAGGGCGAGCGGCTTCTGCGTCTTCTTCTGTAGGCTATATGTCGGTTCATTTGAAGCAACAAAAAGCCTTAATTGATGATGCACTTACTTTAAATTAAAACCATTTTTTCAAAATATTGGGTTGCGATACGTTGATAAAACGTCTTTTATTTCCATCTCAAAATGCACGATTTTATGGGATGGCGTGATGACTTTCAGCTCGTATTTTGGAGGTATTCATAATGAAGGAATTAGAGAGAATGACAGTTGAAATTGTGGTTCCAGATTTGCCGGAGTCTGTTGCTGATGCCACTGTTGCGACTTGGCATAAACAGCCAGGAGATACGGTTTATCGCGATGAAGTTTTGGTTGATATTGAAACAGATAAAGTTGTATTGGAAGTCCCTTCTCCTGAAGACGGTATTTTAGAATCAATCATTGAATTGGAAGGTTCGACGGTCTTGTCAAAGCAACTACTTGCAACCTTAAAAGTGGGTATTTCGCCTGAAAAATTAACAAAAGAAACGGTGATTTCAGATGACGCCGCTTCTGAAGAAAGGCCAGTGCCGGATGAGCATCATGACGCTTTGACTCCAGCTGTGCGCCGACTTCTCTTAGAACACGCGCTCAACCCTGAAGAAATAACCCCCTCAGGAGTCGGAGGACGTCTTACCCGCGAAGACATTCTGTCTTACCTGAAAATGAAAGACCAAAAGACGGACTCGGTGTTGGAAGAAAAAGCGTCTTTAAGGGTTCCTTTTCGAGGAGAAAAGCGTGTCCCAATGACGCGTTTACGTAAAAGGGTGGCAGAGCGTCTCCTTGAAGCAAAGAACAGCACAGCCATGTTGACGACATTCAATGAAGTGAACATGAAGCCGATTATGACGCTGCGTGAAAAATATCAAACTGCGTTTGAAGCACGCCACGGGATCCGATTGGGTTTTATGTCGTTTTATGTGAAAGCTGTGGTCGAAGCGTTAAAGCGTTACCCCGAAATCAATGCTTCGATTGATGGTGATGATATTGTTTACCATAACTTTTTTGATGTCAGTATGGCGATTTCGACGCCGCGTGGCCTTGTCACGCCTGTTTTACGTGATGCTGATACCTTGAGCCTTGCTGAAATAGAAAAAGGAATTAAAGCATTTGCTGAAAAAGGACGTAATGGGAAATTGACGGTAGACGATCTCACGGGAGGAAACTTTACCATTACTAATGGTGGGGTTTTTGGATCCCTGATGTCGACGCCTATTATTAATCCACCTCAGGCGGCTATTTTAGGCATGCATAAAATACAAGAAAGACCCATGGTCGTGGAGGGTCAAATTGGTATTTTGCCCATGATGTACCTTGCTCTTTCTTATGATCACCGTTTAGTGGATGGGCGTGAGTCTGTGGGTTTTTTGGTGACCATAAAAGAATTTTTAGAAGATCCAACGCGTTTGTTGTTAGACGTTTAATCTATTTTTGTCGCTTTGTTTCTTAAGTAACAGGTTTATACCCAAAAGCCTTGAAGGGGGGCATGCGGCAAGCGTGTTCAGCCAAAGGTCCGGCACCTTCAAAGGTGACGGGTATACCCGGTTATCTTTTTAGTTTATGGGGAGAAATGCTCTCCCTTTTTTATGAACAACGCATTTTTTCACGGATAAAACATCATGAATCTGCACGAATATCAGTCAAAAAAGCTATTTTGTGAATACGGTTTGCCCGTTTCTGAAGGGTATGCTTGTGATACACCCCATGAAGCTGCAGAAGCGGCGGATAAACTGGGAGGAAATAAATGGGTTGTAAAATGCCAAGTGCATGCAGGGGGAAGAGGCAAGGCGGGTGGCGTTAAGCTTGTCAATTCTAAAGAAGAAATAAAAGAATTCGCTAAAAAATGGCTTGGAAATCAACTTGTTACTATTCAGACGGATGAAAAAGGCCAACCCGTTAGTAAAATTTTAGTGGAGTCTTGTTCAAATATTGAAAAAGAACTTTATTTTGGGGCTGTCCTCGATCGTAGTTCTCAACGCATTGTTTTTATGGCCTCAACGGAAGGCGGCGTTGAAATAGAAAAAGTAGCAGAAGAAACGCCGGAACTTATTTTTAAAACCTGCATTGACCCTTTAGTGGGGCCTCAGCCTTATCAAGGACGTGAGTTGGCTTTTAAACTCGGATTGACAGGAGGATTGGTCAAAGAGTTTACAAAGATTTTCATGGGCATTGCGACGTTATTTTCCGAAAAAGACGTTGCTTTGGTGGAAGTGAATCCACTGATCATTACTGAAGAAGGTCATTTATTGTGTCTCGACGCAAAAATTACCATCGACAGTAACGCGCTCTTTCGTCAGGCCGAGCTTCGTGAAATGCATGACATCACCCAAGAAGATCATCGAGAAGCCCTTGCTGCAAAATGGGAGCTTAATTATGTGGCCTTAGATGGAAACATTGGTTGCATGGTTAATGGAGCCGGTCTTGCGATGGGGACAATGGACATTGTTAATTTGCATGGCGGACGTCCTGCAAATTTCTTGGATGTGGGAGGCGGTGCGACGAAAGAGCGCGTTACTGAAGCCTTTAAAATCATTTTGTCTGATCACAATGTCAAAGCTGTATTGGTGAATATCTTTGGTGGGATCGTTCGTTGTGATCTTATTGCGGATGGTATTATTGGTGCTGTCGAAGATGTGGGTGTGAAAGTACCGGTAGTTGTGCGTCTTGAAGGAAACAATGCGCCTTTAGGTTTGTTAAAACTAAAAGAGTCAGGATTGAATATTATCACCGCGAACACCTTGACGGAAGCGGCTGAAAAAGTCATTGATGCCGTAGAGGGGAAATAATGTCTATTTTAATCAATAAAAATACAAAAGTGATCTGCCAAGGTTTTACGGGTGGACAAGGAACCTTTCATTCAAAGCAAGCCCTAGAATATGGAACGCAAATGGTTGGGGGTGTGTCTCCCGGTAAAGGTGGCACATTTCATTTAGATTTGCCGGTCTTTAATACTGTGTCTGAGGCTGTTGAAGCCACGGGCGCGACGGCAAGCGTCATTTATGTTCCTGCGCCGTTTTGTAAAGATGCCATATTAGAAGCCATCAGTGCGGGTATTAAGCTGATCGTGACAATCACAGAAGGCATACCCACGTTAGATATGCTGGATGTAAAAGTAAAATTAGATGAAGCAGGGGTTCGTATGATTGGACCCAATTGCCCTGGGGTGATAACCCCGGGTGAATGTAAAATAGGGATCATGCCAGGCCCTATTCACAAAGCGGGAAAAGTCGGTATTGTTTCACGTTCAGGCACCCTTACTTATGAAGCCGTAAAACAAACAACAGACGAAGGTTTCGGACAGTCTACTTGTGTTGGAATTGGTGGGGACCCGATTCCTGGTTCTCACTTTATTGATATTTTATCTCTGTTTGAAGCGGATCCTGAAACCCAGGCCATCGTGATGATAGGGGAAATCGGTGGCACCGCCGAAGAAGAAGCGGCTTCTTATATAAAAGAACATGTGACGAAACCTGTTATTGCTTATATCGCAGGAGTCACTGCACCTGCGGGAAAAAGAATGGGTCATGCGGGGGCCATTATTTCCGGTGGTAAAGGGACAGCAGCAGATAAATTTGCGGCTTTAGAAGAAGCCGGGGTTACGACGGTGAAAAGCCTTGCAGATATTGGTAAGGCTTTACGCGAACGTACGGGTTGGTAATGCTATTTGAAAGACATTTTTATCCATTTATGCCTTTAATACCTCTGTGTTTCGTTTTTTAGAGTGTATTTTATGAACAACAAGCCGCTTCATGAAGGTTCACTTTTATGAAGCGGTCTTTTTTTATAATAAAAGGGGTTCAGGAAAAGACGCTTTGCAATTGAGGTATGATTTGTTTTTTCCGACTTAAGACACCATCCAGCCACATACGACCATTTTTACATTTTTGTCCGTATGCTTTTTCAATCAGGCTGATATCATCAGAAACGACGAGAAGTTCTGAGCCTTCTTTCATTATGTCAGTTAAGAGTAAGATGACACTGTGGTGTTCACCTTCTTTTTTGAGTAAGGCAATATCGGCTTCGAGTTCTTCTTTGATATCATTAAAAACAGATAAATCAACAACTTCAAGTTGACCGATTCCAATGAGGTGCTCGTTCATTTTGAAGTTTTTATAATCACGCATCACAAGTTCACGTACAGGGGTCCCTGTAACGGCAGACTTGATGTTGAACATTTCCATTCCAAGTTGATTAACATCTTCTATCTTGGCTATTTTAGCGAGATCTTCAACACACCGGATATCCGCCGTCGTGCATGTCGGTGATTTAAAAATAACCGTGTCGCTCAAAATGGCGCAAAGCATAATGCCTGCGATATTTGGAGGAATGGTAATACCATGAAAATCGTACATCATTTTGATCACGGTGTTGGAGCATCCAACGGGACGAATCCAGCATTCAAGGGGGGTAGAGGTGGTTAAATCTCCGAGTTTGTGATGGTCAACAATGCCAACAATGGTCGCTTCATTGATGTCGTCGGGTGCTTGCGTTAATTCAGAATGATCAACGATAAAAACATTTTCACCTGCATAGCTTTCTTTGAGAGCGGGCGCTTCAATACCAAAACGTTCCAAAATGAACTGGGTCTCAGGTGACAGCGCACCAAGGCGAGTTGCAATTGCAGGCTCATCGATTTGGTTTTTTAGGTATGCAAGAGCGATTGCACCACAGATTGAATCAGAATCTGGGATCTTATGACCCACGACATACATTGGCATGTTAAGTCCTCATTATATTCATATTTGAAAGTGAATCTAGTTTACCAAAGAGGGCTTAAATGTGCATTGCCTTTATCCCCTTTGCTTTTGAAGCGCCAGGGTTCCTTCTAAGATTGCAGCGAATTTATATTCCAATCACATACGCAATCTAAACTCTGATTTTGTTCCTTGTTGCCGAGCTGTATCTTTACATATCCTGGGTGTATCCTCCTCCCCCTTATAGGATGATGGGTTTCTTTGTTTGTCGTTCAAGGGCATAATTTTTTGGGGACCCATCAAACTCAATGCCTTCTGACTGTTTTTTATTCTGTATGGGTATTAGAGCTTAGGCGGACTGGTAGTTTGTAAATTGATTGGTCCCGTTTTTTGAAAAGGACACGAAGGAAACTGGAGAGAAAAAGAGTTCAAAAACCCCGTTTTTAATTAACGAGGTTTTTGAAGAAAAGGTTTAATGAGATGCCTTTGTAACACTGGACTCCGGACCGTTTTTGCGTTTTATCACCGTTTCTGATGACACGTAATTGATTTAAAAATAAGTGCGCGCTGGTCAGGTTGAGGTTTTCTTCTGTTAAATAAAATAAGTTATAAAAAGTATTCAAACCATTGATTACAAATCACGCATTAGAATTTCAAATTCTTCATTGGCTTCATCAATAAGATTTTCGAGATCCTTCGCATCGTCATGATTGAAAGGAACTTGCCATAGAGTGGGTTTGCCGTTGGAGGTATTTTTGCCGAATAATTTTGTTATTTTTCCTTCTTGTTCAAAATGAAGCTCTAAAAATTCAGCGGCGTGGTGTTGCTTTTTTTCTATGATTTCAATCTCGACTAAACCCGTTGGAATGACTTGTACATGAGCATGGAGCTTTTTTGTGTCTTTCAGTAGATAGTTTCTGTGTTTTGCGAGCATGATTCCCCCTGAAATGTCACCTATCGATTGCTCAATAATTGTAGTCAAGGAGAGGCGTTTGAGAGAAGAGAAGGAGTAAAAATGACTGATTTTATAAATAAGACTTTGATGCATTTATAATTTTTTATTAAATATGAGAACGCGCGTTTGTTTGTTTTTTGCTCGTTTTTGTTACAAAAAGAAATTTTTAGTTCGTTTTTGATTTATATTGCTTTATTCATGGGATTGTGAGAATTAAGCTGCATTTTTTGTTTTTGATGTAGGGCTTTTTATGTTTAGTTTCGTTTTTCAAAATGATGATTTTATTTTGATTGATAAACATCCAGGGATCAGTGTTCATAAAGATGAAAACGAAACATCGCTTTTGCTTGAAATTGCGAAAGTAACGGGTGATAAGCAATTATATCTCATTCATCGTCTTGATAAAATGACGTCGGGTCTTTTGTTATTGGGGCGTCATCAAGAAGCGGCCTCTTTATTGTCTTCTCTTTTTGCACAAAGAAAAGTAGAAAAGTATTACTTGGCTTTGTCATCTAAAAAACCGAACAAAAAACAAGGGGCCATTATAGGTGACATGTCTAAAAGTCGACGTTCTATGTGGAAATTGCTCTCAAGCAGAGAAAATCCGGCGATAACGCAGTTTTTTTCAATGTCTGCCGGTCAAGGATCCCGTGCATTTCTTTGCAAGCCCTTAACGGGAAAAACCCATCAAATACGCGTGGCATTAAAAAGTCTTGGTTCAGCGGTTCTTGGTGATGAGATTTATGGGGGTGCTAAAGCAGATAGAGGGTACCTACACGCCTATTCTTTGCGTTTTATATATAAAGAAAAAGAATTTAATTTTATTGTACCACCAACAATTGGGACACAATGGAGTCTGCCAAAGGCGGCTTGGTCGCGCCCTTTTGAAATGAGTTGGCCTGTATTACTAAATAAGAAAAAGAATGATTATACCCAAAGGAATTGAAGCTGCGTGTAGGCGGCAAGTGAATAAAACCCCTGAGCATAGATGGGCTCTATGATTGGGTTGAGCGAGCGAAGCCTACACCCACGCAACTTCAATGGCGACAGGTATAATGAAAGAAAATCTTATTGTGTTTATGGGTCTCATACCTCATCCCGCGAATACTTACTTGGAAATAGAATGATGGATTTGGGTGCGTTACCTTTTTTATTTGAATTATTATCCTCGCGTCTTTTAAAGAGCGATAAAGAGATAAGAAGACTCTTTCATGGCAGAGGCTGTGTTTATTCAGGATTAGAGCAAATAACCCTTGATTGGTTGGGATGTGGTATTTTATCAATTGGTGTTTTTAAAGAACAAGATCTTGCTTTTTATGATGAACTTACAAAGCAGGTAAGTGCTTTTACTCACACTGATGTTTGGATGAAAAAAGGAGGGGTGGGAATACTGCTTCAACATCGTGCTCGTGCGGGCGCTCCTATTGAGGTTTTATTTGGTGAAATTCCCCGTTACCTCAATGTCGTAGAAAACGGTCTTACCTTTAAACTTGAATTAGGTCAACGTCAAAATAATGGATTGTTCTTAGATATGCGCTTAGGACGTCAATGGGTTTTAGAGCATAGCCTTGGAAAGCGAGTGTTAAATTTATTTTCGTATACCTGTGGTTTTTCTGTTGCGGCGATAGAAGGAGGGGCTAAACACGTTGTGAATTTGGATATGGCGAAATCTTCTTTGTCTCGAGGTAAAGAGAATCATTTGTTAAACCAGCATGATTTAAAACAAGTTCATTTTTTAGGGCATGAACTTTTTAAATCTTGGGGGAAAATAAAAAAATATGGCCCTTATGATTTAATGATCATCGATCCTCCTTCTTTTCAAAAAGGCAGTTTTGTACTTACAAAAGACTACGCAAGGATCTTACGGCGTTTACCGGAGCTTTTAGTTGAAGGTGGAGAGGTTTTAGCTTGTGTTAATGCACCTGAGATCCATCCGTCTTTTTTGTTGGATCAAATGTCTCAATGTGCGCCTTTATTTCGTTTTATAGAACGATTAGAAAACCCTCCCGAATTTGACGATATAGACATAAATAAGACCTTAAAGGTCATGTACTTTAAACATTCAAATGACATTCAAAAGAGAGAGTAAAAAAAGGAAAAGGTCCTTTTATACCCCTTGCCTCTGATCTTGCGTGGGTGTTGGTTATGCATGTTCACGATTCAATTAGATCGCTCATCTGTGCTCAGAGGTTTCATGAGCTTTTCGCAGACACAGATCTTCAACTACGTTGGGGTATATGGCGATACTCAATATGAGTGAGAATGCTGTAAGGGAGGAAGGAAGAAAAGCCCCTGAGTCTATATGGTCTATCTGATTCGGCTTTGAAGGGGATACAAAAAAACTTCAGCTTTAAAGGCGAGGGTATAAGAGACATGTTTAAAATACAAAAAGCGTTTAGGTGTATTTTTTCTTTTAAAAAGGAAAATAAGTAAAAATATGACCTCAAACTTATTGTCATTCTTTCTTATGGCAAGCTCAGAAATGACGTACACCCGTCATTTCGCACCTAACCTCGGTATTTTAAAATTTGATGTTGAAACTAAAATTGAAAGGCAAATTTCTCACTTAGCGTGACCTTAAAATACGAATGAGTGGGTCGCGCTCTTTAAGTTTGCCTATAAAATTATATTTCTTTTCATGTGCGAAATGATGGGTGCAAAGTGTCTCTTCAATTATTTAATTAATGAAGAGACTGAAGCCTTGTGTATCTCGATTGGGGGAGCATTTTTTATACGCCGTTATGCGGCATGACTTTTTCTTTGGGTTCAATACCTGCATTTAGGCAATCGCCAATCCCGATAACGCGAGCTAAAACAGCTTTACCACGAGAATCACGGAAAAGTAATTTGTAAGTCAGTCCTTGCTCAAGCAAAGAGACAATTTCTTTATCTCGACAGTAGGTATTTTGAATGCTTTTCGCTAAGGGAATGGGAGAGATATCGCCTTTGCCCGTGAAAAAAAGTGTCAGTTCTATTTCTGAACCTTTTGCTTTTGCACGTAATAAATTATATCCATTTAATTCAATAGGCACGATTTTTGAGAGCATTTCCGCCCGTTGTTTAGCAAAAGATTCTGCAAGTTCGACTTCTGGTGGAGTGCTGCTGCATCCAGAAAGAACGATTGCTAAAGTAGCAAAAAGTGCCATTCGTCCAGATTTTAACATTTTGCACATTAGTTGAAGACTCCTCGCGTTGAATGTTTCATAGTGTCAGGCTGGTAACACTTTCTTAAAGGGTTTAACGATGACGTTTTTATAAACGCCAGCTTTAATATAAGGGTCAGCATTTGCCCACGTTTTAGCCTCTTCTAAATTGTGAAATTGAGCAATGACAGTTGACCCAGAAAAACCTGGGTCGGTTGTTTCTTCATGATCTGAAATAGGATGAGGACCCGCAACAAATAAACGACCTTGATTGTCTAGCTCTTGGAGGCGCATTAAATGCTCACTTCGAACCTTGAGACGTAAGGGTAAACTATTTTCTACGTCTTCTGAAAAAATAATATACCACATTCTATTTGTACTCCTGTGTTCTCTTATTTGATAGAGTAATTTCTAATGTGGTTATTATGCCGTAGTTATAGGTCGTGGGCGACTATTACCATCAATTGCAACATAATTAAATTTTGCCTTACAGACTTTTTTACGTTTACCGATGCCGTTGGCATAAACGGGTTTAACCCAGACCTCAAGTTCAATGCTCATCGATGTTCTGCCAATATGAACACATTTGCCATAACAACATACAACATCTCCAACCGAAACAGGTGTTTTAAAAACAATTTCTTCAACAGAAACAGTGACCACTTTTCCTTGAGATATTTCTTTTGCGAGCATTGCACCAGCTAAATCAAGCTGTGACATGATCCAACCACCGAAAATATCGCCATTTGCATTCGTATCTGCAGGCATTGCGAGAGTACGTAGTAAAAGCTGACCTTTAGGGGGGGGGCTTGTTTCTGACGCCATAGAATATCCTGGGAATTAAACCGTTTAAAAAGACGGGCTGAAAAAGAGAAAATGATGATACGTTTTATTCAATATCATTGTTTTTCGGTAGGTATTTATAAATATAAAGACCTGTTACGACAGTATACACCAGCGTTAATGTTAGCAGACCAAAGACCTTAAAATTTACCCAAAAATCCAAAGGCATCCTGTAGGCAACGTAGATGTTAACGCCGGCAAGCAAGGTAAAAAAGAGGACCCAAGCGTGATTAATATTTGTCCAAACGCCATCAGGTAAACTGATTTCTTTTCCAAGCATCCCTTTTATAAGCGGCTTTCCTAAAAAGTGAGAGACCATTAAGCCGATAGCAAATATTGCGTAAACAATCGTGACTTTCCATTTAATAAAATTATCGTCTTGAAAGAAAAGGGTCATGCCACCAAAAGAAATGACAAGGCAGGTTGTGATCAGCTGCATTTTTTCTATTTTTTTGTACATTATCCAAGTGACAAGAAGTTGGATAAGGGTCGCGACAATGAGTGCGCCTGTTGCCATATAGATATCATGGGTTTTGTAAAGGGCGAAAAAAATAACTAAGGGAATAAAATCGATGAGTTGCTTCATTAAAATGTGTGTCCTTTTGTTTGAAATAGGCAAGATATACCCAAAGTAATTGACGTTGCGTGTAGGCGGCAAGTGACTGACGCCCCCGAGCGTAGATGGACTCTGTGATTGGGCTGAACGAAACTAGCCAACATCCACACCGCTTCAAAGGCGACGGGTATAATGAGGCTTAGTGTACATAAAAGAGTGAAAAGTTAATACGCAAATGCATCAAGATCCAACTTTAAACAAATTGAAAACAACCCCCTCTAAAATTTTAGGGGGGTGTACATGGTTCATATTGGTATGGGTTTACTTTAGAAGGCCCTGTAACAAATAAAAAGTTCGCGTAATTTAGATTAAGTGTTTGCGTCAAAATGAAGGTGTTTCTTTTATTTTTATATGCCTCGACGTTGAAGATGCAGGCTTGTTGGTTGCATTCTCAAAACCCAATCACACCGTACAGCCGTGCTCATGGGCTTCGCTCGATTACTTTAAATATCCCTGAGTTCAGGCGTCTGATTGTTTGTGGGTGGCTGCTTTCATGTTGCGTACGAAGGTCGCCAGAGCCAAAAGCATTTGCGCTTCATCATGCTGATGGCGTTCTATTAATTTAACGATGGCCGAGCCTGAAATCGCCCCAGCGGCCCCCGCTAAAATCGCTTCTTTCACTTGTGTCGGCTCCGAAATTCCAAATCCAAGTAAAGGGGGAGGGGCTTTGAGTTGAGCCAGTTTATCTAATAAGGGGGTAATGGGTTTTCCTGCTTTAATTTCGGCCCCCGTGACGCCTGCACGGGACACTAAATAAGTGTAACCACTGCCGAATTGGGCAATGTTTTTGAGGGTGGTTTCATTGGCATTGGGAGGAGCGATAAAAATACTGTGAACGCCGTATTTCATCGCACTTAGACGAAAAGACTCAGACTCACCGGTGGGGACATCTGCAATTAAGACAGAATCTACACCGGAATGAGCGCATTGTGCGTAGAAATTGTCAACGCCATTGGCAAATACAAGGTTGGCATACATTAAAAGTCCGATGGGGATCGATGGGTATGCGTTTCGTATGTCTTTTACAATACCAAAACAGATGGGTGGGGTGGTGCCTGCTTCAAGAGCTCGAAGTGCGGCCGCCTGTAATGTGGGTCCATCGGCGAGCGGATCTGAAAAGGGAATACCGAGTTCAAGTGCGTCTGCGCCATTGTCAATCAAGGTTTTAATGATCTTTAAAGAAAGAGAGGGCGTTGGATCTCCAACGGTGACAAAAGGAACAAAAGCGCCTTCTTGTTTCGCGTCTAATTCTTTAAACATCGTATCATAGCGAGAAGATAAGGGGAGGGTCATTCGCACAGTCCTTTTTCTTTTAAAATATCATGCACAGTGAAAATATCTTTGTCTCCTCGTCCTGACAAATTTACCACGAGGAGCTGTTCTTTATGTGGATGTTCATGGGCCATTTTTAAGGCATAGGCCAATGCATGGGCAGACTCTAAGGCGGGAATGATCCCTTCTTGACGGGCAAGACGCTGAAATGCGTCTAAGGCTTCGTTGTCGGTGATAGAGACATACTGAGCGCGTCCTGTTGCATTTAAATGGGCATGTTGTGGGCCAACGGAAGGGAAATCAAGGCCCGCTGAAATAGAATAAGACTCTTCTATTTGTCCGTTGCAGTCTTGCATGAGAGGGGATTTCATACCAAAAAAAATCCCGAGCTTTCCGTGTTTAAGAGGGGCGCCGTGTTGGTTTGTATCAATGCCATACCCTGCGGGTTCAACCCCTATCAATTGCACTTCTTTGTTTTCTAAAAAATCGTTAAACATCCCAATGGCATTGGATCCGCCGCCAACACAGGCAATTAATGCATCGGGTAAGCGCCCTTCTTTTTGTAAAATTTGTTTTTTGGTTTCTTCACCGATGATTTTTTGAAATTCTCGTACGATGGTAGGGAATGGGTGAGGGCCTGCGGCTGTGCCCAAAAGATAATGGCTGGTATCGTAGGTTCCACTCCAATCGCGAAGGGCTTCATTGCAGGCATCTTTGAGGGTGCCTGAGCCTGAATGAACCGGGATCACTGTGGCTCCCATGAGTTTCATACGGAAAACATTGGGGCTTTGTCGCTCTACGTCTTTTGCACCCATATAAACGCGGCATTTTAATCCGAGAAGGGCGCAAGCCAGTGCAGTTGCAACGCCGTGTTGTCCTGCCCCTGTTTCTGCAATGATCTCATTTTTTCCCATGCGCTTGGCTAAAAGCGCTTGGCCTAAAACTTGGTTGGTTTTATGGGCGCCCCCATGAAGCAAATCTTCACGTTTTAGATAGAGGGTTGTTTTTGTATTTTTTATGAGATTTCGACACTGAGTTAGCGCCGTAGGGCGTCCTGCATAGTCTTGAAGTAATGAAATGAATTCATTTTGAAAATGAGGATCGTCAAGGGCCTCAATAAAGGCCTCTTCTAATTGATCCAATGCGGGGACGAGGATTTGCGGGACAAATTGGCCGCCAAATTCGCCAAAATAAGGGTTTAGTTTTGTCATAGTGGGCCTTAATACTCTCTCAGCGCGGAAAAAGCCGCATTAATTTTCATTTTATCTTTTATTCCAGGAGCGCTTTCAACCCCTGAATTAAAATCAAGCCCTGCGCACCCTAATTGGGCGGCTTTTTGTGCATTTTCAGAGGAAAGTCCTCCTGCAATCATTAATTTCTCCGCATGCTCTAGGGGGATTAATGACCAGTTAAAGGGGTGTCCTGTTCCGCCTGATTGTGCTCCAATGCGACTGTCAAGAAGATTTCGGTCAACGTTGGGGTTTAAGCTTGGCGTTTCGTCAACAATACTTTGAGCTTTCCAAATTTGTGTATTTTTAGGTAGGGCGTTTCGAAGTGTTTCAATGTCCTTTTGGCTTTCTTCGCCATGAAGTTGAACCACGGAAAGATCCAAGCTTCTGACCAGCATGATGATCTCTTGTATATCGTTGTTTTGAAAAACACCAACATAAGATAAAGGTGCGGCTGTCATGATGTTTCGCGCCCTATCAAGAGTGACAAAACGAGGCGATTTTTTCACAAAAATAAGTCCACCGTAGTTAGCTCCAGCATCATAGGCCACTTTTGCGTCTTCTTCTCTTGTCAAACCACAGATCTTGTTGTCGCCATAGATAATACGTTTCACTGCTTGATCTAATTGCGCTTGAGCCATCAAGGCGCTGCCAATTAAGAAGCCATTCACGAAAGGTGCAAGGGTACGAATATCTTGATGTGTATTGATGCCTGATTCTGAAATGATACAGGTTGTTTTAGGCAGCAAAGGGGCAAGGGTTTTGGTTCGGTTTAAATCGATGCTTAAATCTCGGAGATCCCGATTGTTTATACCAACCACTTCAGCTTTTAAATGGATGGCGCGATTGAGTTCACTTTGGTTACTGATTTCTGTCAAAATGCCTAAATGCAGTTTCCGAGCCAGATCAGCTAAAAGGCAGTATTGCTCATCAGAAAGCACAGAGAGCATCAATAAAATGGCATCGGCTTGGTAATGGCGCGCTAAATATACTTGGTAGGGATCAATGATAAAATCTTTGCAAAGAACAGGGCAAGGAACCCTCGCTCGAACGCGAGGAATAAAATCGAGTTGTCCTTGAAAATATTTTTCGTCCGTTAAAACTGAAACGACAGCGGCATGTTTTGCGTAAATATCTGCAATTGCATCCAAATCAAAGTCGGCACGAATTAACCCTTTAGAAGGGGAGGCTTTTTTACATTCTAAAATGAATTTTGCAGGTGATTTTGATAACGCCTTCAGGAAATCACGGTCACTTGGGATCAGGGTATCTATAAACCCGTCAAGCGGTTTTTTTATTTTTTGTTGCGTTAACCAGGCCACTTTGGATTCGATGATTTCTTCGAGTACTGTTTTCATTTTGTGCTCCGTAAAGCCAATGCGTTGAGCAAGGCGTAAGGTTTGCCTGTTTTCATGATCTCTAAAGCATTTTGGGTGTTTTCTTTTAAATCTTCATGCCCAAACAAGCGAAGTAACAAGCCCACATTGATGGCCACCGCGCTTTGCTGAGCCTCTGTGCCTTGACCTTGTAAAATCCGGGTGATGATCTCTTTGTTTTCTTCCGGTGTTCCGCCTTTTAAACTTGAAAGAGGGTGGGCGTCCACGCCAAAATCACCGGGTGTTAAGCTGTACTCTAGAATGTGACCGTTTTTAATTTCGGCCACGTTTGTTTCACCATGAAGCGCCACTTCATCTAAGCCGCTTCCATGGATCACGGCTGCACGGCTGAGTCCAAGATTTAACAAGGTTTGACTTAGCGGTTTCACCAAAGAGGCATCGTATACCCCCATCAGCTCAATTTTGGGTTTTGCTGGATTAATCAAAGGTCCTAATAAATTAAAAAGGGTCCGCGTTTTCATGGTTTGTCGCACTGGCATCGCATGGCGTACGCCGCTGTGATACAGAGGTGCAAATAAAAAACACACTCCAAGTTCATCTAAGGCAAGGCGGGCATTCTGAGGAGACATGGATAAATCAATACCGAATGCAGCCAGTAAGTCAGATGACCCCGATTGGCTTGAAACGCCGCGATTGCCGTGCTTGGCGATTTTCAGTCCGCATGCTGCGCCAACGAAGGCGGCGGCGGTTGAAATATTGATGGTATTGGCGCCATCTCCGCCGGTTCCAACGATGTCGGCAAAATCGTAACTGGGGGTTGGGAATGGACGTGCATTTTGGATCAGGGCGGAGGCGGCGCCTGCGATTTCTTCTGGGGTTTCTCCTTTTATTTTAAGGGCGGTCAATGCGGCACTGAGCAATACGGGATCCATTTTCCCTTGAATGATCTCATCAAAAAGCTGAAAACTTTCTTCTTGGGCCAACGACGTTTGGGCATAAAGTTTGTTCATGATCTTGTCCATCGATCTGCTCCTTTTTCTCGTTTTATTTTTTAATCAGTGAGTTTGACTTGCCCAATGGATTGTGTTGGTTAATAGCGTGGCACCTTGGGTTGTTAAAATGGATTCGGGATGAAATTGGAATCCAATCACGCGATCGCGTTCATTGACGACGGCCATGATCAAGCCATCCACATCTGCAATGATTTGAAGCGAGGGAGGGACCTCGGTTGCCACTAAAGAATGATAGCGCCCTACAGTCAGGGGATTTTCAAGTTGAGAAAAGACGGGGTGGCCGGTGTGTGTCATTTGAGAAGGTTTACCGTGAACAATTTCAGGGGCGTTTTCCACTTTTCCACCGTAGGCCTCTGTAATGGCCTGCTGCCCTAAACAAATGCCAATGATAGGGATCTTTCCTTTCAATTTTAAAATCAATTCAGGCATGCAGCCAGCATCCGCGGGGGCGCCAGGACCTGGAGACAAGACCAAAATGGCCCTATCTAATGAAGCGATTTTTTTCTCTATTTCTTCGCATGGCAAGGTATTTCGGTACACGGTGACGGGGTGGCCTAAAGATCGAAATTGGTCAACCAAGTTGTAAGTAAAGGAATCAAAATTATCGATGAGTACAAGGTGCGCACTTTTTATTGGGATCATTTTATCTTTCCTGTGTGCGTTTTAATGATGGCATTTAATACGGCTTGCGCTTTGCTGGTGGTTTCAGCGCTTTCGGCTTCAGGGACCGAATCAAATACCACGCCGGCCCCTGACTGAACATAGGCAATCTCATCTTCAACATAGGCTGATCGGATCACAATGCAGGTGTCCATGTCTCCTTGCCCAGTGATATAGCCGACGGCTCCGCCATAGCTTCCTCTTTTGGTTTGTTCATATTCTCTTATAAGCTGCATGGCGCGTATTTTTGGTGCCCCCGTTAAAGTGCCCATGTTCATGGACGCTTGGTAGGCATGAAGTGCATCAAGGCCTTCTTTTAATTGACCCACAACGCGAGAAACAAGGTGCATAACGTGACTGTAGCGGTCTACTTTGAGAAGCTCTGCGACTCTGCGGGTTCCTGGATCACAGATGCGCGCGATGTCGTTGCGGGCTAAATCCACAAGCATCATGTGCTCAGCGTTTTCTTTTGTATCATTTCGAAGTTCAAGCTCAATGCGTCCGTCTAAATCAAGATCGTACTGCCCATCTGCTTTTTTTCCACGAGGGCGAGTGCCTGCAATGGGGTAAATTTCAACTTGATTGGTTTCTTTTGTGTATTTGAGAGCACTTTCAGGTGAAGCACCAAATAAGATGAAATCTTTGTCTTGCATGTAAAACATGTATGGGCTGGGATTGTCTTTTTTCAATTGTCTGTAAGCGGGAAGCGCAGAAGGACAGGGGAGGCTAAAAGAACGACTTGGGACGACTTGGAAAACATCGCCTTTTATAATGTGTTTTTTTAAGTGCTCAACTGTTTTGCAAAAATCGCTATCACTGACAGAAACGCGCACGGGACATGATTCTAATCTTTTTGCTTTTAGCGAGACCTGAGGCGCGAGAAGTGTTTGATGGATGCTGTTTAATTGGGTTTTGAGTGCGTGAGATATTTCTGTTTTGTTTTTTTGTCCAAATTGTGTCGCTTGAAGGGAGGCTGTCTGTTTTTTATGGTCGATGATCAAGAGCGTCTGGGCGACATAAAAGACATAATCAGGGCAGCGATGGGGGGCTTTTATGTTGGGTAACGGCTCAAATTGTGCCACGAGATCGTAAGAAAAAAGTCCCGCAATAAAGAGCGCGTCATGAGGGACATTGTCAACAGAGAAGGCATTTTGAATGAGCCGAAGAGCATCAAAGGAAGAGGGGTGACAAAGACGTGCATCTTCATCGTCGTGTTTTTGTTTTTTGTCTATAACGGTCAGAAAAAGGGTGTTTTTATCTCTTGATGCATGAAGCTGAATGGGGGAGTGGGTTAATGATTCTTCTAACACATTCAGAAGCTGTCTTCCGTTTTCAGTCAAAGCCTGAAGTTCTACTTTGGGACCATGGCAAACAACCCGTACCGCGGTATCGATAAGCATTAAACTTTTCAGGTCTTTTTTGGTGTCCACAGTGGCAGATTCAAGGAGTAAGCTGAGTTGTTTTTCATTACAAAGGGTGGAAAATAAAGAACTTGGATCCTTAATATAAGGCGTCTCTAAAGTGTATAAATGCAGTGTTTCATTGTTTGATGCGAAAGTCTTCACGCAAGAGTCCTTATTTATTACTGGGTTGCGCTAAAGGTTTTTGCGTAAATGAATGCGGTCAACCTCTATCCGTATGTTTTTTAATATAATTATATCCATCATCTTTGAAACTGCCTGGGTGTCTGTTGCGTTCGTGAAGCAGCATCAAATCGTTCATTTTTGTTGGAAACCAGGTTTGCTTGGCATCGCTCTGCACTTTTAAATTTCTTGGTATCATTTTTTTGAGCAAAAAGATCTGAGCTTTTTTTATTGCGTTAATGCATGTTTTTTCAGGGGTGGATGAATGGAAAACAGAAGGTGAAATAAAAAATGGGGATCCGTTAAATCATCTCTGTCTGTTTCTTAAGGTTATGTTGTAAGATACAGAATGTCTTTTTTTAGTGTCATGATGTACTAGTTAACTAGTGCACCGTGAGCTTGTCAAGAAAATATTGAAACCTTATGTTATTTGATCTGCATTCACATACAACGGCATCTGATGGGCATTTTAGTCCTGAAGCCTTGGTAAAGCGCGCTGTTGAATTTCGTGTTGATGTGCTTGCTATCACGGATCACGATACAGTTAATGGACTCGCAGCCGCGAGGCAAGCGATTGAAAATGAAAATCTGCCTTTACACCTGATTTCAGGAATTGAGTTTTCAACCGTATGGGAAAACAAAGATATCCACATTGTTGGCTTGAACATCGATCCTGAATCGCAAGAATTGATAACCTTGATCGAAGAACAAGCTCTTCGTCGACATGAGCGCGCTATCTTGATAGGAAATCGCCTCGAAAAACAAGGTATGCTCGGTGCGTATGAGGGGGCAAAATCGTTCGCAGGGGCTGCGCTTATTTCTCGGGCTCATTTTGCACGCTGGATGGTGGAGGCTGGGCATGTTAAAAATATTCAGACGGTCTTCAAAAATTACCTCACCCGTGGAAATCCAGGCTATGTTCCCCCTAATTGGTGCAGTATTCAAGACGCTGTCGAGGTTATCCATCGTGCGGGTGGGCAAGCAGTTCTCGCGCATCCGGGGCGTTATCAATTAACGGCAAAATGGTTAAAACGTTTGTTAAAAACCTTTGCCGATGCGGGGGGGGACGGTATGGAAGTGGCGCAATCACAACAGCCCCCCAATGAACGTCGTTTGCTGGGAGACTACGCGATACAATTCGGATTGGCGGGCTCCCAAGGCTCTGATTTTCACTACCCCACTTCTTGGTTGGAGTTGGGGCGCAATCTGTATTTACCAAAAGGTTGTACGGAAATATGGTCTTCTTGGGATTTGCCTAAGATAGACAACGTCTCTCAACAGGATCAAATATGAGCCAGTTTTTTTATGTGCACCCTGAAAATCCACAATCTCGTTTGATACAGCAGGCTGTGGCCATTGTACGTCAAGGTGGGGTGGTTGTTTATCCGACAGACTCAGGGTATGCCTTGGGCTGCCAACTCGAAAACAAACAAGCATTAGAGCGTATTTGTCGAATTCGTCGCCTTGACGACAAACATAATTTCACCATCATGTGCCGAGATTTGTCTGAATTGTCTTTTTATGCGCGCGTTGAGAATAGCGCTTATCGTTTAATTCGAAATAACACGCCAGGCTCTTATACCTTTATCTTGAAAGCGACAAAAGAAGTCCCTCGACGCCTCATGAATTCGAAACGAAAAACAATCGGTATTCGGGTTCCTGATAACCGTATTGCGCTCGATTTGCTTGAATTGTTAGAGGAACCCATGATGTCAACCTCCCTTATTCTGCCCGGAAACGATTTTACAGAGTCAGATCCTGAAGCCATACGAGACCATCTTGAGCATGCGGTTGATTGTATTCTTCATGGCGGTTATTTAGGAGAGCAACCTACGACGGTCATTGATTTGAGTGAGGATCTAACTCAAATTTTGCGCCGAGGATCCGGTGACGTTTCTCCTTTTGAATAACGTGTTTTTGACGCATTAATTTTAGATGTTTGATTTTTTAACCTATACCTTGATATCGCCGTCGACTTTGAAGGTGCAGGCTTGTTGGCTGCGCCTTCAAGGTCCCATCTCATAGAACACCGATGCTCAGGGGCTTTTCGTTCTTTTCGCCTCCCTGTAACTTCAAACACCTTGGGTATGTGTCGTTTTATCTCTTTTAGATCGAGTGAAATACCTTGGTGTATTTCGACCCCTTTGGCATAATGCGCGCCAATCCCACGTTAAAGGTACTTTGCCTTTCATTGGGCATTATTTTTTCATATCGACGCCTGCGAAGGCGACAAAAAGGTCATTCAAAATGAGCGAAAAATTACAGAAGGTGCTGGCCCGTGCTGGGCATGGTTCTCGTCGAGAAATGGAAAGTAAAATTCAAGCAGGGCTTGTCAGTCTTAATGGCGTCGTTGCCAAGTTAGGTGACAGACTTGAAGATTTAAACAGCCATGTTCGGATTGATGGGCACAGTGTGCAGATCACAGCATCTTCTGAACTTGTGTGCCGCGTTTTGGCGTATAACAAACCTGAAGGTGAGCTTTGTACTCGCAGCGATCCGGAAGGTCGACGGACCGTGTTTGATCGTCTTCCTCGCATTAAAGGCTCTCGCTGGGTTGCGGTGGGTCGTTTAGATGCTAACACATCCGGTTTGCTGCTCTTCACAACCGATGGCGAATTGGCTAACCGTTTAATGCATCCGAGTCGGCAAATTCAACGTGAATATTTGGTTCGCGTTTTTGGAGAAGTAAACGATCAAATGGTGAAAAACCTGGTGCGTGGTGTGCAACTTGAAGAGGGTGAAGCCCGTTTCGAAGATGTCATGTACGCGGGGGGGGAAGGGGCGAATCATACTTTTTATGTGGTTCTTTCTGAAGGCCGAAACCGTGAAGTCCGTCGTTTGTGGGAAACACAAGGTGTGACGGTGAGCCGTTTGAAACGTGTTCGTTATGGTGATATCCGACTTGGCAAAGATTTGCCGCGTGGAGGTTGGATGGAGCTTGAATTAGATGAAGTGAATTATCTTCGAGAAATGGTTGAGCTGCGACCTGAAAAAGAAACGTTTATTTCTCCAGAAGTTAAAAAACGTAAAGCGCGTTGTCAAAAAATTCGTCGTGCGGTTCGGCGTCATGATGATCGAGTAGGCCCGAGTGAACCTCGCACCACTCAACGCGTCACTCCAGCTGTCGATGTTAGACGGAAAGTCTCGCTCATAACAGAGAAGAAAACACGGGATGATGCAGCACCTGCAAATCTAACAGGGCGAGATCAAAACAAAAATGTACGCCCTGCACGACCTGCATCTGCGCCACGGGCAGATCTTCGATTTGAAAAAGATAAAAAGCCTAATGGACGTGGGCGTTCAGAAAAAGAGGACCGTATCACGGCCCGTTCAGGAAAAGCAGCACAAGATGAAAAAACAAATAAACAAGCCCCAAAACGTCTTGGAAGCAAACCGAATAAACCTGTTTTAACGCAACGTACGGGAAGTGCTCGCCCTGCGAAACCAAAACAAAAAGCACCCAGTACACGAGTACGATAAATACCTGATCATTAAAAAGCCGACGTATGTCGGCTTTTTTTATTTGTATACCCGTCGCCTTTGA
>CAMRDW010000002.1 GCA_947041315.1 uncultured Enterovibrio sp.
TATACAGGAAACCACTTTCTTTTTAAGTCAGTGGTTTTTTTATTGGTTAAGTTGTTTTTCTTGATAGAAAGGGCGCTTTCCTTTTTGCTGCCATTTTAGCTCTATATATTGATAGGTTAATTGAGACATGAATAAAACCAAAAAGAGAATGAACAATAAAAGGAGGTGATTGAGCAGGTCATTTTTTAATGTGAGATAACGAATGTCGTTGATCATGGGCGCAAATCCAATGCCCGTTATTTTTTGCAATACAAGCATCGAAGAGGTCACTAAAAATATAAGCGCTGCATGGGTCATGTAAATGGAATAAGACAGTTTTCCTGCCGTTTGAAACGGTTTAAATTTCAAACAATGAGAAATAATCCCTGACTCAAAAGAAAAAATAAACACGCAGATAAAAAAGAGGAGGCTTGCCGTTATCTCTTTATAGGGGAATTCTGATTGGACAAGGAGCACAATGCAAATGAGAGAAGACACTTCAAGCCATGTCCCTGTCATTTTTGATAGATGTATATGGGCGTATTTTCTATAAATAAGATAAGTGGCGGCTCCGCCAAAAAAGCAGGACAAACCCCGTAACACTTCGCTCACAAACAAGGTCGAATTATTTAAGATGAAATAAAACACAACAAGCGGGGTAAAGATCCAAATGTAATTTTTTACTCTCGAAAAGGTCGTCATAGAGACAAACAAAAGTATATAGAGATAAAATTCAATGCTGATACTCCAGGAAGCATAATTGAAACTTTTAGCATCATAAAAAGGGAGCCAGGCGTGAATAAGGAACAGATTGGGTATGATTTCTTTTATTGCGGTGCTTTCTGTAAAGGGCGTATGCGTAAAGCTAAAATCGGCATAATGAGAGGCGGCTAATTTTGAAAACTCTAAAAAAAGAAAAACAAAGAACATAAAAAAATGAAGGGGGTATAAACGATAAAAACGTGTTTTCATAAATGCAATAAAATGCAATTCTTTTTTAAAGCCATAGCCATGGGCTAAGACAAATCCACTGAGTACAAAAAAGAATTCAACAAAGATGGCACTGCCTCTAAAAAAAGCAAGCTCGGTGACCGTCCCGACAATGTGCAAATGAAAAACAACAACACAAAGGGCGCAAAGGCCTCTAAACGCATCCAGTGATGCAAATCTTTTCTTCATTAAAAAACCTCATTCTTCCATAAATAATGTTTCTTTGCCCTTGAAACGACAAGGCTCAATGCATCCTTTGCTTTTGATGGACTCGCTCTGATTGCTTGTTTTGATAAAGAGAGATTTCTTGAATGAAAAGAGTATATACCCCTTGCGTTTGAAAAGGCGGGCTTGTTGGCGGAGCTCTCGAAGCGTCATTAGAGGGCCCCTTGTTTTTTTGTTGCTTTATCGGGGGGGACTTTCTGACATGCCACAGCGGGTGTTTTAACGATGTAAAGAAAGGCGATGAAAGAGAAAAAACCCCGCTTTTTTTGCGAGGTCAATTTAGAAAAAGGTTTTTATTGAGGTTGATGAAGGAGAGGATCCTTTTTACATTCACCCTCTAAACAATGTCCATAAAGATAAAGGCTGTGGTAGGTTAATTGAACATTGTATTTTTTAGAAATTTCTTTTTGGCGTTCCTCAATGACATTGTCTGTAAATTCAATGACCTTACCACAATCTAAACAAACAAGATGATCATGATGCTGTTGGGTTGCCAATTCAAATACGGATTTACCCCCTTCAAAATGATGTCGGGTTACAATGCCCGCATCATCAAATTGATTTAATACGCGATAGACCGTCGCAAGGCCAATTTCTTCGTCCATATCAATCAGTTTTTTATATAAATCTTCTGCGCTAATATGTTGACAATCAGGATCTTGAAGGAGATCGAGTATTTTGAGTCGAGGGAGGGTAATTTTGAGTCCTGCCTTTTTCAGTGCCGTATTGTTGTTTGTCATCCAATTCTTCCTAGGTCAGGGCTTACCTTTTTAGATCTACACAAAAGGTGTAGGTTTCTTATGCTAGCGTATCAAATGTGGCAAGCGCCTGCCAATAGTAGAGGAAAAATATCTGATATAATTATTTTTCCTTCATTTGTCTTTCATTGTAAAGGATTAAAATAAGCTCCGTAACCTCGAAAATACAGTTTGTTCTAAATTTTTACCTTTGGTTGTTTTTTTGTTGGCATTTTGTTTTGTAAGGTGTTAAATCCTTATCATCCTGCTTTAATGGTTCCCTTTAATTTTAGCATAGGCAATTGAATTAAAATGGCTTTATATAAAATCCTCACCCCTTGGACTGTGAAACTTGCGCTTAATCTTTGGCCTCCTTTGTGGGGGGCTGGAATTAAAATTACCCATATTAGCGATGATTTTCGCTTGGTGAAAACCCGTTTAA
The DNA here is from genome assembly GCA_947041315.1 of uncultured Enterovibrio sp. GTDB lineage: Bacteria > Pseudomonadota > Gammaproteobacteria > Enterobacterales > Vibrionaceae > Enterovibrio. Next base: position 2,374 of record CAMRDW010000002.1, read on the forward strand.
AGTTAAGGTGGTGGAATAAAAATGCCAACCGAACGCAATACGGTGGCAGCATTTTTTCAATGACCGATCCTGTATATGCCTTAATGTTGATGGGGGTTTTGAAGGAAAAATATTTTATTTGGGATAAAGAAGCGGACATTGATTTTATCGCCCCAGGAAAAACAGATCTTTATGCGGATTTTATTTTGACTGAAGAAACAATTTCTTGCATTAGAAAACAAACCAATAAAGGGAAAAAAGCGTTTCCTGAATTTATTGTGCATGTGGTTGATGAAGAAGGGAAGCTTGTCAGCCGAATTAGAAGAGTTCTTTATGTGAGAAAAAAGCCAGAGTTTCGGGACACGGCATCAAAATAAAAACGCGCCAAGACGCGTTTTTATTTATGGACATCAATGAGTCAATTCTGATAAACACATTTCGCTATAAATTTGTTTTACCCATTTATCAACCCGGTCAGCTGTCAGCTCTGGTTGGCGGTCTTCATCAAGGCATAAACCGACAAAATGCTGTGCATCCACAAGGGCTTTGGAGGCTTCAAATTCGTATGTTTCAGTAGGCCAATGTCCGATGATCGTGCCGCCTTTGGCTTCAAGGATATCTCGCAAAGATCCCATGGCATCACAGAAATATTCTGCGTAGTCTTCTTGATCTCCACAACCAAAGATGGCAATTAATTTGCTAGAAAAATCTATTTTATCCAATTCAGGAAAGAAATCATCCCAATCACATTGGGCTTCGCCGTAATACCATGTTGGGATCCCGAACAAGAGCAAATCGAAGTTATTGATTTCTTCGACCGTGCTTTTTGCAATGTCCTGAACATGAACCAGTTCTTTACCCAGTTGTTTTTGAATCATCTTGGCGATAGCTTCAGTGTTACCTGTATCGCTGCCAAAGAAGAGACCTACGCTCGCCATATTAGAGAATACCTATTTTTTGTTGACTGTTTGATATACCCGTCGCTTTTGAACTTGCGTGGGAGTTGGTTTCGCTCATTCGGCCCTATCACATCCTTCTTCTATGCTCAGGGGCTTCACTCACTTTCCGCCTACACGCAATGTCAAGTGTCTTGGGTATACAGTATGAAAAGAGAGTTTATACCCGTCGTTTTTGAAGATGCAGCGGTGTTGGCTGTTCTCGTTTAAGATCAATCACATAGTCTCTCTATGCTCAGGGTCTTCACTCGTTTGCCGCTGGCGTGCGTCTTCAAGTGTCTTGGGTATACACCTGTTGTGCGTTTAAATGCAGGTTTTGATTTCGTTTTCTTATCTAAAGTATATCCATTGTCTTTGAAGGTGCTGAGGAGTTGGTTTCATTCTTAAAGCCCAATCATATACCTGTCGCCTTTGAAGCTGCGTGGGTGTTGGCTGCTCTCATTCAGGCCAATCACATAGCCCATCTATGCTCAGGGCCTTCACTCGTTTGCTGCCTACACGCATCTTCAAGTGTCTTGGGTATAGAGTGCTTCTCTCTTTAAAGGCTTTTCATCTTTACTGCCAACCCGTATTTTCAAATTTTCTGGTTACACAGAGCGAACTCTCATTTTAGGGGGACCGATTTTTTGGGGGATTTTAGGGCATTTTCGCCCAAAAAAACGTGACGAAGCCTTTTGCAATAAACCCAGTACATCCAAGAAAAAGAACAAACCAAACAACACGACGACCAAAAGGAGGGACTTTTCCTTCTTTTAAGACGTCTTTAATGGCCATGCCAATGAAAAAGAAAATGCCTGCAAAGAATAAATCCAGGCCCACTTTTTCGAGCAATTCAAAATGCTCGTAAAGCATGTCCACCTCCATTTGGCTGCCTATTCATGACAACTATATCATATTAAAGGAGTAACTGTTATCAGCCTTCACGGGGAATCGCGCTCTTTTGTTTTTGTTTACGCACCCTGTCGATTTGTACCGCCTCTTTGATTATTTAACCCTTCCGTGCAAGGTAACAAGGGATCCTTCAATAAAAAGAGGCCATCCTTTTGATGAGAAAAGGCTTATTTCGAGGAAGGAGGGGGGGCTAAAAAGCGCGAAATGGCCCGCATCACATTTTCTGGTTTTTCGGCATGCACCCAATGCCCTGCTTTTGCAACCAGGTGAAATTTTGCGTTTGGAAATTGCTGCTCAATCTCTTGACGGTGCTCAGGTAAGAGATAATCAGATTCTGCGCCTTTGATAAAAAGCGTTTCTCCTTTAAAGACATGGGTTGATTGCCAGTCAAGAATGTCCTTGTATTTTTCTTCCAATATTTTGGCGTTAAATTGCCAAGTGAAATGACTATTTTCTTTTTTAATCAATGATTTGAGAAGAAACTGGCGCACGTTTAGATCGTCAATATACTCACTTAAGATCTTGTCTGCGTCTTTTCTGTTTAAAATATCTGCATTTGAGCAGGCATGGATTCCTTTAAATATGGCCTTGTGTCGACCTGTTTGATATTGAACTGGCGCGATGTCAATGACGATCAATTTGTGGACCAAAAGGGGATCATTTAAAGCGAGCATCATGGCGATTTTCCCCCCCATAGAATGCCCAATAATCGACACTTCAGAAAGAGACTGTTGTTTAATAAATTCTTTTAAAATAGAAGCTTGTGTACTGTAGTCAAGCTGATCGCAATGCGGTGAAAGACCGTGGTTTGGAAGATCAATTTGATAGACTTTATGTTGCTCTGAAAGTGTTTTAGCAAGGCCTCTCAAATTATCAAGGGATCCAAAAAGTCCATGGATCAAAAGCACGGGTGAGCCTTCACTTTGGATCTTCGCGTTCAAAAACACTGTTCTTTTCTCTCAATATGGCGGGTTTGACGTAGAGTATACCTTGTTAAATCTGTATAATCGTCTCGTTGAATTAAAATTGAAGGCACGATGACGAAACCATGAAGACAATTGAAGTTGATAACGAGCTATACCGATACATTGCCAGTCAAACTCTGCAAATTGGCGAAAGTGCATCGGACATTCTACGCCGACTTTTATTGGATCCGCAGAAGGATCAGCGCCCTGTCGCAACATTGGGTGATGCAGCAATGAAGCCTTCGGGGATCGTGGTCAGTAATAATATACTGTGCGCCAACCCTTTAGAACGATCTAAACAAATTCGATCTTTGCTTGTTTCAAAAGATTTTTCAGATCAAAATAAAGCAATAGGCCGTTTTATGTTGTTGCTTTCAACATTGTATTTTGTTGATAAGCAAGGTTTTGCTGAAGCTGCTGCGTTAAAAGGCCGTACGCGCGTTTATTTTTCAGATAACGCAGAAACCTTACTTTCAAGCGGGAATACCACAAAACCCAAAAAAATCCCTCATACCCCTTTTTGGGTGATAACCAATACCAACACAGGCCGAAAGCGCCAAATGGTAGAACAACTTATGATGAAAATGGGTTTTGATGAAGAAATGACGAACACAGTGACCAATGCCATTTAATGTGCAATGAAATCTGAAAGGTCTTTTTGATGGTATTTAAAAGAGCTTATGAGGTAATAATGTGAAAAGGCTTGATTTTAATCGGCCTTTTTTTATTTTCAAAAGGATTATTCCTTTTTTTTGATGGTTAAATATGCCCAAGATATTTGAAGATGCAGCTCGGTGGAAAAGGAAAAAACTCCCAGAGTATTGATGTGCCTGAGTTTTGAAAGCCAGCCCAACAAGCCTGCATCTTTAAAAGCGACGGGGCGAGTCAAAATAGACATAGGGAGTTTTATCGTGCTCAGTCATCGCGCAGGGCAAAAAGCCCAGCAGAAAGATTTATACAATATCCCACAATTGCTTACGCATTTTTATCAATACCATCCAAACCCTTCTGATAAAGAACATCAGGTTAAATTTGGTACCTCAGGGCATCGCGGGTGTGCCGATAATTTTACGTTTAATGAGGATCATATTTTAGCCATCACTCAGGCGATTGCGGATGTCAGAGCGCAGCAAGGTTTCCAAGGTCCTGTGTTTTTAGGTAAAGATACACACGCTTTATCCGAGCCTGCATTTTGTGCTGTGATTGAGGTTTTAGTGGGTAACGGAGTCGAAATTATTATCCAAGAGCAAGGGGGTTACACACCCACCCCTGCCATTTCCTGCGCGATTTTAAATTACAATCAAAACCACACGGAAAAATCCGACGGCATTATTCTGACGCCATCCCACAATCCACCTCAAGATGGAGGGATTAAATACAATCCACCTCATGGCGGTCCAGCAGAAGAAGCTTTAACTCAGTGTATTGAAGAAAGAGCGAATGCGTATTTGGCTGCCCATTTAAAAGGGGTTCGCCGTGTTCAATGGATGAAAGCGAAAGAAAGCTCGCTTTTAATTGAAAGGGATTTATTGCGTCCTTATGTTCTTGATCTTGAAAATGTAATCGACATGAAGGCGATTAAAAAAGCCGATCTTCGCCTTGCTGCCGATCCTTTGGGTGGGTCAGGCATTGAATATTGGAAAGAAATCGCAAATCATTTTGATCTTAACATCACCTTGGTCAATGAAAACATCGATCCTTCCTTCCGCTTTATGTTTCTTGATAAAGATGGAAAGATCCGCATGGATTGTTCTTCACCTTCTGCCATGACAGGTTTGTTGGCTTACAAAGATCAATATGATTTGGCTTTTGGGAATGATCCAGATTTTGATCGCCACGGCATTGTTACCTCGGCAGGTTTAATGAATCCCAATGATTTTCTTGCTGTTTGCATTGATTATCTTTATCAGCATCGTCCTTTATGGCGAAAAGATTTGGCCGTTGGGAAAAGTGTGGTTTCCAGTGGGATGATAGACAAGGTTGTTAAGCGGCTCGGGCTTTCACTTTGTGAGGTGCCCGTTGGCTTTAAATGGTTTGTGGAGGGTTTGTATCAGGGGAAACTCGGCTTTGGCGCGGAAGAAAGTGCAGGGGCCACTTTTCTTCGAAAAAGCGGAGAAACATGGTCTACAGACAAAGACGGGATCCTCTTGTGCTTGTTGGCGGCTGAAATTATGGCGGTGACGGGGAAAAACCCTCAAGTCTATTTCAATGATCTCGTTAAGGAGCTGGGTCTTCCTTATTATTCCCGTATTCAAGCGCCAGCAAACACGCAACAAAAAGCCTTACTGAGCGCACTATGTTCTGAAACGCTGACAGCCCAAACCTTGGCGGGTGATCCGATTGTTTCAACATTGACGCATGCACCAGGTAACAATCAAGCCATTGGTGGCCTTAAAGTCACGACGAAATCAGGTTGGTTTGCAGCGCGTCCTTCTGGGACAGAAGATGCTTATAAAATTTATTGTGAAAGTTTTATAAGCCAAGCGCACCTTGCTTTGATACAAGAAGAAGCACAAGCCATGGTCAGCCGTCTTTTTAAAAATGCAGGCTTGGACAATGACGAAAACCTGGACAATAAAGATGAATAACATCGAATTAGAAAATCGGCTTAATGAATTTCTAAAGCCAGATGCAATAAAAGATTATTGCCCTAATGGCCTTCAAGTTGAAGGCAAAACAAAGGTTCAGAAGGTGATAACGGGGGTGACTGCGTGTCAGGCTTTGATTGATGAGGCCATTGCCCAAAAAGCAGATGCGATTTTGGTTCATCACGGGTATTTTTGGCGTGGTGAAGCGGCGCCGCTTCGTGGGATGAAATTTAAACGCATTAAAAGCCTGATTGAAAACGGGATTAATTTATACGCTTATCATCTGCCCCTTGATATACATCCAGATGTTGGAAACAACGCACAATTAGCTAAACGATTGGATATCACTTTAAAAGGGCCGCTTGATAAAGCGGATCCCTCTTGTGTTGCGGTTTGGGGAGAACTTGTTAACCCAATGACTGCAAAAGCATTTTCTGATTTGATTGAGAAACAACTCTCTCGAACGCCTTTGCTCATAGACGCAGGAACTAAAGGATTGATTCATCGTGTGGGGCTTTGTACGGGAGGAGGGCAAGATTATATTGATATGGCAGCCCTTTCGGGTATGGATGCTTTTATTTCGGGGGAGATTTCTGAGCGCACCCCGTTTTCGGCGCGAGAGCAAGGTGTTCATTATTACGCAGCAGGACACCATGCAACAGAGCGTTATGGGATAAAAGCATTGGGCGAATGGTTGCGTGATGCACATGGCCTTGATATACGCTTTATCGATATTGATAACCCCGTTTAATCTTTTATGGGGTTTTATACCAATTCCATTCAGTTGTTAGTCAGAAATTGCACCGGGAAAATCACAGAGAACAAGGCGTGAATTGTCGATAGCGAGTTATTCTAATTGAGAAATTCATAACGATGTTATCGGTGATTTTAACAAGCAAGAATGATCCCATTTTTAATGGGATTGGTATTATATACCCAAGACACTTAAGGTTGCGTGTCGGCGACAAGTGAATAAAGCCTTTGAGCACCGATGGACGCGGTGATTGGCTTGAGTGAGCGTAGCCAACACCTACGCAGGTTCAAAGGCGAGGGGGATAGCGGTCTTTTTTAAAGATGCAGTGTTCTTACGTTGCATCTTTAAATATCCTGAGTCTATGCGCTGCTTGCTCGCGAGGGGAGCCTAAGATTTATCATTTGTTATTTTCATTTTGAATGGTATAAGGCTTTTGATTTATCACTTTCTTTATTGGGAATGAATGATGACAACGCCTTTTTGGGAAGAAAAAAAACTGTCTGAAATGACAGATGAACAGTGGGAGTCTTTGTGTGACGGCTGCGGAAAATGCTGTCTTCATAAGTACATCGATGATGAAACGGACGTTCTTTATTTTACGAAAATTGCCTGCAATATGCTCGATAAAAAAACGGCCTCTTGTAACGATTATGCAAACAGACTCAATTTAGATGAAGGTTGCACTTCACTTTTGCGTAGCCAATTGACCAATCTTCATTGGCTACCAGAGACTTGTTCGTATCGTTTAATAGACCAAGGTATGCCTTTACCTCGATGGCATCCTTTGTTGACGGGATCAAAAAAAGCCATGCATGAAGCCCATGCTTCTGTTTGCTCAATGGACATTGTTTATTTAATTGAAGTTCAAGACTGGGAAGATCATATTATTGGTGAGACGGATCTTCCATGAGGCTTATTTTAGGTCCAATGCAAGGGGTGCTTGACCCCTTAATGCGTCAACTTTTATCCCAGATTAATCCATACGATTATTGCGTGACGGAATTTATTCGTGTGGTGGACAGACGCTTGCCTGCGCGTGTATTTTATGCCTCTTCCCCTGAATTAAAACGTGACGGTAAAACGTTAAATGGCACCCCTGTCAGGGTTCAGCTATTAGGGCAACATCCTGAATATCTAGCAGAAAATGCAGCCTTGGCGGTAACTTTAGGTTCTTATGGCATTGATCTTAATTTTGGTTGTCCCTCAAAGACCGTCAATGGAAATAAAGGGGGTGCGGTCTTATTAAAAGATCCTGATGGGATGTATCAGATCATTCGGGCGGTGCGAAATGCGGTGCCGACTTCTTATCCTGTGAGTGCGAAAGTGCGTTTGGGTTTTGATGATTGCTCATCTTATCAAGAAATTGCGGCGGCAGTGCAAGAGGGCGGAGCGAACGAAATTGTGGTGCATGGCCGCAGTAAAGCCGATGCCTATGATGCGGATACGGTGCGTTGGGATCTCATTGGGGATCTTGTTTTGCGTCTTAACATACCTGTGATTGCCAACGGAGACATTTGGCACAGAGACGATGCTTTAAAGTGCATAAAGGTAACAGGAACGGATTCTCTCATGGTATGCAGAGGGGCATTGCACATGCCTAATTTGGGGGCGCATATTGTAAAAGGCCAAGCGCCAATGTGTTGGAGAGAGGTGCTTGAATTAATATTGCATTATTCAGACTTTGAAATAAAAGGCGATAAAGGTCAGTATTATCCCAATCGTATTAAACAATGGTTTCGCTATTTAAACATTCAGTATCCAGAGGCCAAAAAAATATTTTATAAGATAAGAACAATAAAAGATAAAAAACCTATTTTAGATATTCTTAATTATTCTCTCGGTGAATATAACAATGTCGATGAGGCTTGTTGTCTTCTTGAATAATTAAAACCTCTTTGATTTTGAGCCTGCTTTTTTTCATACCCCTCGCCTTTGAAGCTGCGTAGACAACAGCCACACAGTTTCAAAAGCGACAGCTATATTGTAAATTTATTCGATTAAATTTGAATGTCTCTTTTTATTAACCCTGATCTTTTTTCAAAAATTAAAATGTTTTATTCTTTTTTGTTTATATACCCAACTTCAAGGGCGACGGGTATAGAGATTAATTGCATGTCTGATGATCTGTAATTAAAAGAGGGTACTATGTACAATTATTATTTGGCTTTTATTGCCTTTATACCCGTCGCCTTTGAAGCTGCGTGGGTGTTGGCTTCTCTCATTCAGGCCAATCACATAGCCCATCTATGCTCAAGGCCTTCACTCGTTTGCCGCCTACACGCATCTTCAAGTGTCTTGGGTATATAACGCTTCTTTTTTCTTCGTTTTCTTTTTCTTTAGAACAATCAGAATCCAATCCTGCAGATTTTGCTTGGCTTGCTTATGCTGGTTCGACCAGCGTATACCAACCCAATGCGTTTTCCCGTTTTGGTGAGCAGTACGTCATAAACGGATTTATAACGAATAACCTTTCAGCAACCCGTGTGAATATTCCTGGGCGCTGTGGGGTGGGTCTTGAAAAAAATGCAGAGCTTTGTTATACACCGTGTAAAACAGGATTTACAGGGGCAGGGCTTATTGGTCCTCTAACTTGGCAGAAAGCCTCTAATAAAAGCAAGCGAGGTGATGTTTATCAATATTTGAACCCGAGCAATCAGGAGATTGAATATTTGAGATTGCTTAAAAATGGAACTTATGATTATTTCCCATTAAATAAAAAAGACACGGAATATTGGCATTACATGTTCAAATAATAAAAAGGCACATTGAACGATATAATAAGAATCCCCTTATTTTTGAGGGGATTTTTTTTGAATATACCCGTCGCTTTTGAAACCGCGTGGGTGATGGCTGCTCTCGCTTAAGATCAATCACAGAGTCTCTCTATGCTCAGGTCCTTCACTCGGTTGCCGCAGGGCGCATCTTCAAGTGTTTTGGGTATAAGGGGAAAAAAGAGGAGTGAGCTGTTCTCGATATTTTAAAACCTGCGTCGTCTGTCTGAGCGCAGAGGCATTATAGATTTGTTCAAGAAGGTGGATTTTCAATAAATGCATTGTATTTTACAAAGAATGCACCAAGTTTCGACATCAGCTCCTTGGCCATATCCATTTCATTTTTTATGCGTTCCAGATCACTCTGAGGCGCAATATCTGATTCTACCAGATGTTCGGAGAGGTGCGGCGCAAATATCCTTGCCAGGTTTTCCTCTGTCATTTTATTTTGATTTTCATATTTTTTAATAACAGGAAGCAGAGAAAGAAGGCAATTAAAATTTGGTGGGAATGTATTGCAAAAATCTCTTGTTAATGGCGTTGTTTGAGTGATAATCCTTTGAATTTGCTCCGCATTCTCTTTCGTCAAGGAGTCTTTAAAATACGCTTTAAACAAGTTGCACTGTAAATAAATATCTTGATTTGTCTTCATTAAATGCTTGTCTATGTTTTTTTGTGCGTTTGTTATGTCAGAGCTCTGAACGCATTGTCTAAATATCCCTTCATTTTTAAAATCATTCTCCTTGCTTAACAGTTGGGTTTTGAGTCTTTCTAGTGTTGGGCTATCACTGGTACCTGTCTTTTTTTTTCCGCATTTAAAAAACGCCCAGAATCGTTTACAGCAACTTGATTCCTTTTTTTGGTTAACGCTTTGATTGTCCGTCGCTGTGTTTTGTGTTGACGGTGTAGAATGGGTATTCATCACCCCTGAAATATGGGTACTGGATGCGGTATCAGGGAGATAAATTAAGTTTATAGAGTACGCCAGTGACGTCGGAGAGATATGCATTTCAAACCTCAAATGGTATATGGTTTCATTTTATTTTTTAGTCTTTCGGGACGGGTTCTTTTCGTTATTATATTTAACTGGAAATACATTCTATTTTATTATGTTATATACCCAAGACATTTGAAGTTGCAGGGTTGTTGGCTTCAGTCTCTACGCTCAATCACAGAGTCCCTCTATGCAGAGGGGCTTCACTTGTTTGCCGCAGGTGCGCATCTTCATGTGTTTTGGGTATAGTTGAGTCCATTTGGGAGATGTTACACGGAAAAAAAGACATTAAATACAAGAAAGTGTGGGATATGTGTTTTAGATTGAAAAAAGCCTGTTTTGATTAATTGAAGGTGATTGTTAAAAAGTCTTCAAATATAAAACTAGAATGCGATTTAATATAAAAACAGAATGAAATTTATTTTAAATCGACATTCCGTACATAGAAAAATAATATTGATTTACAGTCATTTGGATAAGAGGCTATTTATAACTCCGTGCCTTCGCATGAGGCGAAAAATTTGTATTTCAATTTTGACTTCAACATCAGATTTTAAAAAAGCACGCTTAGGTGCGAGATGAGGGTTCTAAGGCGAGGGACAGAAAATCTTGAATATTTACCCAAAGGAATTGAAGATGCGTGTAGGCGACAAGCGAACGAAGCCCCTGAGCATAGAGGTACTATGTGATTGGGCTGAGAGAGTGCAGCCAACAACCACGCAACTTCAAAGGCGACGGGTATAGCTGCATATACAATGGAAGCCCCCAGACCGCTTTAAAGACGAGGGGCATATTCAATATACCGAACTCAGTTTTGGTGAAAAGCCAGACAGAACAAGACCAAGATGTCACTTGGCCTGATTTTTTGAAAGGGTTACCAAGTCACGCTCATTCCAGTGCAATTAAGCCCACTTCCAATGCCCAATAATGCAACATGGTTTCCTTTGGCTATCCGACCCGCTTCTTCCGCCATCTTGAGCGTAATTGGCAAGGCGGCAGGGCCGATGTTACCGAGGGTTTGTACATTTAAAAATATTTTATCCATCGACATCCCTAAAGCTTGCGAGAGTTTGGTGATGTGAGGAATGCTGACTTGATGTGGAATATAGATATCAATGGTTTCATCTTTCCAATTGTCTAATTCCTTTTCGCATATTTTCCACGTTTTCGCCGCAAGCTCGACGCCTGCAATGAGCAGTTTTTGAGGATCCGTGATACCCCCTTCGTGGGTTCCAATACACAGTCGGTTGTGCTTTGTATCGGCAAGGCTTGAATAGCCATTGATAAGGTGGCCGTCTTTGGCGTTATTTTTGTGGGTGAGGATCATGGCCACAGCCCCTGATCCTAGAGTGAGTGTTGCGAAGTTATCACGAAAGGTTTGTAGCGTTAAATTGGGGTTTTTTAATCGTTCCAGTGTGGGCTCCATGGGATCACGAGAGCTTTCACCATTGACGATTAAGCCGTATTTTATCAGTCCACTTTCGATCATCATCATCAGAGTGGACATGCCATCCACAAATCCGAGGCATGCATTACCGATATCATAATTTTTACATTGTGAAGACAGCTTTAGGTTTCCGTGGACCAAGCTGGCCACGGAAGGTTCGAGGTAATCTTTGCTCACTGAGGTGTTGATGATACAGCCAATTTCATTGGGATGAATGCCGGACTCTTCAAGCACTTTTTGTGCCGCGAGGGTTGCGACGTCGCTCGGTCGAATGCCGGTATCCCAGACTCGTCGTTCTTTTATACCAGAGAGCATTTCGAGGGTGCCAAGGGGCATAGCGAATTTTTCTAAGTTGTAAGAAATCTGCTCTTCAATACTCAGTGATGTAATGATATTGCTTGGAAGTTCATAAGCAATAGCTTCTATAACAACATTGCTGGGCATATTGGGGTCTCTATTTAATGGCTATTAATAAGCGTGTTACTGATAAGTTGCTTATACCCGTCGCTTTTGAATCTGCGTGGGTGTTTGCTAGGCTCGTTTAGCCCAATTACATCGTCTCTTTATGCTCAGAGGCTTCATTTGCTTGGCGCCTACACGCATCTTCAATTACTTTGGGTATACACCCGTCGTCTTTAAAAATGCAGGATTTTTGCCTGCCTTCAAAACCCAATCACATCATGTATCTATGCTCAGGGATCACTTTCTTGGCGTCTACACGCAAGGTTAAGTGTCTTGGGGTCATTTAGAAAATAAGGGCGAATGTGTTTGCAAAACAGGAGATGAAGATGTAGGTATGTTCCTTTTTTCTTTTCATTGTGGGTGTTCATAACGGCTTCATTGTGAGCAGAAAAAACGGTATATACAAGGCGAATCATAATTTATCCTCATGCGGGGAAGGATCATGAGCATAAAAGTGCTCTTTTCAACAAAAATTTTCTTGAAAGGGAGCCCATTGATATTTTAATCGAAAAGAAAGCCCCTGGAATGCGGCTGCTTATTGACGCAGGGTCGCTCTGCCAAAAATGCCCGTGATACGTCGAACCAACCACTTTGGTGTGGCGCGAGATAAAAGACAAGTCAATATATTCTTGGCCCCTGGCACTACAATGGTTTTTCCTTTAAGGCAAGCGCGAAAGGCTGTTTGAGCCACTTCATAGGGATCTGAGATCACGAGATTTGGGATCTTCAGTAAGCTGTGGTTTTTTTCTTGAGCCTGAGTCATCATGTTTGTTGCGGTGAGCCCGGGGCAGAGTGCTGTGACTGTGACGCCTGTGTCTCTTAGCTCTTCAGCAAGAGACTCGGATAAGGACAAGACAAAAGCCTTGCTTGCGGCATAGGTTGCCACAGAAGGAAGGGGTTGAAAGGCTCCAATGGAGGCAACATTCAACAAGCGGCCATGACCCCGCGCGACCATGCTCGGCAAAAGCTGAGATGCGATCGCTGTGAGAGCGAGCACGTTTAATTGAAGGATATTTTGGTGCGTTTCAGAAGGGATATCGACAAAGGCCCCATGCTCTAGCATCCCAGCATTATTAATTAAAATCTCAATGGGTGTCCCTTCAAAAAGAAGTGATTCGGTTAGCTTTTTTATGTCATCCGGCACGGTTAAATCGCATTCCCTGACGCTGACTTCAATGGCGTGTTCTTCTGTTAACCTTGCCGCCAAGATGTTCAATTTTTTAATATTTCTGGCTACCAGAATTAAATCATATTGATGTTCTGCACAAACCCATGCGAATGCTTCACCAATGCCAGACGAGGCCCCGGTGATCAAAGCGATGTTGCGTTTCAGCGTCATCAGTAAAAACTCCAAATGATTCAATAATGGGATCAGTTATATACCTAAATCCCCTAAATATGCATCGTTAAAGTGCTTTATTTAAAGAAATGCCCCTCACAAGGCGATTTATACCCAAAGTAATTGAAAATGCGTGTAAGTGATAAGTGAGTGATGCCCCTGAGCATAAAGAGAGGATGTGATTGAGCTGAACGAGCCTAGCCAACACCTACGCAGCTTCAAAGGCGAGGGGGGGATTTTCTTCAATGCTCCTTTGGCGTAAAGGTGCATGGGTATTTTTCAAACAGACGCGCACATACCTTATTGCTTACAAAGTTATTATTGCTTTGTTGCAAGAGTTAAAGAAAACAAGTTTCTTTGAAATGGATCCCTGTTCACCCGCTGGGATGGGGACATGCTTGAGCAATGCTTTTGAACGTGGAGGATCCCTTTTATCAATACAGGCTTGATAAGCGCTTTCAGAGGTTTATCGCCGTCGTCTTTTAAGTTGTCTGGGTGGACTTGCTTTTCGTTTAGAGGCAATCTCAAGCGTTTTGTGGACTCCTAAAGTGGGCGTTGATTTTGAGCTGGCTATTTTTGTCGGCTTGTTGGGTTCTCGAGTTGTCGAGTTCTTGGCTTGTTGGGAGGGGGGCTGTTGCGCCTATCATGAACGCGGGGCGTGTGTGGAATGAAACCCCGCATTCTAAAATGTGGCATCTTTTCTTTTTTCTTAACGACTGATTTTGATGGGTATATTTGATGAAATCATTTTTAAGAGTCGCTTCAGTTATAAATATTGCCGGCTCGTAATAGACTAATCTTTAATATTGAAATTAAAAGGCACTAAAATCAGGAAGAAAACAATTTTTTGCTTAAGCTTTAAAGACCATATTTGCGGGTCTTTAATGATTTAACCTCCCCCTTTTCATGGGGAGCCGATAAAGATAAATCTGAAAAGAATAAAAGAAAGTCAGGCGAAAAATAAGTGATCCTTAAGCTGTGATATACCCAAAGTAATTGAAGCGGTGCGCCAGCCCCAACCGAGTGAGCCCTCAGAGCATGATGCATTCTGTGACGGGGCGCTCGTAGCCAACACCAGGCAAGCTCAAAGGCGACGGGTATAAAAATAAATGAACAAAGACAAACAAAGTAACGGGCACGAATACAAGCAAATACAGGATCTTCAAAGGTGACAAGTCTATTTATCAGATGAGATAAGAGGTGTGATTTAAGATGGTGAGGGTATTGATTTTAATATTGGTTTTATCTGTTTCTGGATGTTCAACTGTCATTGTGCGCAGCAATGGGGGGGAATTCGGTCATCCTTTTTCAGGGCCTATTCAGTCTGTTCTTGTTCAGCCTTGCGGCTTCATGTTTGCGGCTTCATTCTTGCTTATACCTTACCCTTTTATTTTAGCGGATATTCCCTTGTCCCTGGCGGCGGATGCCATGCTGCTTCCCATTGATTTGTTTATGATCCTTGAGGCCGGACCCGCTTACAATAATGTCCAATACTACCCTCCGGCGGAGTGTGTTTTTTAACTGTGTTTTGGCTTCACATAAAAGAGTGTTGCCTGCGTCATTGAATGATCTTAAAACCCAAGTGAACGAAGAATGCTTTTTTCCGTGAGGATCTCTGTGGAACTCGCCAAGGGGATGATTTGTCGCTCACCTCTGCCTCTTTCATTTAGCGTCTTCGCTTAAAGTATAAAGAGTGTTAAGGCAATATCGAACCTATTCAACGCTTCCTTGGTCGTCAAAAAAGTGCGAGGCCATCCACACTCCGCCTCGAGTTAAATGTTCTTGAAAGAGAATGCCTATTTTATGCTCCATTTTTCTTGACGTGAAAGTCTTGTACCCATTCCATTAAGTCGTTACTCAGAAATTACGCCGGAAAAATCACTGAAAACAAGGGGTGAATTCTCGATAACGCGTCATTTTAATTGAGAAATGCATAAGCATGTTATCGGTGATTTTCACAAGCCAGAATGCTCCAATCTTTAATGGGATGGCTATTAATCCTCTTTTAAATCCCCCCCTTTTGAGCTTGTTTTTGTAAACCTTCGCCTTTGACGCAGCCTGAGTGTTGGCGCGGCTCGCAGCCCTCAGCCACAGAAGTGCGCCATGCTTTGGGGGGCCACTCGCTTGGTGCTGGCGCGCAAGGTCAATAAGCTTGGGTACAAGGCTTATTTATCGTGTAATCTGTTGTTTTTTTACTTCTTTATACGCAGAGGGGCTTGTGTCTCTATTGAAGAAAATGACCTTGATCTTTTTGGCTTTGTTCTTGCCTGGATGGGCTTATGCAAATGCAGGTGTTCCCATGTTGTTTTTGGCCATGCCTGTTTTTGTATTCTCTTTGCTTCCTATTATCGCGATTGAAACTTTTTATATTTCAAAAAGCTTGGAGATCCGTCTCTGGCAATCATTAAAAACGGTCACCGTTTCAAACCTGATTTCTACTGCTGTGGGTATCCCTCTGACTTGGCTTTTACTGGTTTTCGTTCAAACGCTAACCGGTGGCACTTCGGCCTATGGGATTGATTCTTTTATAAAGAAAATAGGGGCGGTGACCTGGCAAGCGCCTTGGCTCATGGCTTATGAAAAAGAGTTAAATTGGATGATCCCAGCGGCAGGGCTCTTCTTGTTGGTCCCCTTCTTTTTTGCGTCATGGTGGACGGAGTCTTTCGTTTCTAAAAAAATGCTTCATGGGCTTTCTTCACAGAAGATCAACGTCAAGGTGCGCAATGCAAATCTTCTTACCTACGGTTTGCTTGCAACTTGGCCTGTTGCTTTTTGGGTTTTTAATGGGTTCAAGTAAGCATTGGATGCGGCGTCAATCAGGAGACGCCAAGCTTGATTTTATCCTCTGTTCTGAAGACGAAAAGCCCTTCTAACAGAGGGACTCTGTGAGTGGACTTTGAGAACGAAGCCCTGACTTCTGTCACTTTCTGTGACGGGTGTATAAACTTTCTCGATAAGAGCGTAACATCACATAAATTGACTTAAAAAACAGATTTGCACACCAGTGCATGGACATAAAAATTATGCCATTAACAGATAAACCAACCATCAATCGCGCGTTACTTATTTCTATTTGCACCCCTCAATTTAAAGGGGAGGAAGCGGAAAGCTCCTTGGCTGAGCTTGCGCGCTTGGTGACGACCCTCGGCTTTAAAGTGGTGGGGAGCCAATCACAAAAACAAAGTTCGACCCAAAAGTCCAGTGTATTGGGCTCCGGGAAATTGGCTGAAATCGCACGCTTAACGGGCAACAAAGGAGACATAGACGAGACGCAAGATCTTGACGATGTCATTGATCTCAGTGCGATGGACGCAGTTCAAAGTGAAAACCTTCCTTTTGGGTGCGCCGATGTTGTGGTATTTGATTGCGATCTAAGCCCTTCACAGCTTCGCAATGTTGAAAATCAATTGGGGGTTGAAGTTTTTGATAGAACGGGGATCATCATTGAGATTTTCAGCCGCCACGCCCGCACTCGAACCGCACGTTTGCAAGTTGAAATTGCCCGTCTAAATTATTTGGCACCACGTCTTAGAGAGTCGAGCTCAGGCAATAACGAACGCCAAATGGGCAAAGGGGCAGGGGAAACAAGCTTAGAGCTGGATCGCAGAAAAGTCCGAGATCAATTGGCCGAGCTTCGACGTGAACTGGTCAGTGTGCAAGATGAATTAAAAGGACGCCGAAAACAACGTTCCGAGCTTTTTTGTGTGGCCTTGGTTGGTTATACCAATGCGGGAAAATCGTCCATGATGCGCGCCATGACAGGAAGTGAAGTCTTGGTTGAAAATAAACTTTTCGCAACCCTTGATACCACCGTACGCGCTTTACAGCCGATGACGCAGCCGCGCATCTTGGTATCAGATACGGTTGGTTTTATTAAAAAACTCCCTCATGATTTGGTGGCCTCGTTTCATTCGACCTTGGCAGAAGCGCAGGATGCGTCCTTGTTGCTTTATGTGGTAGATGCTTCTGACCCTTCTTTTCGTTCTCAGTTGGAGGTGGTGCATCATGTGCTAGAAGAGGTCGGGGTGGATGACATTAAAAAGTTATTGGTACTCAATAAATCCGATCAGCTTAGTGATGAGCAACAAGACGCCTTAATGGACGAATTCCCCGATGCCATGATGACATCGACGCGTGATCCGCAAGATATAAAAAAATTACATCAATATATTGTGGGTGTGGCAGAAGAAGAGATGATTGAAGATGAAATCATTGTGGCTTATACCGCCAAAGGCATTATTGGCGAAATTCGTTCAAGCATGAGTATCACACGCGAAGAATATGAATATGATCATATTAAATTAAGCGTGCGCTCCAACGCAATTGAACTTGCGCGATTAAAAAAACGAATGAAGGATTTATAAAAAGCTCAAGTGAGATAAAATGATTTTTATTAATAAAGAACCCTTGAAGATTATTTTTCATACATGTTCCGAATAAGAAATCAATATTCTTGCCCCTCTCTATATAGACCCAAACTCATTGAAGGTGCGCGCTTGCGGCAAGTGAGCGTAGCTAACAGGCACACAGTTTAAAGGCGAGGGGGATAAATAAGGCGCATTTAACCCTGCGCCTTTTTTTTGAAATTCACTCTCCTTTTTTTAGACCTTCGTTAACCAAGACGCATATTTTAATTTCAAGGTGCGTCACGGCTCGTATTGAGGGGCGTTCTTTTTTACAGCTTGATTATCATATTTAAAATGGATGTGTTTTCTCTCGTTCAATAAGGACATTTCGTGCAGTACATCCAAATCAAAGAAATGATCCTCGAACAAATTGATGGCGGGACGCTCTTACCGAGACAAAAATTGCCTTCTGAAAGAGTCCTCGCCCTTTCGTTTAACACGACCCGAATTACTTTGCGCGAAGCCTTGTCCTTGCTGGAGACAGAAGGACGAATTTACCGTGAAGACCGTCGAGGTTGGTTTATCTCTCCTTTGCCCTTACGATACTGCCTTCAAGAAAGCTTTGATTTCACCCAGATGGCCTTGTCTCAAGAGCGCCTTCCTAAAACAGAATGTCTTGGAGCAAAGTGTGTTTTAGCGGATCAGCGTGTTCTTGCACTTTTGGGGTTAGCGCCCTTTTCAACGGTTCATTGTATTGAACGGCTTTATTATCTTGAGGGGCGGGTGGTCGCTTATGGGGTTCATTATATTCGTGCGGACTGTTTCCCTCATTTACTCAAACAAGACGGCGAGGCAACATTTGAAAAAAATTGCCTTGATCATGTCTCGCCCTTTTATAAAAAAACACACTATCAAATCAGCGCTCGCGCTTTATTTGGTTTAATGGCGAGTCGATTGCGTGCCACTTCGGGCACTTTGGGGTTAAGGGTGGAACGGATTCATAGCAATCAAGAGGGGAAAAGGTTGGATGTTGAAATTGAGCATTGGAGACAAGATGCAATCCACCTTGAATTTCATTTAAGCCTTGAATGATCTCTTGGAAAAATAAATCCCATGCGCAAAGTACGCATGAGAGAGGCATTTAAAGCTTGATAAGATGTTGAAGTGAATAGCCTGCTTTTTCCATGATCTTGTACCTTGTTTCTGTGTCCATTTTATCCACATTGGCTAATGCCCAAAGGGTGATTGAACGGGTCCCTGTTCGGCAATATGCCAAAAGGGGTTTCGGTAAGGTTTGCAGGAGGCGGGCTGTTTCGTTGATGATGTCTTCGTTGAGATCTCCATTTATCAAAGGAAGAAATGCACACTCGATTCTGAGGTGATCGGCTTCTTTTTTTATTTCTTCATAATCGGGTTGGTTTGTTTCTTCGTTGTTAGGGCGGTTACATAAAATAGATTTAAACCCTCTTTTTTTAATCTCTTTGATATCAGAACGGGTGATTTGTTTTCGGGCAACAAAAAAAGAGGGGGTTATTTCTCTCATGTCGAGTTCTGGGTACGTTTTCATTGTTTGCCTCTTTTTTGATTTTTGATGTTTCTTTCGCCTTTTAAATGAAAAAAGGTTGAGTTGTTCTTTTTGTTCTTGAATCGCGCCGCTTTTGAGGAGACTGGGATCTTGAGTGCGCTCTTGAAACGCAATCACAAAGTCTGTCTATGATCATGGGCTTTTTTTACTGTTTGGCTGCATCTTCAGCTTGTTTACTTATATTCAGTTGCTTACGTTCATTTGCTTTGTACCTGCACTTTTAAAGATGGCTTGCTTTTAAATCAAGAAGGTGCGTTTTATATATTTTTTCATGTTTTTATGGTAATTATCTTGGAGGTTTTTGTTTCAGGCTTGTTTTAGATGGCTTGTATTCACGGTTCTTTTTTCGGTATTTTTTGTTCGTATAAAAGAGATGTGGGCTTTTTTTTAATTAAAATAAGGGCTTTATGTTCACGTAGAAAAAGCAAGATCCCGCCCTATCTTATCACAAAGACAAAGACGAGACTTGAAGTTCAAAAAATACGGCAAGGGTCAGAGATTGTGAGAGGGGGTTTTTATTTTTGGGTGTTCATATGTGTTAGGATCGAGCGCTCATGCCTTAAGGATTTTATGTATTTTGGAACAGTAGGGTGGTTATAGATCCCATGATAAAACAATGCGTCATGGCATTTGCTTTTTTTTTGGCGTCTTTTGACGCGATTTCAATTGAATTGAACGATTGGAAAAAAATAGAAGCAGGCGCGGTAGGACAAGAGGTGTACTTTCATGCCTGGGGCGGAAATCAAGAGATTAACCGATATATTCAATGGACAAAAAAAGAACTCCAGCGCCGTTACCGAGTGACCTTGCATCATGTGAAATTGACGGATGTTTCAGAAACAACTTCTCGCCTTATCGCAGAAAAAACAGTGGGAAAAGAAAAAGGGGGCACGGTTGATCTTGTTTGGATTAACGGAGAAAACTTTAGATCCCTTAAAATGAATAAGATGTTGTTTGGGCCTTTTGTGGATGCTTTACCCAATTGGAAATATGTTGACACCTCTTTGCCTGTTTTTACTGATTTTTCTGAGCCAACCGATGGATTAGAAGCGCCTTGGGGAATGGGGCAATGGGTGTTTATTGTTGATACAAAAAAAACACCGAATCCACCGCGCTCTTTTGCTGAGGTTTTAAAGTACGCTAAAGCGCATCCTCATCGATTGACTTACCCAAGGCCGCCCGAATTTCATGGTACCGCGTTTTTAAAATCCTTGCTTATTGAGCTAACAAACAATGATCCGCGCCTTCAAAAACCGATGTCTAAAGCGGATTATGATGCACTCACGCCCTCACTTTGGGCTTACCTTGATGTTTTTCATTCACTTGCTTGGCGTGAAGGAAAGCAATTCCCTTCAGGGACCGCTGAAACCTTGCAATTGTTGGATGATGGACAAATCGATTTAGGGATCAGCTTTAATCCCAACGCGGTGTATGCCGCTCAAGCCGCAGGTAATTTAGCCGAATCGACAGAGGCTTACGCAATGGAGCAAGGCGCACTTTCAAATGTTCATTTTCTGACGGTGCCTTGGAATGCCAATGCGAAAGCGGGCGCGTTGGTGGCCATTAATTTTTTGCTCAGTCCAGAGGCCCAGTCCCGCAAAGGAAACATTGATATTTGGGGAGATCCCTCGGTGCTTCAAAAAGAATATCTCACAGGCTCGGCAAAAAATGCAAAGGTGTTTAAATCAATCAGTGAATTACATTCGACGTGGACCCGGGCCATTGAAAATGAATGGTTCAAACGCTACGGAAGCCATTAATTCATGTTGAGGATGAGTTATTTTTTTGTCGTTTTATTTTGTATCGTACCGACCTTATTGGGCTTGCTTGGGGCTGTCTTTTCTTCTTTTGGCTATATTCCGCCTTTAAAGATGCTGGATTTTCGTTTAGAAGGGTATGCGCTTGTTTTTGCTTGGGAAGGCGTTTCGTATTCTATTTTTATGAGTTTTTATACGGCGCTTTTTAGCACTTTTTTTGCGTGTTTTATGACTTTTTTAATTGTGCAATCTTCTTGGGAGACGCGTTTTTGGCGCTATGTTGAAACGGCTTTGTCCCCTCTGCTTGCTATGCCCCATGTGGCTTTTGCCATTGGTTTTTCATTTTTATTTGCTCCAACGGGTATGGGAATGCGTGTTTGGGATGGACTTTTTGGGGGGGATGCAGCAGCCCAAGGGGGAGGAGAGCTTGCCACCTTGGTCAACGACCCTTACGGATTGGGGATGATCCTGCTTTTGACCTTAAAAGAGATCCCCTTTTTGCTTTTAATGAGCTTGTCTGTCTTGCCTCAAATTAGAGTCAAAGAAATTGAAAAAGTGTGTGCTTCCTTGGGGTACACCCGCGCACAAGCGTGGTGGAAATGTATTTTTGTTCAGTGGTTGATTAAATTACGCTTTCCTTTGTTTGCTGTTATGGCTTATGGATTGTCTGTGGTGGATGTGGCCTTGATCCTTGGGCCGACCAACCCTCCCACGTTTGCGGTTTTAGTTTGGCAATGGTTTAACGATCCTGATTTGTCTTTATTACCTCGAGCCGGTGCGGGCGCCTTGGTTTTGTTTGCTCTGTCTTTGCTTTTGATGGGATTGACCTTCTTTCTTATTTGGCTTGTCACCCGCGCGTTTCCCTCTTGGCAATACGCAGGAAAATCCAGCCTGTGCTTGCCTGGAAAACCGATTTTTATTTTCTTGAGCTTCATTGCGCTTTTGATGCTTCCTCTTATGCTCCTTTGGAGCGTGGCGCAGCGTTGGCGATTTCCTGATTTATTGCCCAGTCAATACAGTCTGCGTTTTTGGCAATTTGAGTGGGATTCGATTTTAAGTGCTGTAGATCAAAGCTTGGCTATCGCCTTGATATCGGCTTCTTTGTCTTTATTGCTGGCGATAATCGCTCACGAATACCGCATTCGTCATCGTTTGCAAGTGCCCGCTTACATTATTGCAATGCCCATGTTGCTTCCTCAATTGTCTTTGTTGTTTGGGTTGCAGGTGGGCACCTTGTCTCTTCATGGGATTTCCCCTTTTTTTTGGGTGTGTTGGGGACATGTGTTTTTTTCTTTTCCTTACGTCTATTTGTCGCTGGATGGTCCTTGGCGCAGTTTTGACACGCGATTAACAAAAGCCGCGCTGAGCCTTGGGAAATCGCCGCTTCGGGTTTGGTTTAAAGTGAAAATGCCCATTTTATTGCCTGCTATTGGTTTTGCGTGGGCGATGGGGATCAGTGTCAGTTTGGCCCAATATTTACCGACCTTGGTGCTCGGTGGTGGACGCGTCAGCACTTTAACAACAGAAGCGGTTGCACTTTCAAGTGGCTTTGATCGCCGAGTCACTGCTATCTATGCCTTGTGTCTCACGTTATTGCCGTTGTTGTTCTTTTCTTTGGCCCTTTTGATGCGCCATTTACAAATAAAATACCGCCGCTCTTCTGCAAAAGGTTTTATCTCAAATGTCTCTTTATCTTGAAAACATTGCGCTTCGAAAAGTGTCAGGTGATCTTCTTTTCTCTTCATTAAACATGCGGGTTGAAAAAGGGGAAGTATTGTGTTTAATGGGTCCGAGTGGGTGTGGAAAATCCACTCTTTTAGATACCATTGCAGGGCATTTGTCCGATGAGTTTACTTATTCGGGCAGCATTCAATTAAACGGGCTTGTATTGGATGCTTTACCCGCACACCTTCGAGAAGTGGGTATTTTATTTCAAGATGATTTTTTATTTCCTCATCTTTGTGTTTGGCAAAATTTAGCCTTTGCTTTGCAAAACGAAATAAAAGGCAAACGCCGAAAAGAAATGGCGATGCAAGCGTTAAAAAACATTGAGCTCCTTCAAATTGCAGATTCTTATCCAGATCAAATATCAGGTGGGCAGCGGGCACGGATCAGCTTGATACGGATGTTACTAGCAAAACCCAAGTTGGCTTTATTGGATGAACCTTTTAGTAAGTTGGATAAAGCCTTACGGGTTCAATTTCGTGATTGGGTGTTCACGCAATTAAAACAAGCTCACATTCCAACCTTGATGGTGACCCATGATGCGAAAGACATTCCTGCGCACAGTCAACAACTGAATTGGCCGTGGAAACAGGCATTATAAGAGGATAAACATGCTCGACAGTAAAATGATACAACACTTGCGTCGGCCCTTAAATTATGGCGCTTGCGTTCTTGACTCGAAAGGCATTAAAGCCAACAGGGTGACTGTCATTGGTTTTCTTGTGGGAGGGCTTGCTTTGCCTTCTCTTGTATTTGAACTTCCCTTGCTGGCTTTATTTTTTATTCTATTAAATAGAATTTTTGATGGCTTAGATGGGGCATTGGCACGTATTCAAGGTCCGACGGACGCGGGAGGTTTTCTCGACATCAGTCTTGATTTCATTTTTTATTCTCTGGTTCCTTTTGCTTTTGTATTGGCGAATCCTTCTGAAAATGCAGTTGCCGGGGCTTTTTTGATTTTTTCTTTTGTCGGAACGGGCAGCAGTTTTTTGGCCTTTTCGAGCTTGGCTTTTAAAAAGGGGATCAGCGATCCTGTTTATAAAAATAAATCTATTTATTACATGACAGGCTTAACCGAAGGCACAGAAACCCTTCTGTGTTTTGTTTTTATGTGTCTTTTTCCGGCTTATTTTTCTGAAATCGCGTTTGTCTTTGCCTGTTTGTGTTGGTTTACGACAATGTCACGAATTTACAATGGATTTAAAACTTTGGAGATGCGTTGATTTCTTTTCTATTCTGTTGTTTTTTTGATTTTTCTATTCAAAGAGCGGATTAATACTGTGTTTTTATTGGTGTTGCCTATTTGTCTTTTGTTTTTATATTTGCGGTGACCGTATTCACAAATTGCTGTGTATGCGTGATTTATCCAGTAAATGAGCTTTATATCATATGTCTATTTTTGGTTGAAAAGCCTAGGATGGGGCCGTTTGTAGCAGAGGATGATGTCTTATGAAAATCGTAGCGATTACAGCATGTCATACCGGAATTGCTCATTGTTATATGGCTGCAGATCGTCTTATCCATGCCGCCCAAAGTCTTTCAATTCAAATCAAAGTTGAAACACAAGGGGCCATGGGAATAGAAAATAAATTATCAAAAAGAGAGTTTGATTCTGCAGATCATATTTTATTAGTAACAGAGATTTTTATTAGCGAAAGTGAACGATATGAAGGGAAAAACCCTATTTCACTTTCCATGCAAGATGTTATTAATAATGCCACCGATTTATTAAAAAAACTTAAGTGATTAATATGAAAAAAGAATTGAATTTTATTTGTGTATTACCCAATGGTATTCATGCGCGTCCTGCGAATCATCTTGAAGCCGAGTGCCGTCCATTTAAAAGTGAAATTACCTTATGTAATTTGAAAAATAACCATAAAGGTTCGGCCAAAAGTGTTTTATCTTTGGTCGGTACGGACACCTTGTTGAATGATCCTTGTATGCTGCTTATCGAAGGAGAAGACGCTGAGCTTGCGTTTGATGCTTTGTCTAAATACATGACAGAGGTTTTTCCTCATTGTGATGAAGCCCTTGTTGTGATGGACGACTCGGAGGTGTCTTTGCCTCAATCTTTGATGCGTCATTCACCTTCGCTTCTTGTGGCTAAACGCCTTTCTGCTGGTGTGGCGAAGGGCACCTTGGTGCGTTACACCGAAATTTCTTTTTCTCAGTTTGAAGAGGCGAATTCAAATTTTACATTTGAAAAAACCAAAGAGCAGGTGACTTTTTCTTTGCTTGATAAGCTCGAAAAGGCATCAGGACAAGAAAAAGAAATCATTCACGCCCATCTTGGAATATTAAAAGATGAGACTTTAAATGAAAAAGTCACAGGGTTTGTGTCACAAGGTCAATCTCTTGCAAAAGCCATTATTTCAGCTGCAAACGAGATCAGTGAAACCTTGTTGCAGTCGTCGTCTGATTATCTAAAAGAGCGCGTGCTTGATATCAAAGACATTGCCTTGCAGCTTTTAATATCGGCGCACCCTGAGCTGAATATTTCAACTCGTTTTGTCTTGACGTCGCCTTCGATTGTTATCGCGAACGATTTAACCCCCAGTCAATTTTTAGGTTTAGATCGTGACCTTTTAAAAGGTCTGATATTAACCAAAGCGGGTTCGACCTCTCACACGGTTATTTTGGCCCGTGCCTTTAATATTCCTACCGTCTCCGGTGTTTCTATTGACGCTTGCAAAGAGGAAGAAGGAAAAACACTTTATCTTGATGGTCAATTGGGTGTGATTGCGCTGTCGCCTTCTGAAAACGTGGCCCGTTATTTTGAACGTGTGCTTTGGCTTTCTCAAAAAACAGCGGGCATTGAACAGGCGTTTTTGCATCAAGCTGGGCAAACAAGAGACAATAAGCAAATTGAAATTGCGGCCAACATCGCGTGTCCTGTTGAAGCCACCCCTGCCTTTGAAAAAGGCGCGCAAGGCATCGGTTTGTTTAGAACTGAAATGCTCTTTATGGACAGAGCCACACCGCCTTTAGAAGAAGAGCAATTTAACGCTTATAAAGACGTGCTGGAAGCGGCGGATAAAAAAGCGGTGATCATTCGTACAATGGATATCGGTGGCGATAAGCCACTTGATTATCTGAATTTGCCTCATGAGCACAACCCCTTTTTAGGCTACCGCGCTGTGCGGATTTATCCGCAGTTTATTGCGCTTTTTCACACGCAACTTCGTGCGATTTTGCGGGCTTCTCTGTTTGGTCACACCAAAGTCATGATCCCCATGATCCAAAGCATTGAAGAGATCCGCTGGGTGAAAGCGCAAATTGAGCTTGTGAAAGCCGGGCTTGAACAAGAAGGCGTTGCTTTTGGGCATATTGAGCTTGGGATCATGGTTGAAATCCCTTCTGTGGCCTTCATCATGGATAAATTTTGCCAAGAAGTGGATTTCTTTAGCATTGGCTCCAACGACATGACCCAATATCTATTGGCTGTGGATCGTGATAATGATAAAGTCTCCTCTTTATATAACAGTTTGGCTCCGTCTTTTCTTCGTTTGCTCGGAACCGTGGTGAATGCGGCGCACGCGAACGGCAAATGGATCGGTTTGTGTGGTGAGCTTGGCGCGAATAAAAAAGTATTGCCCCTTCTCATTGGCGCAGGTTTAGATGAGCTGAGTATGGCGGCCCCGAATGTTGCGCCGACGAAAATGGCTTTACGTCAATTTGACAGTGCGCAGTGTGCAACCTTATTTAATGAAGCCTGTGATTGTGCAACCATCAGTGAGGTTGAAGCCTTGTTGGATGTTTTTGCCCGTTCACAAGAAAATAAACCCTTGCTTTCAAATGAATGTGTGCTTCTTGAATGCGACGCACAAACGAAAGAAGAAGCGATTCAAACCTTGGTAGGGAACCTTGGGGTGCATGGACGAACCTCGGTTGCCAATGATTTAGAAGCCGATATTTGGGCCCGTGAAGATGTTTTTACAACGGCCCTTGGCAATGGTTTTGCGATACCGCATACGAAATCAGACAATATCATTCATTCTTCGATTTCGATTGCCCGTTTAAACAAAACGGTGCGTTGGAGTGAGGAGGATGACTCGGATGTGGATTTCATCATCATGCTGACGTTAAACAAAGATCAAGGTGATCAACACATGCGCATTTTCTCCGGTCTTGCGCGCAAACTGATCCATGAAAGTTTCCGTAATACCCTTAAAACGATGAAATCAGAAGATGAAATCATCGCTTACCTGCATTCAGAACTTTCTTTGTAAGCAGGCGCTTCACCCTAAAAACAAGCCTGCATCCTGACGGATGCGGGTAAAACGCATTTAGACGTTATTGCTGAAAAGCGACTTTTTAGAGGTCCATTTTATGAAAAACAAATTGACACCGTGTGCTATCGCGGTGCTTATTTCTTTAATTATTACAGGTTGTAATAAAGACTCTCCTTCTAATATTCATTTAACTGATACCCCCCTTAATCTGTCTTTACTTCAATATGTTGACCCCATGATTGGGACCGCAGGATCTGGACATACTTTTCCTGGCGCTGTCGTGCCTGCTGGCATGGTGCAGTTGTCACCGGATACCTTTATCGGATCGGGAGCAGGGCATGAGTCAGGTGAAAATCCTTGGCATTCGGCTTCTGGCTATTGGGATAAATCTCTTTATGGGCCAAACGGGCAAATCTTCGACACGGATTTAAGTCTTTACGGCTTTTCTCATACCCATCTTTCTGGGACTGGCGCCACTGATTTAGGAGACATTCTTCTTTTACCTTTTTCAAATCAGGCCGATGCGGATTTAAATGCCTTTAATAAAATAAACGAAGTGGCCAAGCCGGGGTATTACAAAACCCAACTCAATAAAGGCGAGATTGAGGTTGAGCTGACAACCACAAAACGTGTGGGTTTACATCGCTATACCTTTAAAGCCGGGACCGACAGAAATATAAAACTCGATTTAGGTCACACCTTAAAGAACAACAATGGCGCCTCGCTTAGAAATAAAATCCAATTCATTGACCCTTACACCATTCGAGGCCTTAAGTCCTCAACGGGTTGGTTCCAAGGTCAAGAGCATCAAGGGCAAGATGTATATTTTTATGCAAAATTTAATCTGCCTGTTGGGGGGGCCTTGTTAGGTGAAAATTCGGGTGTTCCAGCACGAGAAATGCGTTTCAACAGCGTGTATACAGGCACTGATTTAAAGACTCATTTGAATTTTGGAATTGGAGATGAAGCGCTGGAAGTGCGGGTGGGTATTTCTCCTGTCAATTGGCACGGCGCTCAAAAGAATTTAGAAGCAGAAGCCCCGACCTTTGATTTTGAAGGCGTGAAACTCAACGCAGAAAAAGCCTGGGCACAAAAGCTGAATACCATTCAAGTTGAAGGCGGTACGGAAAAAGAAAAGAAAATTTTCTATACCGGTCTTTACCACATGATGATAGCCCCCATTGAATTTTACGATGTGGATGGACGCTACGTGGACATGCTGGGAACGATTCGCACCCTTAAAGAAGGTGAAACCCCGAATTATTCCATTTATTCGACTTGGGATACTTTCCGTGCGGTTCATCCTTTATGGACCATCATCGACCCAAAACAGGCCACGCTTTATGTGAGAGATTTGATTCGAAAATCAAATGACGAATTTGGTATGCTTCCTAAATGGGAAGGGCACGGTTCAGAAACGGGCACCATGATAGGGTATCCTTCGACGGCGATTGTCGGGGATGCGGTAACAAAAGGCTTGGTTGACGCGAAAGAAGCCCTTGATGCATCGATAAAATCGGCTTATTACCGTCCACATGATTTCTCGCAAATCAAAGATGAGATCCTGACGTCTTTGATGCCAGGACAATTGAATTACCACATTAACGAAAAATGTGTGCGCGCGCCGAACTGGAACTCGGTGTCTTATGCGCTGGAGTATTCCTACTACGACTGGACCATTGCAGAAATGGCCAAAGCTGCGGGAGACATGGCTCTTTATAATGAATTTAAAGCGCGTTCTGAATTTTCTCTCAATCATTGGGACCCGGCTTTTGGTTTCTTTGTTCCTACGGTACAAGCAGGGGAAAATAACTGTGCTTTCCTTGCCGGCTCTGGAGCACAATGGGACACGGAGAACTATCCAAACGGGTTTGATCCTTATGTTGCCAATCCGTTGTTTTTCACTGAAGGAAATGCGTGGCAGTGGCAATGGACCTTCATGCAAGATTTTGACAAGTTAACCGAAGTGATGGGCGGGACGGAAGGCTTTAATCAAAAGCTGAATGATCTTTTCAGCGCAGACTCAAACCAAGGTGATCAACATCAAGACATGACAGGGTATATCGGTCAATATATTCATGGAAATGAGCCTTCACACCATGTTATTTACCTTTATAACCGCACCAACGAATCTTACAAGGTGCAAGAATATATCGACAGAGTGTACGATGAGTTTTATACCACATCCCCTGATGGGATCATCGGAAATGAAGATGTAGGACAGATGTCGGCTTGGTATATCATGTCTGCCTTGGGTTTTTATCAGGTCTCTCCAACCGATCCAACTTACAGCATTGGTCGTCCTATGTTTGATAAAGCGACCATCTCGATGGGGGGCGGTACCTTCACTGTCATCGCTGAAAATAACGGTCCAGACAACCTGTATGTTCAATCTGTGACCATCAATGGCAAACCTTTGAACAAATACAATACCTTTAAGCATGAAGAATTTGTGAAAGGTGGCGTATTACGCTTTGTGATGACAAACAATAAAGCAGAGGCGATGGCGGCCAATATTTAAAAAAATGACCTCTTATACCCGAGATTTGAAGATGAAGTGCGACGGAAAAAAAGTGAAACCCCTTCCGTCAATTTCAACATTGAAAGGGAGCATGCAATACGACTCCCTATCAGCTCATTGAGGGTTAACGAGGCGAAGCGCTTGAGCATCCATGCTTGGATGTGATGGCGCTTTTTTTATTGGGCGCCCGTGTATCCGCCAATTTGACATGAAAATGGATTATTCATCAAAAGAAGATTATCCCCATTCCATTACGTCGTTAGTCAGAAATTGCGCCGGAAAAATCACTGAAAACAAGGCGTGAATTGTCGATAACGGGTTATTCTCATTGAGGCATTCATAACGATGTTATGCCCCAAGTCATTGAACTTGCCCGGATGCGGCCAGCGAGTGAAGCGCCTTGGTACAACGCCTTGGGCATAAAATGAATGAAAAGAGGACAGATTTTAGATACAAGAATTAATGACACTGAATTTCTAATAAATTTGAGATCCAAAAAAACATTAAATGATTTGAAACCCTTCGAATTTTAACGGGTAAGCCTGTGTCGCTTATTGTTGAGATCGCGCATTTTATCAAAATTTTAATTAGATATTTGGTCGCTTGATGTCTGTTTGGTATATTAGATTTAAACCAAAAGACAAATAGAAGATATCAGTATGTCATCAGATTATTTCGGAACCAGTGCGGCTTACGCGCGTCAAGAAAGTGGTTATCGTGAAAAAGCGCTCAAATTGTATCCTTGGGTTTGCGGCCATTGTGCCCGTGAATTTGTGTACTCTAATTTACGTGAACTGACTGTTCATCACGTCGATCACGACCACACCAACAATCCACCTGATGGAAGTAATTGGGAGTTATTGTGTTTATTTTGTCATGATCATGAGCATTCAAAATACACAGATCACGCTCAATACGGCTCAGAAATCAAAGCAGGTCAAGATGATCATCAAGCCGCGACGCACAATCCTTTCGCGGATTTAAAAAATTTGATGAAAAAATAGAGCCTTCAGGATTTATTGAATCGATATTCTGAAGCTTGAATGTTGTTTTTTTCTGCATTTTTTAAAGAGCACATCGTCAGCCTTCATCTCACGCCAATAAAGCCTCCATGAGGGGATCAATGTCCTTCCCCTTATTGGATGTCCGCCAAGTCTTTAAAAACAAAGAGGGAAGTACGGGGATATTGTATTTGATTTGATTTGAAGTGATGCGTTGCTCTTATGATGCTATCACCACAAGCGATTAAAAACAGTGGAAAGTGGAAGTGTCTCATCAATCGTTGAAGTCAAATACCCATTTAGCAAAATCGCCAACAAGCACAGTGTGAACCCAAAGTAACCACGTATTGATGTCAATTTGTGCAACATGTAGACTTGAATTTTCAGTATAAAAAACAAGCGGAATCCTTTCGTATTAATCCGAAAATCACGCATCAATACGACACAATGTGTATATGAATCATTAAAGCGATTTCAGAGTGCTGCGTAATAGCGTTTATCCCATCGTAAAGAAGATAAAACCCAGCATGAAGCTGAGTTTTATCTTTGAAAGGGAAGGCGTTATTTCGTCATGATGACTTCGGCTTGACGCGCTTCGGGTTTGTCCATGCCGGAGGTCCAATACCAATAGGTGATGTTTCCAGGGCAATTGAGGCTGACCACTTTGTGATTATTGTGCTTGTCGATGGCGTGAATGGTGACCCCTTCGGTGTAGCCGTCTTTTAGGTAATCTAAATCCTTGATGGCTTCGTAGACTGCGTCATCCAAAGACAAGCCCATTTTCATGTAAAGCACCACGGCGTGTGAAGTGGCGCAACGGATGGCCATTTCACCTGTGTGAGTGCAGGCGCATGCGCCGTAACGGCTGTCTGCGTAAGAGCCTGCCCCAATGATGGGGCTGTCTCCTAAGCGGCCTGGGTATTTCCATGCCCAACCGGATGTTGAAGTGGCCACGCTGATTTTTTTATGGGTGTCTTGACAGAGAAAAACGGTGGTGTCTCTTACGCGCTCAGGATCGGTGGCGTTATTGGAAAGAGGGGCCAAAGGGAGGTGAGGGAAGGCGGCTTGCTCTTCTTTTGTCATGGATTGCTCCAGTTTTTCCCACCATACGCGTTTGGAGTCTTCAATCAAATTGTTGCCCGCTTTGGCGCCTATTTCTTTGGCAAAAAGAGCGGCACCTTCACCCACTAAAATTTCATGGTTTAATTCGGTCATGATTTTGTGGGCCACTTCCACGGGGTGCATGTAGCCTTTTAACGCGCCTACCGCCCCTGTGCGCAAGGTGTCTCCGTCCATGACGGAGGCGTCCAATTCCATTTCACCTAAGACATTGGGCCAGCCGCCGTAGCCGACGGTGCGCACGCGAGGGTCAAGCTCGACGCGCTTTATGCCTTCAATGAGAGAAAGTAAGCCATCTTGGCCTTCATTTAATTGGCGTGCACTGTATTCGATTCCTGGGTAGGCTTCTGAATTTGCTAATAAAATCATTTCTACTTCCTTGGTAATTCTGATATTTATTTTTGTGTTATCAATTTTTGACAAAGTGCGCTCAACAAGAGCACGCCATAGCCTGAGGCGGCTTTAGGGTAAATTTTTCGGTGTTGCATCCCTAAAGACATGGCGGCGGAATCGATGTGAATCCATTTTTGTTGCGGTTCAATAAAATGATTTAAGAAGGTCGCGGCAACGCAGGCGCTTCCATCCGGCTCTTCACTGCCGTGGCGGATGTCTGCAAAATCACTTTTTAAAGACGCTTCATACAGATCATGGGCAATGGGCATGTGCCAAAGGGGTTCGGCGCACTCTAAACCCGCTTCTTTTGCCGCGTCGATGAATGGGAGATCGTTGCCCATTAAGGAGGCATAGGCTTTGCCTAAAGAGATCCCGGTTGCGCCTGTTAAAGTTGCAATATCAATAAGATAATCAGGGTTGTATGTTTTTTGAGCGTAATCTAAAACATCCGCCAGTACCATGCGCCCTTCGGCATCGGTTGTGATGATTTCAACCCCTTTACCGGAACGCATCCTGACCACATCTCCGGGTTTTATGGCCTCCCCTGAAGGCATGTTTTCAACCAATCCGCATAAACCGATGACTCGAACAGGGCATTGCATGGCAGCAATGGCGTGCATGCATCCCACAACGGCCGCCGCTCCGCCCATGTCGACTTTCATGGTGCTCATAAAACGAGGCTGCTTGATGCTTATTCCACCCGAATCAAAGGTGACGCCTTTGCCGACAAGGGCCAAGGTGATCTTTGCGTTTTCTGGGTGATAATCCATGCACAATAACCTTGCCTCACGGCTGCTGCCTTGGGCTATTCCCATTAATCCGCCAAATCCTTGTTCTAGCATCATTTTTTCATCTAAAAAGGAAAGGTTAACGCCTTTCATGTTCAATTCTTGTACTGCCTGAACGAAGCTTTCAGGGAAAAGAAGATTGCCCGGTTTGTTCATTAATTCGCGGGAAATGATTTGGCTTTTTGCTAAGGTTTCGCCTTCTTTAAACGCTGATATCAATGCGTTATTGTCGCTGTTAAGGGAAAAATGCGCTTGAGAAAAAGAAAGATGGACACTTTCTGTGTGCTTGTATTCATAGCCTGATAACGCCAAGCCAAAAGAGAGCCATTTAATCCAGATTTCAACGGAGAAAGAAGGATGCAGGTTTTTTTCAATACTTAATTGAAGGCGCGCTGTTTTTTTAAATTGAGAGCCCAACAAAAAGCCAATGTCTTGGAGATCTGAAATGGAAAAGGTGTCTTTGCTAATTTCTGCATTAAACATTTCAACATCATGATTTAAATCGAGTGTTTTTTCTTTTCCCATTTTCAAATGCACGGTTTTAACATTTTCGCTTTCTTGAGGATGAAGACGGATAAATTCAATGTGAAGCATAAATAAAGAGGATCCTTAAAAAAAGAGGGGAGAGCCCATGATAAAAACTCAGGTTCTTTCAGGTTCAAAAACAGGCTTTGTTTCGTCTTTTATTGCCTTTAATTGGCTTGTTTTTTTCCAACGTTTTAAGCCTGTGTGTGAACGCAATTGCGGATTGGCAATTTCATCTACAGCGAAATTGAGCAAAGACAAACCGATAGCGATAAAGGTTAAGGCCAAGCAAGGGGATAAAATTTCCCACCAAGCGCCCACTAACATCGAAGAGGAGGTTTGGACGTTATAGAGCATGACGCCCCAACTGATGGAATTGGGATCGCCAAGCCCTAAAAACGACAAACTGGCTTCCGTCATAATGGCCAGCAAAACACAGCCGATAAAACTGGCCCCAATGATGGACATTAAATTGGGCAATATTTCAACGGCGATGATCCGCCAAGGTTTTTCACCTAAGACTTCGGCCGCAAGAACAAACTCTTTTTCACGCACGCTCAAGGTTTGCGCTCGGATCACCCGCGCCCCCCAAGCCCAAGAGGTGATGGCGATGACGATGGCAATCGTTGTGGGACCCGCTTCCCCGATGAACGCGGCGATGATAAACAACAAAGGAAGCTGAGGAACCACCAACATGATGTTCATGGCCGCGCTCAAATAATCATCGATTTTCCCACCAAAATAACCGGCAGTGATGCCGATGCTCGTCGCGAGGAAACACACCAAAACGCCGGCGCCAATTCCCACCGCAATAGAGGTTCTTGCGCCATAAACAAGCTGAGACCAAACATCTCGGCCCATTCTTGTGGTGCCCAAGACATGCTCTGCCTTTTCTGACATTCGCAGGGTGCGTTTGTTGGTTGCAAGGTGTGTGGCTATCCAGCCTTCTGGGTTATTTTTGGCCGCATTCACAACAAAAGCCGGGTATTCGTGTGGGTTGCCGGTCCCTTTGTCGGGGGCATGCGTGGTAATGAAAGGGGCAAAAATCGCAGCCAGCATAAAGGTCAGTAAAATGCATAGACCCGCCATTGATTTGGGATTGCCCATGAGGAGCTTCAATATCATTTTCATCTTATTTTTTCCCTTTACGCAGGCGAGGATCCAAGTAAACAATCATGAGATCGGCCATAAAATTAAAAAAGAGCATAAACATGGTCATTAACAAAAGTTGCCCTTGTAATACTTGGTAATCACGGGCGTGAATGGCATTTAAAAGCACGGTTCCAAGGCCGGGATAGTTGAAAATCATTTCAACAATCAATTGACCACTGATGGCGCTTCCTAAGGCCATAGACAATGCGGTGACACTGGGCAGCATGGAATTTCTGGCGGCATAGTTAAAGACCACACGGTTTTCACTCAATCCCTTGGCTTTGGCCAAGGTGATATAGTCTTCGTTGAGCAGATTGATCATGTTGTTACGCATGCTGATAAGAAAGCCGCCAATTTGCCCTATGGTGGCGCAAAATAACGGCAAGACGGCGTGGTAGGCCACGTCCTTATAGAATGCCCAACTTCCAAAATCAGGAAGGGTGCCGGAGGTGTATGCATTTCCTGAAGGGAACCATTCAAGCCCGATGGCGAAGGTGTAAAGCACGAGCATGGCGATCACAACAGAAGGAATAGACTGAACAACCAACATGCTGGGTGAAATAAAGGCATCGTAATGGCTCCCACGTCGCCATGCGGCGAAAATCCCAAGAACAGAGCCAATGCAAAAGGCTAAAATAATGGCTGTCCCCGTTAAAAATAAGGACCAACCTACCGCGCCGCTTAAGAGTTCTGTGACTTCGATGGGGTAAAATTTAATCGACAATCCCCAATTGCCCGTAAAAATATTGGCAAGATAAGAAAAATACTGTTGGTACAAAGGGGCATCCACAAAGCCAAGCAATTTTTTCATCGCTTCAATGCGTTCAGGGGTCACATGGGCCATGGCATTGGCAAACATCATGGTGACAGGATCCCCTGGCATGGCGCGAGGTAAGATAAAATTGAGGGTCGCAGCAAAGAGCAACGCCATCGCATAAAATGACAATCGCCTTAAGAAAAAATCCATTTCTATGTCCTTAAAGTTAAAACAAGCCGCTCACCAGAGTCGCCTCTGAAAAAGAGGCGTTTTTTGAGTCTAAAAAGGAGAAGCAAACCTCGGTTATTTTCATTATTTAGTCATCATGATCCTTGAATAAGCGCCAAAAGTGGCAAACTGATCCAAACCCTGGGATGCATGTTTATTGAGAGGAAGTGTGTTTTTTTGCTCTTAAGCGAGATGAAAGAAGCCGTTGACGTTGAGGGCAACGGCTTTCTTTTATTAAGATCTCGGTTTTAAGTCTAAAACGTGCAGTAAACGTTCAGGAACACCCGCCCAAGACAAAGGACGTCCTTTGGGATTGTCAGCGCTCCACCAACCGGTAAAGCGGCTTTCATTAAACTGATACACGTCAACACCGGACATCACAGGCACGGTGATTTGGTTTTCGGCGATGATTTTTTGGATTTTGTGTGCGATGTTTTTTTGTTCATCTTGTTTTGCTGTTTTGTAAAAGCTGTCAAGCAAGTTGTCTAACGTTTCATTTTTGTAAAAATGCATGGCAAAGCGAGGCATGCTTTCTCCTTGTTGATAACGAGAATGATACGCGCTTTCCCAGTATTTGTGAGGATCGGCCCCTAAGAAATAATTGGTATAAGCCACATCATAGGTGCCTGTAACCATGGCTTTGTTGTACACTGCGAAATCGGCTGTTCTGGCTTTCGCTTTGATACCCGCCGCTTCAAGCTGCTCGACGGTCAATTGCACCGTGTTGTTAAAATCGGTCCAGCCTGTTGGCGATTGGACTTCTAAATGGATGCTCTTGCCTGTTGGGGTTTCGACAAAACCGTCTCCATTAATGTCTCTAAATCCAGCTTTTTCTAATAAGGCCTTTGCGTTTTTTAGGTTGTAAGTGTTAAACCCGCGAAATGATTCATAGGTGTTTTTATCCGCCCAAAATTCAAAGACTTTCCCTAAACCAGAAGCATAATCATTGACGACGCCATTGCCGTAAAAGGCAATATCGATGATTTTTTGACGATCAATGGACATGGAAAAGGCACGACGAAAATCGAGGTTATTAATGGCTTCGTTATTCCCAGGATTGGGGGTTTTAAAGTTCAGCATCAAAGATTGGGTGCTGGCTGCGGGATACCAATATTTGTGGTTTTTATTTCGGCTGGTGTAGGTGCTTTCTATGTCTGGAATAAACGCCGCTGTCCAATCTAATTCTGATTTAATGATTTTACTTAAAAGTTGATCGTTATTGGCAATTTGTGGAACCCGTAGACAATCGACCTCTAAATTGTCGTTATCCCAATAATGGGGATTACGGCATTGAACATAAAGCTGAGCGGTGAAAGTGCTTATTTCTGTAAAAGGCCCGCTTCCGACAGGGTTCGCGTTTGTATAAAGTTCAGGAAGATTGACGTCTTTCCATATGTGTTTTGGGACAATGGGAATGGTGGATATTTCGTATGGGAGGTTTGAATTGGCTTCTTTTAAATTAAAAATAACCTTGTTATTTTCTTGTTTGACCGATTTTATCCAACGCGCCATTCCTTTCGGATCAAGCTCTGGTTTTTCACGTAGAAGATCAAAAGAATAGACAACATCTTCTGCAGTAAATGCCTGACCATCTGACCATTTTACCCCATCACGAATTTCAAAAACGACCTGCATGAGATCATCCGACATGTAATAATTTTTGGCCAAACGCATTACGGGTTTATTGCCTTGCATTTGATTGAAAATAACCAAAGGCTCATAAATGAAGTCGGTCGTGGTCCGTAAATTGGTCGCCAAATACGGGTTGAAATTGCGGATCAGTGTGGGGTAAAAATCAGAAACAAGGGTGAGGTGTGTTTTTTCTGCGGCAACAGCGCCGGTTGAAAGCAATGAGGCCAAGATGAGCGCCGCCAGGGTGTTGTATCCATTCTTATGCATGAGTCTTCCTTACCGCATTAAAAAGCCAACAAAAATAACGAAAGTAATCTCCTTCGCTTCTCGAAGCCACTATGACGGTATTCATGAAATGCGGAAATGATAAATATCTCAAAATGAAATTTATATTGAGAATATTTTCATTTCTCGACAAGGCGTTTATTTTTTATGCATCAGAATGTTTGATTAAAAAAGGAAGGCGTATTTTTTAAAGGAAGCGCCTCATCCTTGAGTGCGAAAAGAAATGCAATGTGAAGATGCCTGAAATAGGACTGTTATGATTCATTATCCTGTTGTAAGGGAGGCGTTAAAAGGGCCGTCTGACAAGGGGGTCGATTAGGTTGCTTATACCTAAAATAATGGAAGATGCGCGCTTGCGACAAGCGAAGCCCCTGAGCATAGATGGA
The DNA here is from genome assembly GCA_947041315.1 of uncultured Enterovibrio sp. Classification (GTDB taxonomy): domain Bacteria; phylum Pseudomonadota; class Gammaproteobacteria; order Enterobacterales; family Vibrionaceae; genus Enterovibrio. Next base: position 39,955 of record CAMRDW010000002.1, read on the forward strand.
CTCTGTGATCAGACTCCGCGAGGGTTGCCAACACCCACGCAGCGTCAAAGGCGACGGGCATAACATCTTTTCATTGTGTCGGTCTAAATGAATCAAAATAAGCGAAAACGCTTAGGTTTACCTAAAAATTGTGAAATCAAAACGGTGAGGAAAATAAGGAGCATGCACCCGAAAATAAAAATAAGCCATTGTGGCATGGAAAAAGAAAGAAATTGCCAAACGATTTTTGAACATTCACCACTGGCTTCAAACATTGATGGAAACCATTGATTGAGCGGCGCCCAAGAGGGAAAAGAAACAAAAATATCGCACGTCTCGCCAAATAAATCATTGGGATCTGCAAATTGAAAGCGCACATGTTCAACCGAAAGTTTCAATCCCCAGGCGGCGGAAACTCCCCATGTAAGCAATCCTGACCAGCGTATTAAGACATTTTGTGGGGCCATCATGCCTATCAAACCGGCGGCGAAAACGCCAAGCATAGCCAATCTCTCATAAATGCACATGACGCAGGGGGCGAGGTTCATTACATGCTGGAAATAAAGCGCACACATTTCGAAAATGAAAGCGAAAAGCATGAGTAAGAACCAAGCCAATCGACCTTTAGAAAGCGTATTGAAAAAGCAAAGCATAGGGGGTCTGTTCCTCGTGATAAAAAGAAAGCCTCTCAATCTGAGGAGGCTTTATTTGGTGATTAAATGCGGTCTTAATGTGCTGAGATGACCGATTTTATTGGGTTCAATTCACCCAGGTTGATTAAACCGAGATCGTGGAACCATTGTGTCATTGGAAGAAGCGTAAATTCAATGCACGCCAAGCCAATCAAACTTAATACAATGGTGTAGGGCAATGCCATGTAGACCATTTTTCCGTATGAAAGGCGCAGAAGGGGAGCCAATGTTGATGTCAAAAGAAACAAAAATGCGGCTTGTCCGTTGGGAGTTGCAACAGAAGGCAGATTGGTCCCTGTGTTGATGGCCACGGCCAATAATTCAAATTGTTCACGAGAAATAATCCCTTCTGTAAGTGCCGCTTTGACTTCTGTGATGTAAACCGTTCCTACAAACACGTTATCTGAGACCATTGAGAGTAACCCGTTGGCGATGTAGAACATCGCAAGTTGGGCGGGACCTTCTAATTGCAATACTGCGCTGATAATCGGGGTGAATAATTCTTGATCTACGATAACGGCCACAACAGAGAAAAACACGGCCAATAACGCAGTAAAAGGCAAGGCTTCTTGAAAGGCTTTACCGATGTGGTGTTCATCAATCACCCCAGTAAAGGAGGCTGCAAGAATAATCACGGACAAACCGACCAAGCCCACAGCGGCTAAGTGCATGGCCAAGGCTAAAATAAGCCACACAGCAATGAGCGCTTGAGCGATGAGTTTTGCGATGTCATTTTTTGTGCGCTTTGCTCGCTCTGCTTTATCAAATTCAATGAGAATTTGGCGTATATTTTCAGGTAATTGGCTCCCGTAATCGAAAAGTGCGAATTTTTCAATAACGACGCAAGTTAATAAACCGAAAATCAAGACAGGCAAAGATACGGGCAACATGCGAAGAATAAACTCACCAAATTCCCACCCAGTATTTTCAGCAATGATCAAGTTTTGAGGTTCACCGACCATGGTCATCACCCCACCCAGGGCGGTTCCTATGCTGGCATGCATCAACAAACTGCGTAAAAAAGCACGGTATTTTTCTAAGTCGTCTCGGCTCAGCTCGTCGGATAAAGAGTCATCTGAGGAAACATCGTGGCTTGGTGTAAAATCATTTCCAGAGGCGACGCGGTGATAGATGGAATAAAAACCAACCGCGACACTGATCACAACTGCGATCACGGTTAAAGCATCTAAAAAGGCAGATAAAATGGCCGCAGTGATACAAAAAGCCAAGGACAGGCGTGTTTTAGAATGGATCCCCAATAGAATTTTTGTGAAGATAAACAGCAAAAGCTGTTTCATGAAATAAATACCCGCCACCATGAAAATAAGCAGAAGTAAGACTTCTACATTGCTAATCAGTTCATGCATTACGGTGTCTGCGCTGGTCATTCCAATCATGACCGATTCAATGGCAAGCAATCCACCCGGTAAAAGTGGGTAGCATTTGAGTGCCATGGCAAGGGTGAAAATAAACTCCACAACCAACACCCAACCTGCGATGAAAGGATTGATGTAGAAAAGAAGGGGATTAATGATCAGAAAGGAAATGAGGGTCAGTTTGTACCAGTTTGGCGCTTTTCCGAGAAAATTTTGGAAAAAAGCGTTCCTAAGGGATATGGACATGATAGGTATCTCTTTCTTTTGTCAAACAAAGGTTTTGACGGTTTCAAAATATTAAACTTGGATCAATTTTAAGATGCAAGGTGTTTTTTAGGTGTTATATCCAAGAGAGTTGAATATGGGTCTTGAGTGGGTTTGCTTGTCGCCAACCTTTATCTTCAAGCGTCTTGAGTATATACCCCTTGCCTTTGAGAATGCAGTGTTGTCGACCGCGCGCTCAAAGTCCAATCAGAGAGTTCGTCCATGCCCCTAGGTATTTTATCCTTGCCGTCGAGCTTCATCTTTAAATCTCTTGGGTAAAGGACTCTGATGGATGGGATTGTGCGTTCCTTGTTTATCAAAAAAGGATTAAGCATAAAAAGAAGTTAAATGGAAGTCAAAAAAAAGTAAATAAAAACAAAAAATAATCCCAAAAAAGAGCCATTTCGAAATAGAGCAGTCTTAATGTGAATATCATGGTGATATAAGGGGAGGGAATTCAATAAAACAATAACAAGTACCCTCTTTTTTTAATGTGATGTCAGCCGTTAAAAGCGGATTTTAGGCTAAAAAGGCGCTTCCTCTCTCTTTCACGGCTTTCGAGGGGGTGGGCATCAGTGGTATGATGAAGTATTCGTAAAGAAGTAAAAGAAAATTGGATAACTGTCAATGGTTATTAAGGCTGATAGCCCGGCTACATTTGCTGAAAAGTACATTATCGAGAGCATTTGGAAGAATCATTTCCCTCAAGGCTCAATTCTTCCAGCAGAACGAGAGTTGTCAGAGTTAATTGGAGTGACACGCACGACCCTCCGTGAGGTCCTTCAACGCTTGGCGCGGGATGGTTGGTTGACTATCCAACATGGAAAACCGACACGCATTAATGATTATATGGAAACATCGGGACTGAGCATACTGGATACCTTGGTCACGCTTGAAGGTGTCGATGTTCATGGCGTTCTCGAAAACTTGTTGGCTGCACGCACGGATATCAGTGGTGTTTATTTTCGATATGCCATAAAAAATGACACTCCGGCTTGTATTGCTTTGATTGAGAAAGTGATCCATCAATGTGAGGCACTTCTTAATGCAGAAAATTTTAAAAGCTTTATTGAGACCTCTGAAGATAAATTGATCATTGAAAGAGACGTAAAAAAGATTGTTTCGACCTTTGGTAAACATGACGCGGATTTGACAGAAGCGATTTGCCTTGGTCGAGCGTTTAATTATTTTGATTACATGTTATTTCAAGGGATGGCGCAAGGCTCTGGCAATAAAGTGTATGTACTTACAATCAATGGAATGCGGAAGATTTATACCCGAGTGGGTGGGTATTATTTTATGGATAAAAAAGCCTGTGCACTCGCGTTAGATTTTTACCGTGATTTATTAAATATCACGAAAGCGACCAATTCATCTCAACTTGATGTTGCTGAACGTGTAAAACAATACGGACGAGAAACGGCTTTAGTGTGGTTTTCAAATCGTGAAACCATTGCCAAATTGATGCAAGAAGAAGAAGCCTGACTGGTATGATTTCCACCTAGGGGAAAATCGGGTTTGTCCACAGGGAGTGAACCCCATGAGAGTGTCTTTGATTGGGGTGAGCAATGGCCGTTGATTTCCTAACCAGGGTGAGACCACGAACGTTTTTTGAACAAAGATATTGGGACTTGATCCGTCGACATTGAACATGAAAGAAGCAGTCCGCATTCACTCTTGCATACCTAAGTCATTTAATTTGAGGGATGCTTTCAATAATGAACAGATAGGATCTCATCCGGACACCCAAAAACCGAAAGATGCCTTATTTTAGAGGCCATCAGTCGGTTTAATCCAAGACATTTGCGACGCGCTGATGATTGATCCCCTCGGATGCCCTCGTATGCACTGATATGCTCTGAGGCGAGTTTACTGGGCTTTTATGTGACAAACCTTCTTTATTTTAGCGGTCAAGAGCCGCCTCACAGGCTTATTTAGAGCCTTCTTTATCTTCTTTGAAATCAGGAACTTCAAGCATAAAAAGAGGGCTTTTTGAATGCCCCTCCATTTATTCAGGTGTTGTCAAGACGGGCCATTTTTTAAGAGATTTCAGATCAGAGCTTCGGTTCAAATTGAGTGCGTTTTGGACAAGTACTGATTATTTTCACCTGTCCGTCAGCCTCTTCTTCTTCCAAAATAACCTCAAATCCCCATAATCGATGTAAGTGTTTAAGCACTTCATCCAAGCCTTCATCCAGTGGAACGCGATTGTGTGGAACATAACGTAAAGTCAAAGATCTATTTCCTCTTAAATCAACATTCCAAATTTGTATGTTCGGCTCGTTGTTGCTGAGGTTATATTGCATTGAAAGTTTTTCTCTTATTTCTTGATAGCCTTCTTCGTTATGGATATTACTTATTTCGATGTAGTTGTTTTTGTCATTGTCTTCAATAGAAAAAAGTTTCATGTCCCGCATGACTTTGGGAGAAAGGAATTGACTGATAAAGCTTTCGTCTTTGAAATTTTGCATGGCAAAATGCAGGGTATCAAGCCAGTTTGAACCGGCAATGTCAGGGAACCATTCTTTGTCTTCTTGTGTGGGGTTTTCACATATCCGACGAATGTCTTGAAACATGGCGAAGCCGAGTGCGTAGGGGTTGATCCCACTGTAATACCGATGATTGTAGGGGGGTTGAAGAACCACATTGGTGTGATTATGTAAGAATTCTAGGATAAATCGCTCTGTGACTAAATTTTCGTCGTAGAGGTGGTTCAATATGGTGTAATGCCAAAATGTTGCCCAACCTTCATTCATGACTTGGGTTTGTTTTTGAGGGTAAAAATATTGGCTTGTTTTACGTACGATCCGAATAATTTCACGTTGCCAAGGCTCTAAGAGGGGGGCGTGTTTTTCAAAAAAATAAAGAATATTTTCTTGTGCCTCTGAAGGGAAACGCTGGATTTCTTTTGTTTGTTTTTTTTGTTGTTTTGGAATGGTGCGCCATAACTCATTGACTTGAGTTTGAAGGTAGTCTTCTCGCGCTTTTTGACGTGCTTTTTCTTCTGCCATGGATATTTTTTGTGGTCGCTTATAACGATCTACGCCGTAATTCATTAAGGCGTGGCAGGAGTCTAATAATTCTTCCACTTCATCAATGCCGTATTTTTCTTCGCATTCTGTGATGTATTTTTTGGCAAAAAGTAAGTAGTCAATGATGGAGCTTGCGTCTGTCCAGGTTTGAAAAAGATAATTGCCTTTAAAAAAGGAATTGTGTCCATAACAAGCGTGGGCTATCACCAAAGCCTGCATTGTAATGGTATTTTCTTCCATGAGGTAGGCAATACAAGGGGAGGAATTGATCACGATTTCATAGGCAAGGCCCATTTGCCCGTGTTTGTAGCCTCGCTCGGTTTCAATGAATTTCTTTCCAAAGGACCAATGATTGTAATTGATAGGCATCCCTACACTGGAATAGGCATCCATCATTTGTTCTGCCGTGATAATTTCAATCTGGTTTGGGTATGTATCTAATCGGTAATACTGGGCGACACGTTCAATTTCTTTTTGATATTCGTCAATTAAAGTAAACGTCCAGTCAGGGCCATCACTGAGTTGTGTCTTTTTGTTTTTTGTGGATGTGACACCCATATTCTATCCTCCATGGCGGAATATTGATTCAAATAAAGATCAGCTGATTTGTTTTTTAAAGAGCTCTCGAAACACGGGAAATATGTCCTCAGTGGTTCGAATATTTTGCATTGAAAAATTCTCGAAATGATCATTGAGGGATTCATATTCTCGCCACAATGTTTGATGTGCACGGCGCGTGATTTCGATGTATGCATAATACCGAGTAACGAGAAGAAGTTGTTTTTCTAGAAGCTCTTTGCATCCAGGAGAGTCATCTGCCCAATTGTCGCCATCAGATGCTTGGGCGGCATAAATATTCCATTCATTTGAAGGATAACGGTCTTTAACAATGTCATTCATTAAACGTAATGCACTGGAAACAATGGTTCCCCCCGTTTCTTGGGAATAGAAAAACTCATGTTCATCGACTTCTTTTGCTTGTGTATGGTGGCGAATAAAAACAACCTCTACGTTTTTGTAGGTTCTTTTTAAAAACAAATAAAGCAAAATATAAAATCGTTTTGCGATGTCTTTTGTGGCTTGGTCCATAGAGCCTGAAACGTCCATTATACAAAACATGACCGCTTGACTTGTCGGCTCTGGGCGCTTTTCATAATTTTTAAATCTTAAATCGTAGGTATCTATAAAAGGAACCGAGGCAATTTTTGCTTTTAATTCATCGATTTCTTTTTGAATTTTTATTTCTTCAAGTCGCTGGGCTGGTTCTGTGTTTTTGAGCTCTTCCAATGTTTCTTGAAGCGCTTTGAGTTTACGGCGTTTTCCCGCGCTCATTGCTGTGCGGCGTGCTAATGAATTTTGCAAAGAGCGAACAATCGCAATATTGGCGGGCACCCCAGAGGCTTTAAAACCTGAACGGTGCGTTTTGTAATGGACGAGTTTGTTCATTTGGTTTTTTTGAAGGTTTGGGAGCTCAAGATCTTCAAACAATAAATCAAGGTATTCATCTTTTGATATTTGAAAGACGAAATCGTCTTGTCCTTCACCGTCTGGGCTGGCTTGTCCTTCCCCTGAACCGCCTGAACCTTGCTTTGTTGGGCGTTCAATTCGGTCACCTGGAGTAAAAACATCATTTCCAGGATGCACCGCTTCGCGTTGCCCCCCTTTTCCTTGTCTGAATGAAGGCTCACGGATATCACGAGAGGGGATGGTAACACTTTCACCACTTTCGATGTCCGTAATTGAACGGTTGTTTACCGCGTCGGCAATCGATTCTTTAATTTGAATTTTATGCCGTCGCAAAAAACGTTGACGATTGACTGTACTTTTGTTTTTTCCATTAAGCCTTCTGTCTATCAAATGTGCCATTTTACACCTCTTATTTGAATCGATTACACCTATAGGATGTGAAAAAATGCGTTTTTAATAACCCCCATTTTTTCTTTATCGACTCAGATCGTTCGATCCGAAAGGGAAAGTGTTTAATAAAACAAAATCCCTTTTTTATGGGTACAGACCCGCAGCTTGAATGTGCCGCGTTGTAGAGCCACCACACTCACCTCAATGACAGAGTTTGTGTATGCTCATGGCGTTCACTCACTGAGCTTTGACGGCGTCTTCACGTGCTTTGGGTCTTATCGTAAATGTCTTTTATGTCGATTTACGCACCCGAAGATACCATTCAGATAAGAGTCTCACTTGTTTTCTGGTGTAGCTTTTTTCCATCATGCGAGCGACAAAATCGTCGTGTTTTTTCTGTTCTTCTGAGGAGGTTTTTGCGTTAAATGAAATGACGGGAAGAAGCTCTTCTGTGTTTGAGAACATTTTTTTCTCAATGACAGTCCGCAATTTTTCGTAGCTGACCCATGAAGGATTTTTACCTTCATTATTGGCTCTTGCGCGAAGTACAAAATTAACGATTTCATTTCTAAAATCTTTTGGATTGCTTATTCCTGCGGGTTTTTCAATTTTCTCCAGTTCACTGTTTAGTGCCGAGCGGTCAAAAAGTTGCCCCGTGTCTGGGTCGCGGTATTCTTGATCTTGAATCCAAAAATCGGCATACACAACGTACCTGTCAAAAATATTTTGCCCATATTCAGAGTAAGACTCAAGGTATGCGGTTTGGATTTCTTTGCCAATGAACTCGACGTATTTCGGAATTAAATAGCCTTTGAGGTGTTCGAGGTATTTTTCAGCGATTTCTTGCGGAAATTGCTCTCGTTCTATTTGCTGCTCTAGAACATAAAAAAGATGAACGGGGTTTGCTGCAATTTCTGAGGGATCAAAATTAAAGACGCGAGACAAAATCTTAAATGCAAAACGGGTTGATAGGCCATTCATGCCTTCATCAACACCCGCATAATCGCGGTATTCTTGGTAGGATTTTGATTTTGGATCTGTGTCTTTTAATGTTTCGCCATCATAGACCCGCATTTTAGAGTAAAGACTTGAATTTTCAGGTTCTTTTAAGCGGGATAAAACACTGAAACGAGCAAGAATATCCAGGGTGCTGGGTGAGCAGGGTGCACAGGAGAGTTCGCTGTTTTCGAGTAATTTGTTGTAGATTTTCATTTCTTCAGAAACGCGAAGACAATATTGTACTTTGACAATGTAAACACGATCGAGGAATGCTTCGTTGTTTTTATTGTTACGGAACGTTTGCCATTCTGACTCATTGGAGTGGGCCAGGATCATCCCATCAAAAGGCAAGGCAGACAGGCCTTCCGTTCCATTGTAATTGCCTTCTTGTGTTGCGGTCAGGAGTGGATGAAGGACTTTAATGGGGGCTTTAAACATCTCCACAAATTCCATTAAGCCTTGATTTGCTTTACACAGTGCGCCTGAATAACTGTATGCGTCGGGATCGTCTTGTGCGAAATGTTCGAGTTGGCGAATGTCCACTTTTCCGACCAAAGAAGAGATATCTTGGTTGTTTTCATCTCCTGGCTCTGTTTTTGCGATGCCAATTTGATTGAGGATGGAAGGGCGCACTTTGACCACTTTAAATTGACTGATATCGCCACCAAATTCTCGTAAGCGTTTGGCTGCCCAAGGAGACATGATGGAGTTTAAATAGCGTTTGGGTATGCCGTATTCTTTTTCGAGTAATTCCCCGTCTTCTGTGTTATCAAAAAGACAGAAGGGATGATCGTTTACAGGACTGCGTACCCCATTTGCGGTCAATATATAAATGGGGACGTTTTGCATTAAGCTTTTTAATTTTTCTGCCAACGAGGATTTACCGCCACCGACAGGCCCCAATAAATAGAGAATTTGTTTACGCTCTTCAAGTCCTTGTGCTGCGTGTTTTAAATAAGAAACAATTTGTTCAATGGCGTCTTCCATACCATAAAAATTTTCAAATGTTTTATATCGAGAAATCACGCGATTGGAAAACAGCCGACTTAAACGTGGATCTAAAGCGGTATCAATCATTTCAGGCTCGCCGATGGACATTAACAGCCTTTCAGCGGCGTTTGCGTAGGTACTGCGTTCTTCTTTACAAAGACTCAAAAACGCCTGAAGGCTCAGCTCTTCGTCTTTGCTTTCTTCATAGCGCTGACGATAGTGATCGAAAATACTCATTGTCCTTCCCCCTAACTTGCACGGTTATTCATATAATGCAGACAGGTGCCATATGGCTTATGCATCTGCTCACTTTATAAATACTAGTCGCAACTATTGAATATGCCTGATTGAATTATTTGTTTTTACGATAAATTTTCAGTTTAGGAGAGGGGTATTTATTTCTTTTTTAATATGAATCGAGGCGTGTATTGGCTCTTTCAATTTATTTTAAACTCTATTTTTTTGTGTAAAGAATTCATTCATTAAAATCGCATATTTAAGACTTTAAAATAAATAAAAGCCGAATTAATAAATTCGACCTTTTCTTATTTTTAATATTTCAATACGTCAGACACTTTTTGAATTTAGTGATAGAAGGTAAGGTTAAAATATTGATTTTAAAGGAAATATCGGCTCTACCCCCTAAAGATTAAAATCATTTAAATTCAATCAGTTATGAAAACTGTCCGCACTATACCCAAAGGAATTGAAGATGCGTGTAGGCGGCAAGCGAATGAAGCCCCTGAGCATAGATCTACTATGTGATTGGGCTGAATGAACCTAGCCAACACCCACGCAGTTTCAAAGGCGACGGGTATATTGATATTTAAGAGCTGCGAGAAAGGCTGGTGGATAAAGTGTGTTTTTGTCCTGGTTGAAGAAGAACACTGCGGTCATGAATACATGACTCCACACAGACCATGGTTTTGTAGCCTTCGTCTTTCATGTCTTGCATTTGTTTAGACAAGGCGGAGTCTGGATTCCAAAGAACCACGGCGTTATGCCCTGCATTGGTTATTTTGATTTGTCGTTCAAAGGCCTTGTCAATCAGTATGATTTCATTTTCAGGTTGGGTATAAATACGGTCAATTTCATGATCAAAAACGATTTCTTTTAAGCATGTTTTCGACTCTCCTCGTTCAAGATAGGCTTCTCCTAAACCGTGGATCCCGATATCACTGATATTTTGAATGTTCAGGTAGGTGTGCAATGCACCGCCTATTTTGTAGGGGATTTTGTCTGTGTTTGTTGAAATCAGACTGACTTTTAAATCTTCTGTGATTTCAAATTGCGCTTCAAGATGAAATGCATGCGGCCAGATTTCTCGTGTGTGGGGTGAGTCTTCCAAGATCATGGAGAGAATGACGCCATTTTCGTTTTCACGGTGCTCTTTTAATGTCCATATTGCGTTACGTGCAAAACCATGAGAAGGAAGACTTGATTTTCCGAACCAAGGCCAGCATAGAGGGATCCCGCCCCGAAGAGGGGTTTTTCCGCTGAAATCGGCTTTTTCACTCATCCAAATGAAGTCTTCTTGTCCCTTGGGTTGAAAATGAAGGAGATGGGCGCCGAACAATGAAATGCTGGCAGAAACTTTTGGATGTTTAATTTGGATGATTTTGATCCCATCTTGTTCAGAAACACTGAGATAATCAGACAAGGAGATGGTGGGATGAGGTAAAGGCATATTGATTTTCCATTCATGTAATTTTACAAATAAAAAAGCGGCATATTTGCCGCTTTTTTATTGTTCCTGCCAAAAAGGCATTTTACACCCTTTGCTTTTGAAGCTGCTGTTGTGTTGCCTGCATCTTCAGATGGCTTGGGTATAGAACTTATTACTTAGAAATATGAGCAATAAGATCTAGAACTTTGTTTGAATAACCGATTTCGTTATCGTACCAAGAAACAACTTTAACGAAATTGTCGTTCAGAGCTACACCCGCTTTTGCATCAAAAACAGACGTTAACACTTCACCGATGAAATCTTGTGATACAACATCGTCCGCTGTGTAACCCAGAACGCCAGCCATTTCGCCTTCAGACGCGGCTTTCATTGCTGCGCAGATAGCTTCGTAAGAAGCTGGTTTTTCTAGGTTTACAGTCAAGTCTACAACAGAAACGTTGGCCGTAGGGACGCGGAAAGCCATACCTGTGAGTTTGCCGTTCAATTCTGGAAGAACAACGCCAACGGCTTTTGCTGCACCCGTTGAAGATGGGATGATGTTCTGAGATGCACCACGACCGCCACGCCAATCTTTAGCAGAAGGACCGTCAACTGTTTTTTGAGTTGCAGTTGTTGCGTGAACCGTTGTCATAAGACCTGACACGATACCGAAGTTGTCGTTCAGTACTTTCGCAATAGGCGCCAAGCAGTTTGTTGTGCAAGATGCGTTAGAAACGATGTCTTGACCCGCATACGTGTTTTGGTTAACACCCATGACGAACATTGGGGTTGCGTCTTTAGAAGGACCTGTTAGAACGACTTTTTTCGCGCCTGCAGTGATGTGCTGACGTGCAGTGGTATCACAAAGGAAAAGACCCGTTGCTTCAGCAACAACATCCACGCCAGCTGCGCCCCAGTTCAACTCAGTTGGGTTACGCTCAGCAGTAACGCGAACTGTTTTACCGTTTACAACCAGGTTTCCATCAACAACATCAACAGTGCCGTTAAAACGACCGTGTGTTGAGTCATACTTCAACATGTAGGCCATGTATTCAACATCGATCAAATCATTGATAGCTACAACTTCAATGTCGTCACGCTCAACAGAAGCACGAAAAACGAAACGGCCAATACGGCCAAAACCGTTAATACCTACTTTAATAGTCATTTATTGCTCCACAACTTGTTATTAGATTAAATGAAATTGCCGATAAAATTACAGAATCAAGCCCAAGCATGCAAGAAAAAAACCACTCTTAATTGCTTAAAATCAAAAATTGCGATTTATTTTAACCATAAAACGCCAATGCGTATTTAAAATGAGCAAATTAAAGAAAATATTAACTTTACGAATGTGATATTTATTCAAAATTCAAATGTGATTTGAGGCGCATCGATTATTTGCTTGGCGATTGTTTTATAAAAACGGATCCTATTTGAATGAAAGAAAAGCGATTTTTAGGGCGATTCGGTTTTTTGAATAGGGTGTTATTTGAGTCATACAAACTATTTTAAGCTTTATATTGAATGCATTAAAATGACATGGTGTTATATCTTCTCATTGATGTTTTATTTTTAAATGTTTATTTTGTGTTAATTTAATGTTTATTAATTGGTGTTTTTAGATTTGTGTACCCAACGTATCTGACGTTGTGCGCCTGCGAGAAGTGAGTGACGTCCTGAGCATCGATTGACGATCTAATTGGACGCTTCGAGCGTAACCAACACCCACGTAAATTTAAAAGCGACGGGTATAGAGGAAGCGATAGATGAAGAGGAAGCTTTAGATGGAAAAGAAGGATAAAAAAATGCAGTCTGATGGACTTGCTTACAGAGTCTGTCGCTTAGGGGAAACGGAGCCTGCGTTTAGCGGCGATCTTTTATATCATGATGAAGAGGGAAATTACCTTTGTTTTTGTTGTGATGTTTGTTTGTTCGATGCGTCCTCTAAATTCGATTCTGGCTGTGGTTGGCCCAGTTTCTTTATTGCAAAAGAAGGAGCGATTCGGTATTTAGACGATCTGAGCCACGGCATGAAAAGAACAGAAATTCGCTGCGCTGCGTGTGATGCTCATCTCGGACATGTTTTTGATGAACCTTGGACTGAGCATGGAAAGCGTTATTGTGTGAATTCAGTTTCCCTTTCTTTTTTCAAGAAAACACAAAAGGATGAACTTTAAAAAACAGAATGGGATGACAGGGGAGGGGGGACTCTGCAAGCTATTAGATGATCACTTTCAACGTTTGATTTGCATTTTCTTAATGAGGAACACCTTATTTTAATTTTAGGGTTCGAATTGAATGCGTATTTCTGAAAATAAGTTCAATATTCGGGCTTATACCCAAAAACCTGAAGTTGCCTATAAAGGGTATACCCAAAGTAATTGAAGATGCGTGTAGGCGGCAAGTGAACGAAGCCCCTGAGCATAGAGGTACTATGTGATTGGGCTGAGAGAGCGCCGCCAACAACCACGCAACTTCAAAGGCGACGGGTATAAGTGACTGAAACCTTGAGCATCAATGGGCTATTTGATTGCTCTGAGCGAGAGCAGCCAATACCCACGCAAGTTCAAAGAGGACGGGTATGGAGACAATTGCGTGCCGTGAAATGAACTGTGCAAACTGCTCTTGAATCAATCTCGACCGTTATTTTTTTGATTTCGTGTTTTCTATATTTTTAAATCGTGGCACCATTTTTTTATTAAACTCCCCATCTTCAATTGCATTGGTAATTTTTTTTGCGATATAGGCTATTTTTTTTCGTTTTTGATTGGTCATAGGATAGAGGCGGTTTAGTTGTGCTTCTTTTGCAACAGGTAAGCCTAAATTCTCCCCAATCAGTGCCCAAAGATAGGCTTGATCTCGTTTTCCAAGGCCATGATTGAGCGTTGCAAGGGTTTTTATGACTTCTGGGATGGTTTTTTCGAGGGTGCGGCCTTTTCTTCCATCGTAGAAGGTCAATGATTTTAAGAGCAATTGAATGGTATGTTCTTTGTCTTTGTCTGCATAATAGCTTGCAAGACCGAGTTGTAATTCTGAGCTGTTTAAAAAATCTGTTTCTTCCAGTTTTAAAAATTGCTCTAAAGCCTCCCTTTCTCCTTGCGTCCAACGATAATAAATGATGGAAGGTTGATAAGATGATTTGAGTTTTTTCTCTAAGGCTTCAATGGCATCAAAAGAGTGAAAGAGGGCTTCTGTTCTGAGTTGTTTTTTAGATTTTAATGTGGTCGTTTCTATTTGAGCAACCATTTCCATGCATTTTGCGTATTTTTTCGTAAGAAGTAATTCATCAAATAAATTCAGATCAGATGGTTTTTCCTGCGCTTTATAACGTTTCCAAATTAAATCAGTGCGTTCATGACGACATTGACCGTCCTTGTTATTTAATTTTGCGCAGATATTTGGATGATTCTCACAAAGTTTATTTGTATTTCTATTATTTTCAAAGCACCCAAAGAGAGATAAAAACAAAGTCGATAAAAGTGCGGCCCTGAAATAAAATGCAGGATGTGGTAGTTTCATGTTCGACCTGTCTTTGAGTGCAGGATCAATTTTAATATGACGATAAGTGCATATTTTCATTGTTCTATTCTTTAAAAAAAAAGATGTTTATCCAAACACTTGAAGTTGCGCGCATGCTGCAAGTGAGTGAAGCCCCTAAGTATAGATAAACGATGTGATTGGGCTGAATGAGCCTAGTTAACACCCACGCAAATTCAAAGGCGATGAATGTACATTTGATAGAATAAAACCCTGTTTTTTAAAATGTATATCCAAAATACGCTCTGTCAATATCGCGTCTTCTTCAAAATCGACTGACATATCAAAATGAAGACCTCAAGGACCTTTAAGAGGAAGGGGTTTTTGAAGATGCTCTTTTTATCAACTCAAACAAATTTGAACCCCTACTTGCTGCAAGGGCGCATCTTCAATTTACTTTGGCGATATCACCCTGCTGCAGTCAGGATTTAAATTTACGCTGATGTTAGCTAAATAAGAAAAACTAATGCGCTCAGAACGATAAACCGATCCATCGACATCACTTATAATCAGTGATTGAAAATCAGCTCCTCTTGATGTCCATATAAATTCAAAATCAGGAACACCACTGGTTAATAAATAATCTTCGTAACCATCCCAGCCTTCATCGTCTGGTGTTTCGTTTTCTGGTAAATTACTGCCTTTATAAGCATCTGTTTGGGTGAAAATCCAAACTAATTTGTTACTTTCACTAAACCTTGTCGTTGCCCTGAAATGAGTAATGAAGCATTATCCTTAGCATAGATAATTGCGTTATTATGAAACCAATCAACAGGATCTGTCACTAAATTATCTCTTCTATTTGCTTAAGAGGGGAAACATATCCTAAACACAAATAACTTCACCCGAGTCCCTCTTTAATTCAAAAACATGATCTTCAATTGTTGCACTTTCTGCTTTATTTACTGTAACGAAGATATCAGTATTCGGTTTTTCTACAATATCATGATGAACGCCGTTATAATTGTTTCTTAAATGCCAAATATTTTTTAATTCCCCCATCCAAGAATATTCAATAATCTTGCTTTTATTTAATAAGCCATAAGCGAGATTTCCGTTATTAAGAGGGATTAATCCATACTTTTCTTCTTTTACATCTAAAAACCATCTAACGATCCATTTTCTGTCGACCATAAAAGGGGCTTGACTTGGACGGTAATTGATTAAGGTGAAATGATCAGTGTCATCACTCATTACATCGACATATAATCAGGTAATGTTTGTGTTTTTATTAATAAGGATTGATTTTTCATCTTTATTAATAGATAGACTAATATTTTTTTCTGTATTTGCATAAAGCCCAATTAAATTAATGCTCTGTGATGAAGTCGGTGTTTTTGATTCTATTACTATAGGATCATCACCATGAATCGTAATTTTAGCGCTTGAGTTATTTTTAGTGGAAAATTGAATGTTTGCAGTAAGAGGCGAATGTCCCGAAGGATTAAGTTGGTATTTAAGATCTCTGATCGAATTATTAGGTGATTCTTCTGATTCACTTACATTAATGTGAATTGATTGCACCCTATCAGTGACAGGAGTGCTATACCCGTCGCCTTTGAAGCTGAGTGGGTGTTGACTCGTGCACCGAAGCTCTAATAGCAATACACCTAAACAGATGCGTTGATAGACAGGGTAAAACCATTTAAGTGGAGGTTTCAAGGCCGAATATTGCAAACATAAAGTGTTCCCGTATAAACGCTTAGCTGCACGAGGTTCGCAGCGCCCAATCACATAGGGCATATCATGCTTGGGGGTTCAGTTGCTTGGTGCAAGCGCATCACTTTAATAACCTTGGGTATCCTTGCCTATGCCTATGAGTGAAGGTGTTCATATAGAAAACGATATAAAGAGCTGACTTTGCCAGATAGATATCATGTTGTGGGGTTTTAGAAAATATGCCAAAAAAGAAATGTGGTAATAAAAAACGAAGGACCTTGTTTGAATTTCTACAATAGCGCCTTTTCGCCAGAACAGATTTCAGGAAGGATGAAAATAGAAAA
>CAMRDW010000003.1 GCA_947041315.1 uncultured Enterovibrio sp.
GGGGATGCCCCGCTGGGAGCTCAGGAGGCTTTTTTTGTTCGTTAGGGGGTAACTCATCAGAGGTATGGGGGTTCTTTTTGTCCCTTGTACCATAGTTGTACGTCTTTATCGCCTCAAGAAGGCTTTTCAGTGCTTCTTTCTTAGATGAATTGTTTGTGCCTCTTTCCGTGTTATGTCCATGCAATGTATATTCTGCTGTGATTTTAAGCTGATGCAGACTCCATGGTGAATTTGAGACTTTAGCTACATGAGAAACAAAATCCTCGTTACCTTTCATTGTATTCAGTTCTTTCGTTGACAGCGGCATGTGTAATGCCCTACGCAAGAATGGATTCGTTATTTTCATTTTATTGTGCCTTTTGAATATTTTTGGAATGAAAAAAAATTTCTTTTTTCTGCCACGAAGAAGATCGTATTTTTAACTCATCTTATTTAGAACATTCTCATGCAAAAAAGACAATAGACTTTGATTTTGATTTTGATTTTGATGATTCACTCTTCATCAAGCAAGGACCTCTTGTTATATAAGATAACAATACAAAATATCAATAAATGGATTGCAAGCTTGATCCTTCCCTTTATCTGACATTCAAAAAGAAAATAAAAAAACAAAAACAATTATTATTAAGTATATATTGCCATTTTCAGCATAATAAAAGACAGTGAAATTAAGTGATGTTCTAAATAAACGCATGCCAGAGAAATTCATACCCATTCCATTGCGTCGTGAGTCAGAAATTGCGGCGGAAAATGACTGAAAACAAGAGCTGAATTCTCGATATCCCCCTCGCCTTTGAAACTGCGTGAGTGTTGGCTTCTCTCGCTCAAGCCAATCACATATACCCAAAGGAATTGAAGATGCGTGTAGGCGGCAAGCGAACGAAGCCCCTGAGCATAGAGGTACTATGTGATTGGGCTGAGAGAGCGCAGCCAACAACCACGCAACTTCAAAGGCGACGGGTATAGAAGAACGATACTCTGGGCCTTCACTCGTTTGCCGCTGGCGCGCATCTTCACATGTCTTGGGTATAACGCGTTATTCTAATTGAGAAATTCATAACGATGTTATCGGTGATTTTAACAAGCAAGAATGATCAAATGTTTAATGGAATGGGTATCAAACCTCAGAGTATATACCCAAAGGAATGGAAGTTGCGTGGGTGTTAGAAGAGCGGGTTAAAAAGCGACGGAAATAATACAAGGAGAGGAAAAAAACGAAAAGAAAGAAATAGGAAGAGGCAAAAATAATCCTTTATTGAATGAGAAGTAAGCTGGATTTTATCTTTTCGACGCCATCCTGCTTACCTACTTTAAATTTAAAAATACCCCATAAAAATACTATTTTTGCTGTTCCTGCAATTTTATTTCATGTTCTGTTTTGTGTTCTTTTTTTTCTTTGAGACCTCTCTCTTTATTTTCTTCTGCATTTTGCGGCAAAATGTCATTTAACATCTGTTTTATCCGTTTATTGTTGCTTCGTTTCTGGCCCATTGTTGTTCTCCATAACAGCGTTTATTTGCAATAAAGTTCTCTTTTTTTTCAAGGTCCTAACTGAAAACCACGTTTAACGTTATAAAGTCTAGCAAAACAAAAAAATCATTCCGTTTTAATTCGTTTCCTTTTTCAACACATTAAAATGCGTTTTGATTTTGTATCAGGCAGCACGTCTTTTTCTTTTCGTGGACTGATTCTTTTTCAAGGAAGAGCATTTATTTTTTAAGAATACCGTTCCGTGATAGATCCTTTTTGCTGTCATAAAAAAGACGATTATGCTTCTTTCGTCTTATTAAAAGTCTCTATTTCGATACAAAAGTCCACAGTAGACGCTTATTAAAATTTCGCTCAGTTTAAACACCGCTATTTTCATTTGTAAAATAGATGTTTATTACTCAATATTATCATATGCCTAGACAATGAAAATACGGAAATTCAATGTCTCCGGCAGGATATAAATGTCTTTTCACACAACTAAAAGAGAGTTTCCTTCATGAGACCAGCAGGTTCACATTCAAGACCACTCTGTGCACGCGTAAGACACGGATTTATTCCTTCTAGCCACAAGAAAAATGCAACAGAAAAGAATAAATGATTTAAAAAGAAGCGATGAAAAACGAATTCTATTTGAAGCAGAAAGTATCAAAGGCTTTTAATATATTCAAAAAGGCCCAGATAAAGCGGTGAGCGAGACAAGAGATGCAGCTCAGTGGTAAAGCCCTTAAGCATATAGATGAAGAGTGTGATTGAGCGTTGAGAAAACAGTCAAAAACCTGCATCTTCAGCGGTAAGAGAAAAGAGGTATACGTTTACAAAGGTCTTTTATGCAAAAGAAATACATTAAAAAAACCTCTCGTTCGAGAGGTTTTTTTAGGCCTTTACCAACGCTGCGCCGAAAGTGTGTCGCTTTCTTTTGCTTCTACCCAGCGCTCAGTGCCAATAAGGCGCTCTTTTTTCCAAAAAGGAGCCGAGGTTTTTAAATAATCCATGATAAATTCACAGGCTTCAAAAGCGGCTTTTCGATGTGCACAGCTCACACCAATAAAAACAATTTGATCACCCAGCTCAAGCGCACCAATTCTGTGGATCACTCGAACACGGGTAAGAGGCCAACGCATTCTTGATTGATCCACAATGTGTTTTAAAGAGGTTTCTGTCATCCCTGGATAATGCTCTAAAAACAATCCAGTCACCCGACTTCCAAGATTCATCTCCCTGACTTTCCCCACAAAAGTCACAATCGCACCGTCTCTTGCACTTTCATTTAAGTGTTGATATTCCTTCGCAACACAAAAATCCTCTTCTTGTATTGAAATCAAATGTCATCCCCCGGTTACAGGCGGGAAAAAAGCAATTTCATCGCCCTGTTTTATTTCAGAAGAAAACTCAGAAAGCGTTTGATTAACGGCCACCAGCAGCTTTCCAGAAGTCATCGCCAAAGCCCATTTATCCCCTTTAGCGGCCAAGTGGCTTCGAACATGCTCCACCGTTAAAAAATCGCCTTCCAATCTCAAAGAGCCCGTCCCCACGAGTTCTTTAATTTGAGCAAAAAAAAGCACTTGGATCATATTTCAACCTTAAAGTGACCCGATTTTCCACCTTTTTTTTCTAACAGGCAGATCCCGGTAATGAGCATGTCTTTTTGTACCGCTTTGCACATATCATAAAGAGTTAAAGCCGCAACAGAAACCGCCGTTAACGCTTCCATTTCAACACCGGTTTTACCTGACAATTTACAAAAAGACACAATACGAATTTGATGTGTTTCACTGAGGGCTTCAAGCGTGACTTCCACTTTTGAAAGCATCAAGGGATGGCACAAAGGGATGAGTTCCCAAGTACGCTTTGCAGCTTGGATCCCTGCAATGCGGGCTGTGGCAAAAACATCTCCTTTTTGGTGTTTTCCAGAAAGGATCAATGCAAAAGTTTCAGGGTTCATACTGACATAACCTTCAGCACGCGCTTCACGTTGTGTGATCTCTTTTTCTGAAATATCCACCATATTGGCTTCACCATTGCCGTTTATATGCGTTAATGCCGTCATCCTTAAAAACCCACATTCTGCATAAAATTACACGGGCTATGTCGCGCATCGATTTGCTCTTTTATGATCCCATTCCACGCTGTTTTACACGCCCCCGTCGATCCCGGCATAGCAAAAATAACCGTACGGTTAGAAAAGCCCGCAATGGCGCGTGATTGAATGGTTGAGCTGCCAATTTCTTGGTACGAAATGGCGCGAAACAATTCTCCAAAACCTTCAATCCTTTTATCAAACAAAGGCGTCAAAGCTTCCGGGGTACTGTCTCGTAACGTAAATCCAGTTCCGCCCGTCACCAAGATGACTTGTGTCTTTTCATCTGCCACCCAATTGGCCACTATGGCCCTGATTTTATATACGTCATCGATGACGATGGACTTCTTCCTTAAAATGTGTCCCGCTTCTTTCAGTGCATCCACCAAAAATTGTCCCGATGTATCTGTTTCTTCTGTCCGCGTATCAGACACGGTTAAAACTGCAATGTTCGCTGGGATAAATTCGGCAAAATTGTGACTCATAATAAAAACCTTAAAAAGAAAAAGAATAAGAGGAATTAACCACCAATGGAGGCCAAATTGGGCGTCGAGCCGGAATAGCCCTGATTTAAAAAATGAGTTTGTTTTTTATTCATCAATTCTTTTTGAATACGTAATATCAAGGCTTCATTTTGATCGTCCGTTTGAAGTAAATCACGAAGCTCCACGCCCTGATCTCCAAATAAACACAAATGAAGCTTGCCTAAAGCAGAAATACGAAGACGATTACAGCTCGCGCAGAAATCTTTCTTATAAGGCATAATCAGCCCCATTTCACCCTGATAATCAGGATGACGGTAGACTTCAGCTGGCCCATCGTTTTTTTCTGGTATTTTCATCTCCCAATGATTTCTTATTAAATAATCTCGCACAGGCAAACCTGATTTATGATGCTTATCAAATAATTCCGTCATTTCACCTGTTTTCATAAGCTCAATCAAACGCAGTTGAATCGGTTTGTCTTTAATCCAATTTAAAAAAGCTGGGATTTCAACGTCGTTCATGTTTTTTAATAAAACAGCATTGATTTTTACGGTCTTAAATCCGGCGTCTAAAGCGGCATCGATCCCTTTCATCACTTGATGAAATTTATTTTCCCCTGTAATTTGATGAAACATGCGTGAATCGAGGCTGTCAACACTGACATTTAAATGGGTCAACCCTGCGTCCCGCCATTTTTTAACGTCTTTCGTTAATCGATAACCGTTCGTGGTCATCGCAATTTTCTCTATCCCTTTTTGCTCTGCAATCATGGCAATGATCTCCGTAAAATCACGTCGCAAAGAAGGTTCACCCCCTGTAATTCTAATTTTCGACGTACCACAATGAGCAAAAGCGCAAACAACGCGCTTAAGTTCATCGATGGAAAGAAACGGAGGTTTTTTTTGCTGTGGCTTATAACCGTCAGGCAAACAATATGTGCAACGGAAATTACACACATCCGTGATGGACAAACGTAAATAATAAAATTTACGATTAAAATCGTCTTGAAATTGAATGGACATAAAACACCTTTCCAATACGGGAGACGCCCACATTTCTATGCTCGCCCTGGTGACCGCTTGTCACGGCCTGAACCACATATTTTTTAAAAAATGGGGATTTAAAAAACTTAGCAATACAGGCTTAGGAGTTAATTCAAAAGCAAATTGAGGCTTTCAAACATCTAAATGTCAATTTAGCAAAAGATATGGCCTCATCACAATAATAATTCGACTCAACTCGCTATAAATGAGAACTGTAATAACTTTTTACACTACGTCTCAAAACATAAACAAACATATGTTTCACAATCGCGCAAAATATCCATTGTGCGTCAAGGTTTCGCACTCTAAAATCACTTTCCCTGTATGACAGAGGGAGTAACCTAAAAACAGCGCTTTATTTCTCTAGACTTCTCTTTTTATTTACTCTTTAAAAGGTCAGTTTGGGCTTTACAGTTGAATGATTTGTGCCGTGATCATTGCTCAATAAATGGACTTTAAGGCAGTTTAAATTTGCTATTGATTTTGATTTTTCATCTTCAATAACCTGCACTATTCAATACTGGAGGCTTACAATGACCACGACATTGCCGATTCTATTTAACAACCGCCATATCCTCCCTTCCGGCCGCTTACCCTTACGTATTATCGCCAATACACAAATAGAAACGGTAACTTACGCAATGCGAAATGGGCTCGATATCGGGGTCTGCATGGACGAAACCAACATGATAGGGGCAGGGATCGGAACACGGGTGTTTGTTGAAGATTTCAATACTTCTAGCGAAGATGGCATCCTCACTATCACCGTCTGTGGTCACGACAGTTTTATTGTGGAAAGTATGCAAGAAAACAATGAAAATATTGTCATTGCAAACTGCCAAACGCTTCCTGAATGGCCAGAACAAAAAGTCAGTCACGATGCTGAACCCCTTGCTGAGCGCTTACAAAGTATGTTTGAACGTTATCCTGAGCTCTGCTCTTTGCATCAACGTCCCCATTTCGATAGCTTAACATGGCTTTGTCAGCGCTGGTTAGAATTACTCCCCCTCCCTGCAAGTGAAAAACAAGTTTTAATGTCCGCAAACTCCTGCCACGACACCGCAACCTATTTACTCAGCTTAATGAAAGAACCTCATTAAAAGGATATCCTGCCAAACCAAGGTGAGATGAGGTCGGTCCATTACTTTTACGTTAAGTTGAATAAAAGACAAACACGCACAAGACCGAATTCAGCCCGCCCATTTTAATTTCAACATCGTATCTTTAAGCGATCGCGTGTCACTTTAAAAACGCGCGCGTTTTTAAAGTGACACTCAAACAAGCGAAAGAGACAGGAACTTGGCGAAGCTCGTTGCCCCATCACAAAGTGATCCTCAAGAGTCTCTCTCGTTTGCAGCAAAGAGACCATTTCAAGCGTTTTGTGAAGCCTTTTTTTAAAAGCCCCTCCTCCTTTTTTAAAATCCAGTACAATATCAAAATAAAGACAAAAATCAGTCTCTCATTCTCATTTCATTTCATTTGTTCATTTTTTAATAAATAATTATCCTATGAGGCTAAAACACTTAATATTGTACAAACATCTGATGAATAAAATAAAAAAAAGAAAAAACATCCTTGCCATAGGCGGAGGTCATGGGTTAGGCCGCGTGCTTGCGGCTCTAAGCCATTTAGATAATCCGATAACAGGCATTGTTACCACTACGGATAACGGGGGTTCTACAGGACGGATTCGAGCTTGCCAAGGGGGTATCGCTTGGGGAGACACACGCAACTGCATTAATCAACTTATAACTGAACCATCCATAGGATCACTGCTTTTTGAATATCGATTTAAAGGCAATGGCGATTTACACAACCATAACTTAGGCAACCTTATATTAACGGCTTTAAATAATTTGTCTGTTCGCCCACTTGACGCCATTAATCTCATTCGTGACCTATTAAAAATCTCGGTTAAAATCATTCCCATGTCTGAAGACCCTGCCGACTTAAAAGCGCAACTCACAAATGGAAGAATTATATCTGGAGAAACAGATATTGATGAATTAGATGAAATTACAGAGCATCTCATTATTGATCCCCCTGTAAAAGCAACAAAAGAGGGGGTATGTGCAATTGAAGAGGCAGACTTAATTCTCATTGGGCCTGGAAGTTTTCTTACCAGTATCATGCCCCCTCTTTTACTGGTCGAAATCAGTCAAGCATTAAATAAAAACAAAACAGCCAAATTAGTGTTTATTCGAAATTTAAAAGAAGAAAAAGGCCCTGCCCGTTTTATGTCGTTAAACAACATGCTTTCATGGTGTGAAAGCGCCATGTTTCAACGCCCAATAGACATCGTGTTAGGTCCTGATAGGGACGAAAATTTACCCAAGCGATACCATCAATTAGTCAAAAACTTAGCGTCAGTGAAGTCGCCATGGAGACACGACAGAGAAGCCCTCTTACTCGTTTTCAAAGAGATCCTTTCGGAGGGCTAAGTCTTTGTATTTCATCGCCGTTTCCTGAAGAATGCATAAAAATCGAGGGAACTGCTCCATAACCCAAAGATCCTGCCCCATTTTTACCCTATTTTCACATTCACATGCAAATTCGGCGAGTTCATCCGCACCAAAACTCGCCGCACTGCTTTTTATTGCATGGCTTTTTTCTTTAATATGTAAAATCGTCGGCAAATCAGATAACTGCTGAAAATAATCGTTCAGTTCATCACTAAATACACCTAAAAGAAGCAAGGCTGTTTCCTTTCCCACATCGATGGTAAGTCGCTGTATTGTTTCATTATTAACCATTAGGACCATCATTTTTTCCTTCTTTAGTGATCAGTCTTTCCAACTTTGCAACTTTCGATAAATGGTAGAAGGACTGACTTCAAGCAAAGCTGCCGCCTGTGGAATATTTCCATTACAAGCATCAATGGCCGTTTGAATTGCTCTTTTTTCTACCATCCACAAAGCCTCAATCCCCTCTTTTTTGGTTTTTGTTTCTTTTTTTGATGTTATCTCTGTTGAAAACAAGAGGCCTTTTTTAGGAAGCAAGCCCGCCTCAGGGATATAACCTAACTGATTTAATTCAAGATTTTCATTCGAATCTTCATTCAAAGGAAAAGGAAGCATTTCTTCTGTTACTTCAGTTTCATCTTGAAGCACAACGATATTTCTGATCACATTTTGTAGTTGACGAACATTTCCAGGCCAATAATAAGAAAGCAAACGAGATCGAACCGATTCGGTAAAAGAAGAAAAAGATTTTTTTTCTTCTTTTGAAAACGAAATAAGCAAAGATTGCGCAATATCGAGGACATCCTCCGCTCTTTCACGCAGCGGGGGCAAAGTCAAAGGGATCACATACAATCGGTAATACAAATCTTCTCGAAAATGTCCTTTTGAAACTTCTTTCCAGGGATCACGGTTTGTCGCACAAATAAAGCGAACATCCACTTGCTTCACTTTTGATGATCCCACTTTTTGGATTGAACCTGTTTGGATGAAACGAAGTAATTTAGATTGTAAATCCAAATTCATTTCGCATATTTCATCAAGAAACAACGTACCGCCATCCGCCAACTCTGCGGCCCCTTCTCTTTCAGCTAAAGCCCCTGTAAAAGCCCCTTTAATATGACCAAACAACTCACTTTCAATCAAATCTTTCGGGATTGCGGCACAATTAATTGCAATAAATGCGCCATTTCGACGAGAACTGGCCTGATGAATCGCCCCCGCACAAATTTCTTTGCCTGTCCCACTTTCTCCTGTAATGAAAACGGTCGCTTTACTCGGTGCCGCAGACTCAATCACACGATAAACCGCTTGCATAGGAAGGCTTTTACCTATAAATCCACGATAGTATTCACTTTTCTCATCTTCTCGTTCTGGACCCAGCGATTTTATGGCGCGGCTTACCGTGATGCGCAGGGTATCAGCAGCACAAGGTTTAATTAAAAAATCACTCGCACCATGACGGATGGCTTCAACGGCCACATCAATGGAGCCATGGGCTGTCATGATCACAACCGGAGTTTCAATCTTCCTTTTACGCAAGGTCGAAAGCACTTCATAACCAGAACAATCAGGCAAGATGATATCCAGTAAAATCAAAGCAAACTCATTCCCTGTTTCAAAAAGGGCTAAGGCTTTTTCTCCTGTTTCTGCAATCACAACCTCCACATCAAGTGGATTTAAATATGACTTATACAGTGCTCCAATGGACCCAGTATCTTCCACCATGAGTATGCGTTTTTTTACCCCTAAATCTCGCATTGTCTCCCTCGATAACCCCTCAAAATAATTTAGTCACAGCCTTTATATTCAAGACAAAGCGTTTTTTTATCTTATTAGAGCAATATATGTTTTTTGCGTCGCATTTCGCAATCCAAAATACAAAAGAAGCTATTTTTTATTTTCATCTTTTTTTTCAAAAAAAAGATGAATTTAACTGTTTCGTATGAAATGTGACCGCAACAGGTCTATTTGATCCCGGTACATTGCAGCAGATTCAAACTCTAAATTCTTCGCCGCTTCAAACATGAAAAATTCACATTGCTGAATTTCTTTTTCAATCTCTTTTGGGGTCAAATGTAAAAACGTATCTTGAGCTTCAGTGAGAGCTTTCAATGAGTTGACTTTTTTAAATTTAGACGCGGTTCGTTTCCCACCTAAATCAAGAATATCTGAAACGGCTTTCACAATTTTTGTAGGCTCTATACCCTGCTCTTCATTAAATTGATGCTGTTTTAAACGGCGACGCGCCGTTTCATCAATGGCGCGTTTCATCGAAGCGGTCACTTTATCACCATAGAGAATCGCTTTTCCTTTAATGTGCCGTGCAACCCGACCAATCGTTTGAATTAATGAACGTTCTGAACGTAAGAACCCTTCTTTATCCGCGTCTAAAATGGCCACCAAAGAGACTTCTGGCATATCCAAACCTTCTCGTAATAAGTTGATGCCGACTAAAACGTCAAAAACACCTAGACGAAAATCACGTATAATTTCCATCCGCTCTACCGTATCAATGTCTGAGTGCAAATAACGCACTTTGACGTCATGCTCTCCTAAGTATTCCGTTAAGTCTTCTGCCATCCTTTTGGTCAAGGTTGTCACAAGGACGCGCTCATTAATAGGAACGCGAAGACGAATTTCAGATAAAAGATCGTCCACCTGCGTTTTCACAGGTCGAACTTCTATTTCAGGGTCAAGAAGGCCTGTCGGACGGACAATTTGCTCAATAATGTCCGATTGTGATTTTTCAATTTCATATTGACCCGGCGTGGCGGAAACATAAATCGTTTGAGGGGCTAAAGCCTCAAACTCTTCAAATTTTAAAGGCCGATTGTCAAGGGCAGAAGGAAGACGAAAACCATATTCCACCAAGGTTTCTTTTCGCGAACGATCTCCTTTGTACATGGCACCAATTTGAGACACTGTGACATGAGACTCGTCAATGATAAGCAAACCATCGGCTGGGAGATAATCAAAGAGGGTTGGCGGCGCTTCCCCTTGGGCTCTGCCACTTAAATAACGTGAATAATTTTCAATACCAGAGCAATAGCCCAGCTCTTGCATCATTTCGATATCGAACGCGGTCCTTTGAGAGATCCTTTGTTCTTCAAGTAATTTATTGTGATTAAATAAAACCTCTTTTCGATCCGCTAATTCTTCTTTGATGAGTTCTATCGACTCTAAAATTCGCTCTCTTGGCGTGGCGTAGTGTGTTTTCGGGTACACAGTACAAGAAGGAAGATCGCGTTCCAAAATGCTCCCCGTCAGCGGATCAAAGACACAAATAGACTCGACTTCATCGTCAAATAATTCAATGCGCAGTGCATCACGAGACGATTCTGCGGGAAAGACATCAATCAATTCCCCACGAACACGAAAAGTACCCCGCGTAAAAGCAAGATCATTGCGAGAATATTGCAATTCGGTGAGGTGCCTTAAAATACTGCGTTGAGTAACCTGCGCACCTTTTCGTAAATACATTTTCATTTTCAAATAAGCGTCAGGATCGCCCAAGCCGTAAATGGCCGAAACCGACGCCACAATCACCACATCGCGACGCTCTAATAAAGATTTGGTTGCTGACAAACGCATTTGCTCTATGTGTTCATTGATAGAGGCGTCTTTTTCAATGAAGGTGTCCGTTGTTGGAACGTAGGCTTCGGGTTGGTAGTAGTCATAATATGAAACAAAATATTCCACTGCGTTTTTAGGGAAAAACGCCTTCATTTCACCATAAAGTTGGGCGGCCAGTGTTTTATTGGGCGCAATGATCATACAAGGACGTCCCGCAGCAGCAATCACATTGGCCAGAGTAAATGTTTTCCCAGAGCCCGTGACACCAAACAAGGTTTGATGAGCAAGACCCGCATCCAACCCCTCAAACAAACGTCGAATAGCCTCAGGCTGATCGCCTGCGGGTTGAAAAGAAGATTCCAATAAAAACGATTTACCCATTATTTGACCCTTATTTTAAAAAGATTTCACATTTCTTGGGTATCGGGGATAAAAAAGCCGAGAGACCATTTTATCATATGGATTGCCCCTTGCCTTGATACATTCTCCCTTGCCTTAATACAATTAAACCCTCTCTCAATTAGAGATAAAACGCTTAAACAAAAACCCGTTCCAAGCCCCTTCAAATACCAAAACCATCAGGGTAGAAATCGTCAGTGTGTTTTTACGTTTTCATGAAGATAAGTGCTTTTTTTATAATTAACGGCCTCTCTTTACAAGACAGAAAGGCCCGCCTTATTTTCTCACTCAAGCTTTCGCACTTTTTGTTCAAAAAGCCTCAAATTTACATCCTTGATGCTTTTCCCCTCCCTCTCCATTACATAAAAGAAAAAAGCAACATACCCGTCAACTTTGAACCTGTGTGGGTGTTTGCGAGGCGCATTGCGCTCCACCACAGAGTCCATCTAAGCTCAAGGGCTTCACTCACTTGCCGCCTACAGGGAATGTTAAGTGTCTTGGGTATAAAAAGATTGAAAGAGAAGATCCTCCAACAGTTCGGCATTTCTTTTTGTTTTTCTTCCTTGCCTTCTTCCTTTGCCTTGTTTTACAAAACAAACGTCACTTGCAAAATTCAAAAAGCTGTTGTTTAATCGCCCTGAAAACATGAATTTATTAAACATAGGGGATATCCATGGTTATCAGGGGCGAATCCGTGCAAGTTGGCTGCAGCTTAGCACGGAGAAAGTATCAATCAGCTCAAACAAACGCATCCTTGTTCAACGGTGTTCATACACCTCGTACTTTGGACTGCTAATATGGTTATCTTTAACATTTCATCTAAAAACAAACACAATCTTTCTCCTGCTTTCTTACGCCTCCTTTTCATCTGCTCGAACGACGATCCTAGCCACTGTATGTTGCGCTAAACGCGCCACTCCTGTGTTTTAATTTATCTCATGTTTTGATCGTGAATTTTCAGCTGACCTCTTTTTGCTGAGGTACTTTGTCATGTCATATTTATATAGGAATACACATGCTTATCGAACAACGTTATTTTGAAACTTTACACAAAGGTTATGGTCAATATTTCGACGTTTCAAACGTTTTATTTGAACAAAAAACCCAGCAGTGGCATTTGATTATTTTTGATAATCCTACATTTGGCCGTATCATGGCCTTAGATGGCGTCATTCAAACAACGGAACGCGATGAGTTTATCTATCATGAAATGCTCACACATGTACCGCTTTTTTCTCATGGAAATGCCAAACGCGTTCTGATCATTGGGGGCGGAGACGGTGGAATGTTACGTGAAGTGGTTAAGCACCAAAACGTTGAACATATCACCATGGTTGAAATTGATGATGCCGTTGTCGATATGTGTAAAACCTATCTTCCTCAACATTCGAATGGCGCTTATCAAGACCCCCGTGTTCACCTTGTCATTAATGATGGCGCCCATTTTGTCAATACCACAGATCAAAAATTTGATGTCATTATTTCAGATTGTACTGATCCTGTCGGCCCTGGCGAAGTCTTGTTTAGCTCTGATTTTTACGCGGGTTGCAAACGTTGCCTTAATGACAGCGGCATTTTTGTTGCACAAAACGGCGTCGCGTTTATGCAAATTGACGAATTAACCACCACAGCAAAACGTTTAGGGCATTATTTGTCAGATGTGACGTTTTATAACGCAGCCGTTCCCACTTACATTGGCGGATCGATGACCTTTGCTTGGGGAAGTGATAATCCACAGTTGCGTCATGTTTCATTGGAAACACTGTCAGAACGATTTAAAAACGCCCATTTCCAAACCCGATATTATACTCCTGCTCTGCATGCGGCCTCTTTTGCCCTTCCTGCTTTTATTGAGCAAGCGTTAGCGTCTGTGGACGAAAAATAAAATGGGAAAAAAAGCACAGAAAAAAACCTGGACAGCCAAGGACAGCAGCCAGTTATACAACATTCCTTATTGGAGTCAAAACTACTTCCGCGTCAACGACGCGGGAGAGGTTGTTGTGTCTCCTAATCCAGATCAACCCGAATCTCACATTGAGCTGAGCGCCTTAACCGAGCAATTAACCCGTCAAGGTCTTTCTTTGCCTGCCACGGTACGCTTTCCTCAAATTTTGCATGATCGCGTTAAAAATCTCTGCCAGGTTTTTCATCAAGCCATTGAAAGTTATGACTATAAAGGAGATTACCTTGCGGTCTATCCCATTAAAGTCAATCAACAGCGTTCTGTTGTTGAAGAGCTATTGGCAAGTCCAACAGCCAAAGAAGGCCACTTAGGCTTAGAAGCGGGCAGTAAGCCCGAACTCATGGCCGTTTTAGCCATGGCGCAACAGGCCAGCTCGGTGATTGTCTGCAACGGTTATAAAGACAGAGAATACATTCGCTTGGCCTTGATCGGTGAAAAACTAGGACACCAGGTTTTTATCGTGCTTGAAAAGTGTTCTGAATTAAAAATGCTTTTAGAAGAAGCGCAAAAATTAAAAGTGCATCCTCGCTTAGGTTTGAGGGTACGTCTCGCTTCTCAAGGGCAAGGAAAATGGCAAGCCAGTGGCGGTGAAAAATCTAAATTTGGCTTGTCTGCTTTTCAAGTTTTACAGGTGCTGGATGAACTCAAACAACGCAATCTAACCGATTGTTTGCAATTACTTCATTTTCATTTAGGCTCTCAAATCGCCAACATTCGAGACATACGTAAAGGGGTCAATGAAGCTGCACGTTTTTATTGTGAACTACGCACATTAGGCGCTGGTTTATCTTGCATCGATGTGGGGGGAGGATTAGCGGTAGATTATGACGGCACCCGGAGCCAAAACTCAAGCTCTCGAAATTACAGTTTGAGTGAATATGCCAATAATGTGGTTTACAACATAGGGGATGTCTGTGCACAACAAGGCCACCCCATGCCTCGGATCATTTCAGAGTCAGGACGCAATCTCACTGCGCACCATGCGGTCCTCATTACGGATGTCATTGGAATTGAAACCCATCAAAATACACAGTTGGACCCACCCACGCAAGACGCCCCTCAGCTTCTGCACAATATGTGGGCTTCATGGCAAGGGCTTTGTGACGGTATAGATCAACGGGCTTTGATTGAAATTTATCATGACATTCAATGTGATCTAGCAGAAGTACATACCCAATTCAATTTGTCCTTACTCAATCTAACGCAACGCGCTTGGGCAGAACAACTGAATTTACAAGTCAGTGCCCGCATTCAAGCTTGCATCAATCAAAATCATCGCAGCCAACATCAATTATTAGATGAACTCCGTGAACGCTTAGCCGACAAATTTTTTGTTAATTTTTCTCTGTTTCAATCCTTGCCAGACGCTTGGGGAATTGATCAGGTTTTTCCTATTTTGCCGTTATCGGGTTTAAATAAAGCCCCAGAGCGTCGCGCGGTGATCTTAGACATAACCTGTGATTCTGACGGTGCCATCGATCACTATGTCGATGGCTTAGGAATAGAAAGCACCCTGCCCGTTCCTGCTTGGACGGAAGATGCACCCTACTTATTGGGCTTTTTCCTTGTTGGCGCTTACCAAGAAATTTTGGGCGATCTTCATAATTTATTTGGAGATACCGATGTCGCAGAGGTCAAAATTGGCCCAACAGGGGAGATCACCATGCTCAAAATCACCGCAGGAGACACGGTGGAAGATGTTTTAAGGTATGTCAATCTTTGCAGTGACAGCTTTGTACGTGCCTACCGTGAATTGGTACGCCAACATGTCCCCAAAGGAGAACAGCGGGCCATTCTTTCTGAATTAGAAGCGGGTTTACGAGGGTACACCTACCTTGAAGATGACTGAAAATAAGGAGCTTAATGTGTTTTTTGAAGGTTCTGAAAAAAAATTAGAAGTGGTTATAAAAGCGGGGAATGCTTCGCTACGCAGCCAGGGTCGTCCTTTTTGGGAAAGCATGGTCAGTGCCGCCAATGCCGAAATTTTATCCCTTTTAAGCAATGAACATTGCGATGCCTATTTACTCAGTGAGTCCAGCTTATTTGTCTGGGATGACCGCTTTTTAATGCTGACCTGCGGGACGACCACCTTGGTCAATTCTGCCCTTCTTTTTATTGAAGATATCGGGCTAAATCAAGTCGATTTTCTGATTTACCAACGTAAAAATGAATACCATTCACAACTTCAAAAAAGTTCAATCGACGAAGACTTAAAACGCTTAAGGGCCTGTTTGCCCATGCGAGCATACCAATTAGGTTACCTTGACAGTCATCATCATTATTTGGCTCATTTTAATAATCCGTATGAACCTAAAATAGCCGATCACACCAGTGAACTTTTGATGTACCACATCGAAGGTGACATTGCGGACTATTTACGCGCTGAAAATCAGACTTGCGAAGGCGTCCGAGCGCGTTTAAATCTTGAGCGTCTTTTACCTGGATTTGAATTAAACGATTTTGTCTTTTCTCCTTGTGGCTACTCCGTCAATGCATTACGCGGCACAGACTACGCCACAATCCATATTACGCCAGAACAAAACAGCTCTTATGTGAGCTTTGAAAGTAATTTGGACTTAGGGGGAGAATACAGTTTTATCCTTGATGGTTTACTTGAAATATTAAAACCTCATTCATGGGACACCGTGGGTTTTAATTGCGAGCCTCGCGTTTCAAAAGCCAATCAAGCCCATTTTGTTGAACGTTGTGATCTCATGTTAAATTGTGGCTATAAAGTGCAATTTACCCATCGAAAAGCGAAGAACGAGACGCTCTTACCCATACTCAGTTTATAATTTAGCGATGCCATCAGGCATCACTATTTATACCCACAATGTTTAAAAATACATGTCAGCAAACCGTGAGCGAAACACGCGAGCATAAACAGACTCTGTGATGGTGCTCCGAAAAGGCCGCGACACCGTTTCAATGGCGAAGGGTATATCATCTTATAAGGAGCTAAAATGACCACGCTTATCAGTCATCCAGATCACTCTCTTTACTCCAATGCCTTTGGCTTTTTGCGTCAGCCGCTCAATTTTGATCCGCTCGCATCCACTGCAGATGTGATCATTACAGGGCTTCCTTTTGATTTAGCGACCACAGGGCGAAGCGGAAGCAGAATGGGCCCAGGAGCAATACGCCAATCATCCATCAATTTAGCTTGGGAGCATCCTCGTTGGCCTTGGCATTTTTCATTGACGAAGCACCTTAACATTCAAGACGCAGGGGATCTCATCTTTGATTGTGGTGATGCAGAGCAATTTTGCCAGCGTCTTCAAAGCTATGCTGAAAGTCTGCTTAAAACAGGCAAAACGATGCTTTGTTTAGGTGGGGATCACTTTGTAACCTTGCCTTTATTAAGGGCGCATTTTCAAACCCATGGAAAAATGGCCCTCATTCATTTTGATGCCCACACAGACACTTACTCTCAAGGTGGCAAATTCGACCATGGCACCATGTTCTATCATGCCCCAAAAGAAGGGCTCATCGACACGGATCATTCAATACAAATTGGCATTCGAACCGACTATGCCAGGAAAAATTATCCCTTTGAAGTGATAGATGCAGGGCTTGCCAATGACTTACCCGCACAAGAGATTGCAGCCCGCATTATCAACCGGGTGGGTGATTGCCCTATTTACTTGACCTTTGACATTGATTGTTTAGATCCCGCCTTTGCCCCTGGAACAGGAACCCCGGTTTGTGGTGGTATGACAACAGATAAAATACTAAAAATACTCAGAGAATTAAAAGATCTAAACATTGTGGGAATGGACGTCGTCGAAGTGGCTCCGGCTTATGATCATGCAGAATTAACCTCTTTGGCCGCTGCCACCATCGCAACAGAATTATTGCACCTTTTGGCATGGAAAAAACAACAAGCTTAATCTCGATTTTCGTCCTTGGTGTCGAGCGTCATCTTCAAGGACGCAAGGCATAACGAAAAAAGGAGAAACACATGCCTGTTTCTCCTTTTTTCCACTTCTCTTTTC
This sequence comes from uncultured Enterovibrio sp., assembly GCA_947041315.1. Taxonomy (GTDB): domain Bacteria; phylum Pseudomonadota; class Gammaproteobacteria; order Enterobacterales; family Vibrionaceae; genus Enterovibrio. The sequence continues at coordinate 17,489 of CAMRDW010000003.1, forward strand.
ATCAGCGCGTCATTAGAAAAAAGCAAACTCCGTCACTGGAGATTTCAAAAAAGCAAAAGGAGAAAACAACAGGTTTATTCCTTGTCTAAACGGCCCAACAATTGTTTTCTAATGTCCGACAGTTTAGGCTCGGGGCAGCGAATATAAGGAAGCGGGCGCATCAATTGCATGGCTTTGTAGCCAAGCCTTGCCGTGACTAACCCGATCCCAAGCCCTTGCGCGGCGCGAGCAGATAACCTTCCGGCCAAATCAACAGACAATAAATCCACACCGATGTCCGTAATGGCTTCTGTGGCTCCGGCTAAAGCCATATTGGCAAAAATTAAACGGGTGAGTTTTATTTTCGAAAAAAATCCAAGCTCGACACCGTACAGATTTGATATTTGCTCTAACATTCTGAAATTACGCCATCCCACCAAAATCATGTCAACCAGCGCCAGAGGGCTTAAAGCCACCATCAATGCGGCTTCTGATGCATGTTTTCTTATTAATTTTTGAGCGATGATGTCTTGTTCTTTAATTACAATTTGTTCATATAATTCAAAAACATCTTTATCATTATGGGTGGTGGCTAACGAATGCACCCAGCGGTCATAACCCGGTGTCAATGTATGCTCAGGGCCCATTTTACGCGACAACTGTTCACACACCGATTTTGCTTTGCCCATCCCATTGGCATCCATGATCTCTTGTATTTCATTCTGAGAGCCTTGGCGCTCATTTAAACGGTAAAGAGAGAGAAACTCACGCCCAATGACCGACAGCCCCATAAAAGCGACTCCCGCCCAAAACGCACTCCAAGCAATGGACAAGTTATTTTGTGTTTGAATAGCCTGTAAAACATGATCCACAGTTTGCCAACAAACAAGAGCAACCCCCGCGCCCCCCAACACTCGCCATCCCCAAACTCTTTTTTTTATCATATGCCCCTTTTCAAAAGGTTTTTCTTCTTCGCTTGAAGACGCATCCTCTGAAAAGGTGTCTTTTTCACTGTCAAAGTAATGCTGAGGCGTTAATTCAATGGTTTCATCTAACACCTTTTGAGGCTCTTCAAAGACAATGGATTCTTTGTAATTTTTCATGTTCAACCTTATTTGAGTTTGTCACCCAGCAAATATTGTAATGCTTTATCTAAACGGATATGCGGTAAAGGTTCATCCACATCAGTGACAATGGGCCTAAAGCTGCGAAAATCAAATTGATGATTTTCCCAAAAATCACGCTTGGGTAAACGAGCAGGAACCTCTCCTGGATAAACTAAAATGGGATCGCCATTAAGCAGATGACCTCTTAAAGCCGCCACTTTCTGACCTTTATAATCCACAAGCCCAGGCTCGGTAGCTTGTATCGAAGCCAAGGTTAAACATTCCATTTCAATCCCTTCAAAAGAGGCCGTTTGCCAAGCATCATGGATCAATTGTTGTAACAAGGTCACCAAATGAGCATGTTGATCGGGCGTAACATGATCGGCTTTGGTGGCGGCAAACATAATTTTGTCTATTTTTGGTGAGAACAAACGCTGTAATAATCCGGTTTTTCCGTACCGAAAACTTTGCATCAATTGTTCTAATGCCAGGCGCATGTCATTGAAAGAGTCCACTCCCGCATTCAAGGGCTCTAAAGCATCCACCAAAAGAATTTGGCGGTCTACTTTTGAAAAATTCTCTTGATAAAACCGTTTTACAATGTGCTTACAGTAATAATCATACCGTTCTTTTAAAACCCCATAATTGCTGTTTGCGGGGATCTCTTTTAATTGAGTTTCAGACTTGCTTTTATTCACTAAAGGAAAAAACTGTAAAACAGGGGCCCCTGCATATTCGCCCGGTAAGACAAAACGCCCCGGTTGCACCCAATGCAAACCCGCTTCTTCTTTACAAGCATAAAGATAAGCGGTGAATTTTTGAGAAATATCCAAAATTTGCTTTTCGTTCAGTTCAGCAAAAGGATCTAATTCATCCAAAGCCTCTAACCAGTCTTTTGAAAGTGTTTTGCGTTTTCCCGTTAATATTTTCGACTGCTTTTCTGACCACTCATCAAATGTCATAGAAAGCAAGGGTAAATCAAGTAGCCACTCTCCAGGATAATCCACGATATCTAAATACAAGGTGACACTTTCTTGTAATAAACGCAGGGCCTTTTTTTGTGGGCGATAACGTATTTCAAGACGAATTTCACTTACATCGGTCGTCGGCGAAGGCCATAGCGGAGGTTGTGAATGCAGTGCCTGCATGTTTAAATCAAAATCAAAAGAGGGGACAAGCAATTGGCGTTGAGGGATCCTGCGAGCCCCCAGAATATACCCTTCTCTTACTGGCTGAAAAAGAGGTAAACGCGGGTTTGTCGCACTGTGAAGTAATTGATTAACAAGAGAAGTAATGAAAGCTGTTTTTCCCGCTTTGGATAATCCCGTAACAGCAAGCCGAACATGACGATCAAGGCCTCGACTGAGCCATTTATTGACTTTATTTTTCATTAATTTCATGAGGAAAAAAAGCTCCAAAACTCACCGCTTTCATGAACAAAAGCGGCAAGCATAAAATATTAAAGCTGTTTGAACTTCCGATTAAGCTCAAACTCATTGGATGTCACATACGCCTCCATTCTTACCAGTTCTTGCTCCATCTTGTTTGTTCTTGTTTCAATGGCAGCCAGAAGCTGACGAGATGCACGCCCTTCTTTCCAAGACGGTTTATTAAAACGCATTTCATTGAATGTGTCTGTTTTTTGATCTTCTTGGGGCATTTTATCAAGCAACAAGGTAGCAGCAATATAAGCGATGATAACAATAAAGCAAAAACCGAATAAAGAAAGAGAGACAAAGATGATCCTAACCAACCAAATTTCGACATTAAAGTAATTTGCAATCCCTGCACACACTCCCCAAATTTTCCCATGAACGGGATCACGATACAGTGTTTTACTCATGATTACTTTTGCCTCCATTCAGGAGATTCTGCATCAAGAATACGTTCAAGTGCATGGATCCTTTCTTGTAAAGCCTGCGTTCTTTGATCAAGAAGATGCATTTTTTCAGCCTCTTCTTCCGTGACGTTCTTCGTATCTTGGGGTTTACTGCGATAATGCAACCATAACCATAAAGGGGCTACAAACAAAACAAAAAGCAATAATGGTATTGAAAATAACGCTGTTGACATACCCACTCCTCAGATTATCAGGATATTTTTTTGTTATTCACTTCTGATTTCATCCTTGCAAGCTCTTTTTCTATTTCATCTTCGGCTTGTAAATTTGTAAATTCATCAGACAAATTTTTCCCTCGTCCAATGTTATAACTGTCCGCTTCGGCTTCCATTTCATCGATACGACGTTCATATTGTTCAAATTTTAGTAAGGCATCTTGCGTACGACTCGCATCCAATTGGCGCCGAACATCAAGACGTTTACCGGCGGTTTCACGGCGAAACACGAGCGCTTGTTGGCGGGCACGCGTCTCGGCCAATTTCGTTTCAAGCTCGCCCACTTCATTGCCTAATTTTGCAATGCTTTCTTCAACCAGTTTGTGCTCTTCTTTGAGCGTTAATAAAATATCACTTAATTTTTGTTTTTCAATTAATGCTGCCCGCGCTAATTCTTCTCTTGATTTTTGTAAGGCCAAACTGGCCTTATTTTTCCAATCTTCAATTTGGCGCTCAAAGCTCTCAATTTTTCGCGATAATTCTTTTTTATCTGCCAAAGCCCGAGCAGAAGAGGTGCGCACTTCCACCAAGGTATCTTCCATTTCTTGGATGATAAGACGGATCATTTTTTGTGGATCTTCCGCTTTCTCCAACAAGGAATTGATGTTTGCATTGACGATATCGGCAAAACGAGAAAAAATACCCATGGTCTGACTCCTAAATAATATTTTAGATTGTTGACTGATTTAAAGGAAAAGGCACTTTTTCACTGCGCCCCTTCTCTTTTTTCTCTAAGGCAAATTCCGGGCCAACTTTAATCTCTACTGTTATCAATAAGATACAGAAGATCGTGCAATTAACTGGAGAGAGAGTAAGATAGAGAAAACGAATAATTGGTAAATTTAACCATGCCATTAAAAGAGAACTTGATAGGCGAGTCCGATTCCTTTCTTCGTGTTATTGAACATGTTTCAGCGATTGCACCTCTTTTTCGCCCTGTGTTGATCCTGGGAGAGCGGGGAACAGGCAAAGAGCTTATCGCCAAACGCCTTCATTATCTATCACCTCGCTGGGAAGCCCCTTTAATTACCTTAAATTGTGCAGCGTTAAGTGACGGTTTGATTGATTCAGAACTCTTTGGACACGAAGCAGGCTCCTTCAGTGGTGCAAAAAATCGCCATAAAGGACGCTTCGAGCGAGCCGAAGGAGGGACCCTCTTTTTAGATGAGCTGGCCACCGCACCACAAGGGGTGCAAGAGAAATTACTGCGCGTCATCGAATACGGAGAATATGAACGTGTCGGTGGAACCGCCTTGCTTTCAAGCAACGTCAGGTTAATTTGCGCCACCCATCAAAACCTTCCTCAACTGACCGCCAGAGGTGAATTTCGCGCCGATCTTCTTGATAGATTAGCCTTCGATGTCATCCATCTCCCTCCTCTTCGAGAGCGCAAAGAGGACATTCTGCTTTTGGCTGAGCATTATGCTGTCAAAATGTGCCGAGAATTAGGGTATAACTTGTTCGCAGGCTTCTCAGAAAAGGCGAAAATACAACTCCAAACCTGCCCTTGGCCTGGAAATGTACGAGAACTGAAAAATGCAGTGGAACGCGCCGTCTATCGTCATGGCGATGAACAATCTTTGGTGAATGAAATCCTTCTTGACCCTTTTAAAATTCCCTGGGAAAGCCCTCCAAGTCTCACAGAGACTTCATCCCCTCTTTATACTCTTCCAATGGACTTGCGCCTTTGGCAACAAAATCAAGAAAAAGAAATCGTAGAATTTGCGATTACGCAAGCGAAGTTCAATCAAAGGCGAGCCGCAGAGCGACTCGGCTTAAGCTACCATCAAATAAGAGGATTATTGAGAAAATACAACTTAGTCGGGGATGAAAAGGCGGATTAATCCTCACTTTTCAATACACACCTTTGCGTTTATTTCAATCGTTCCATCAAATAGAGATGGGATCTTTAAAACAAAAACGAATTCGGACATTCTATTTTGTCATTACATCAAAACGCTATAAAAAAAATACACCGCTTTATCGTCACCTGCTTGCCTTTGTTCTTATTGGTTGGATGTGAGGATCCTTTTTCAGAAAATACAATTAGAAACAAAGGCTTCATTTATTGTGGCCTTGGACAACCTCAGACATTCAATCCACAAAAAACAGACGGCGGACTCACTGCGGACACCTTGTCTCGTCAGATTTTTGATCGTTTGTTTAAATTAGATCCGCTTAATTTTAAACCCGTCCCCATGCTGGCCGAGTCTTGGACGGTCAGCCCGGATGGCAAAACATACACCTTTCATCTTCGCAACAATGTCAAATTTCAAAAAACCGCGTGGTTTTCTCCAGGTCGCCCCTTCAATGCAAGCGATGTTGTTTTTAGCTTTGAGCGTTTAATTAAACCCGCAAACCCTTTCCATCATATTGAAAACAACCACTACCCTTGGTTTGACAGCATGGATTTTGCAAATCACCTTGTCTCCGTTGTCGCCCTTTCTCCTGACACAGTGCAATTTACACTTTCTCGTCCTGACGTTTCTTTTATTTCAACCCTTGCAAGCAGTTATGCTGTTATTCATTCAAAAGAGTACGCTGATAATTTATTGATCTCTGGAAATTTAAAAGATATAGATCATTTACCCGTGGGAACCGGGGCTTTTTACCTTGATGAATACAAACAAAATCGTTTTATACGCTTAAAACGCCATCCAGAATATTGGCATAAAACGGCTCATATGGAACAAGTGGTTTATGATATCAGCCACCGTGGGACTGGAGCCTTATCTAAACTTATCACCCACGAATGTGACGTACTGGCCTCCCCTTCGACCAATCAATTGCCATTGATTGCTAAAAACCCAGACTTCATTTTAAGTTCACAAATGGGAATGAATTTGGCTTATCTTGCATTGAACACCCAACACCCCATTCTTTCTCAATTAGACATTCGCCAAGCCATCAGCCTTGCTATCAATCGCGATGCCCTCATTCAATCGGTTTATTACGGAACAGGGCGTACCGCATCAAGTATTCTTCCTCCAATGTCATGGGCCTATGATGAATCAAGCAAAGCGCAATACAACCCACAACTGGCCATCAATTTAATGGCAAAAGCAGGCTATAGACACGGTTTTTCGATCAATTTATTGGTTTCCTCAGAAGCAAGACCTTATAACCCCAGTCCTCAAAAAACAGCCGAACTCATTCGCTCAGATCTTGAAGACATAGGGATACAGGTCACCGTAATAAAAAAAGAAAACCTGAGCGTAAAAGACATTCAACGTGAAATGGATCAAATTGATATGGTTTTGACAGGATGGATTGCCGACAATGGCGATCCTGATAATTTTCTACGACCCCATCTTTCATGTAATGCACAAATAAAAGGATGGAACATTTCCAATTGGTGCAATGCAGACTTTGACCGGATATTGTCTGAGGCCATTGCAACGGAAAAACGTGAAATACGGCGTGAGCTTTACTTAGAAGCACAAGCTATTTTAAGAGACAGAATACCCATTATACCTCTTGCACACGGTGTCTATTATCAAGCCCAAAATACCAGCTTAAAAGGAATTAGGTTAAATGCGTTTGGAGATAAAGCTTTTGTTGATGTTTCGAGGAGCCGTTAATCATGTTGATCTATGCAATTCGTAGACTCAATCTCTTAATCATCACTTTACTGATCTTGACCTTGATCGGCTATAAAATCGTTCGGATAGACCCCTTGAACCTTTACAACCAATATTCTTTTTGGTTTGGGTGGTTGCACTATTTACGCGAACTTCTTCTTGGCAATTGGGGTTTTACACTCAATGGCCTCCCTGTCACAGAAGCGATTGCCCTTGTTTTCCCTGCCACCCTTGAGCTTTGTTTTTTTGCTTTGGTGTTGGCCTTGATCATTGGTGTTCCATTAGGTACCCTTGCGGGCGTCAACCGAGGCAAGAAATTAGAACTCATTATATCCTCCTTCACCCTCATCACCTTTTCCATGCCGATTTTTTGGTTAGCGGTGTTATTGATCATGTTTTTTTCTTTGTATTTAGGCTGGCTACCTGTTTCAGGGCGTTATAACCTGCTTTTTGAAATACCCAATCTCACCGGATTTGCTTTAACAGATGTGATCCTCTCAGAGCACCCCCAACGCCCCCAAGCCATAGAAGATATTTTACGCCACCTTATCATGCCCACCTTGGTGCTTTCCATCGCCCCCACAACGGAAATCATTAAACTTTTAAGGGATTCTGTCGCTGATGTCATGAGTCAAAATTATGTCAAAGCCGCAGCGACAAAAGGATTATCAAAAACAGAAATTGTCTTACGCCACGTTTTAAAAAATGCCTTTCCTTCCATTCTTCCAAAACTGGGGGTCCAGGTCTCAAGCATGATGACCTTTGCTATCATCACCGAGTCCATTTTCAATTGGCCTGGCATTGGAACCTGGCTTCTCGATGCCCTGAGCATGAACGACTATGTTGCAGTACAAGCCGGTGTTCTGACGGTGGGAAGCGCCGTGTTACTGGCCAGTATTTTTTCAGATTTAGCGGCGTATGCAGTCAGCCCGCTCGCAAGGAAGAAATGGTATGTCCTCAAGTAGTGTTTATCACGAACAAAAAACGCCCACACAATTTTCTCGCTCTTGGGGGGCCTTTCGGAAAAATGCCCTTGCCATTACTGCATTTTGGGCATTGGTTTTCCTTTTATTCATTGCCCTTTTTTCACCTTGGATCACCCCTTTTGACCCTCAATTTCAAACGGGTTTTCTTTTACTTCCTCCTTCTTGGGATTTCACAGGACGGGTGGAGTATTTCTTAGGAACCGATGATTTATCACGAGACATTTTGTCACGCTTGATTGCAGGGGCTCGATTGACCTTCGCCAATGCACTCTTTGTGGCCTTCAGCGCCGCCATACTCGGGATCTTTATCGGGATCCTCGCAGGAATGACATCCGGGCTAACATCCAGTCTTTTAAATCATTTACTGGATATATTGCTCTCTATTCCTTCGCTTTTACTGGCCATTATCATTGTTGCATTTCATGGACCCGGAGAATTCAGTGCCCTTCTTGCTGTCTGGCTCACACTGATCCCACGTTTTGTTCGAAGTGCATATACCTGTGTGTCTTCAGAAATGCAAAAAGAATACATTTTGGCCGCAAAACTCGATGGTGCAAGTCATTTTACTCTGCTTTACCATTGCGTTTTACCCAATATTCTTGCCGCCCTCATTACCGAAATAACACGGGCTATTTCCGTTGCCATTTTAGACATCGCAGCCCTTGGTTTTCTTGGTCTTGGAGGGCAAAGTAATGCCCCCGAATGGGGCGCGATGCTCAGCAATTCCATTGAACTGATTTATACTGCGCCTTGGACGGTCACCCTTCCAGGCCTCGCCATCATGTTCAGCGTGCTGCTGATCAATCTGGTAGGTGATGGACTAAGCCAAGCAATTAACGCAGGAACCCAATAATGGCTTTATTAGATATCCGGCACCTCAGCATTGAAATTGACACTCCACAAGGCACCGTCAAAGCAGTGGATCGCATGAGTTTAACCATTAACGAAGGCGAGATCCGTGGCTTAGTTGGGGAGTCTGGATCAGGAAAAACACTGGTGGCAAAAGCCATTTGCGGCGTAACAAAGGACAACTGGCACATCACAGCAGACAGACTTCGCCTCGGAAATATCGACTTACTCTCCTTGTCGCCAAGAGAACGTCGCCGTATCGTTGGAAAAGAGATTGCCATGATTTTCCAAGAGCCTTCAAGCTGCCTGGACCCTTCAGAACTCATAGGACAACAACTTGAGGAAGCCATCCCTTCTTCTTCTTTTACAGGACGTTGGTGGCAACGATTTACGTTTAGAAAACAACAATCAATTGCACTTTTACACAAGGTGGGTATCAAAGATCATCAAAGAGTGATGAAGAGTTATCCCTTTGAACTGACCGATGGCGAATGCCAAAAAGTCATGATCGCGATGGCCATTGCAAACCGACCCCGTTTACTGATTGCCGATGAACCCACAAACGATCTTGATTCGATAACCCAAGCCCAAATATTTCGGCTTTTAAGCCGAACCAATCAACTTTCCAACACCACCATCTTGCTTATCAGTCATGATTTAACCACTGTCACACAATGGGCCGATCGCATTACCGTCATGTATTGCGGACAATCGGTGGAATCAGCAAAGAGAGAGCAAATCCTTGAAAATCCGCATCATCCTTACACTCACGCTCTCCTGCGTACCATGCCCGATTTTAATAAAGAGATCCCGCATAAAAGTAAATTAGAATCACTCCCAGGCTCCATTCCCCCTTTGCAGCATTTACCCATCGGATGCAGGCTAGGCCCAAGATGCCCTTACGCACAGCGCAAATGTGTGGAAGTTCCCCATACCACTAAAATTAAAAATCATAAATTTGCTTGTCATTTTCCTTTGAACATGGACCCCCATAAAAATGACCGAACTTCTTGAAGTTAAAAATCTTTATAAAGATTACCATTATCGTACGGGGATGTTTAGCTCCCGTGTTATTCATGCCGTCAAGCCGATTTCATTTTCACTCGGCGTTGGGCAAACATTGGCCTTAATTGGTGAAAATGGTTCGGGTAAATCGACGCTTGCAAAAATGATTGCAGGAGTCATTCTCCCCAGTGGCGGTGAAATTTTTGTCAATGATGAAATCATGCAACCCAAAGATTACACCAGCCGTTGCAAATTAATTCGAATGATTTTTCAAGATCCGAATACCTCACTCAACCCCTGTATTCAAATCGGTCAAATCTTAGAAAACCCTTTAAAACAAAATACCAATATGACACCCCAAGAAAGGGAAAAGCGTATTTTAGGTACGCTTCGTCAAGTCGGCCTTCTTCCTGAACACGCTTATTTTTATCCTCAAATGCTCGCAGCAGGCCAAAAACAGCGTGTCGCCCTTGCACGAGCTCTGATTTTACAACCGAGTATCATTGTTGCGGATGAAGCCCTTAATGGCTTAGACATGTCTATGGGCTCTCAAATCATTAATTTACTGTTAGATTTGCAAGAACAAATGGGCCTTTCCTATGTGTATGTCTCTCAACATATGGGGATAATAAAACACATCGCAGACAAAGTGATGGTCATGCGTGAAGGAGAAGTGGTTGAATTTGGAAACACAGACGAGGTGTTTAAATCCCCTAAAAACCCGCTGACAGAAAGGTTGATCGAAAGCCATTTCAATGCCCCCAGCCTCGACAGGCGCTCCCGCTCTCATTTACCTTAAAAGACGCCCCCTATGAAAGCAAAAAACGGCCCTTTAGGCCGTTTTTTTTAAACAATAAAAAACATTATTTCAAACTCTCATTGATCTGTGCAAGCACCTCAGCCGGATGTTTGGCTTGTGTCAGAGGGCGACCTATCACTAAAAAATCAGAGCCGGCTCGAAGAGCCTCAATCGGAGTCATTATACGGCGTTGATCATCAAGGGGCGCACCCGAAAGACGGATCCCTGGCGTGACAAGCTTAAAATCAGTACCAAAAGCTGTTTTTAAAGGCTCTGATTCATGCGCTGAGCAAACAAGCCCGTTTAACCCGCATTGATGTGCCAAAGAGCCTAAACGCATGACGTGATCTTGTAAGTCTGTCAAAATCCCAGTCCCGACTAAATCTTTTTTTTCCATGCTGGTCAAGACCGTCACTCCAATCAAAAGCGGTTTGTCTTTTCCATAAGGCTCAAGGGCTTCACGGGCAGCAAGCATCATTCGCTCTCCCCCACAGGCATGCACATTCACCATCCAAACGCCAAGCTCTGCAGCGGCCATGACGGCCCTTGCACAGGTGTTCGGAATATCATGAAATTTAAGATCAAGAAAAACAGTGTGGCCTCGATTTTGTAATTGACGAACAAACTCAGGCCCATAAAGGGTAAACATTTCTTTACCCACTTTTAAATGGCAAGAGCCCGGTTCAATTTTATCAACAAATTCCAACGCTTTTTCAATACAGGGGTAATCCAATGCAACAATAACACGAGGATCTTGCATTTTAATTTATTCTCCGTCTAAACCTCTTATGGGCTTAATTGAACCCCAACCTTTACAGGATGGGCAATGCCAGTATAAAGAATGCGTCGAAAAACCACATTTTCGACAACGATAATGGGGTTTCACTTTTAATTGTTCTGCAACCAATGTTTTAAGTGTATTTAAACTGGTTTTGGCTCGACCTTCTTCCGCTTGTGCTACATGAAATTCCATCAATTTATGAAAGCCTTTCATCGTTGGATTTTTGGTTAACTGCCGAGTTAGAAAATTTTGCGCAACAGCTGAGCTTTGTTGGAGTGCGATGATCTCTGACATCATCAATTCAGCAGAGACCCCGGTCTGTTTCTCGATGCATTTTGTTAAAAAAGGCAAAATAGCCCTTTCTTTATTTAATTTTTGATAGCAATCATTTAATAGAGGTAAGGACTCCGAAACAAAGTCAAGATCTTGATCTAAGACATGCTCAAGAAATTTAATGGCACTTTTATATTCTTGACGGTCCATTTCAACCGCAGCCAGCATCAATGAAGCCCGTACTGAATTTTTATCCGAAGTTAAGGCTTTTTTTAATAATTGCCGCGCTTTATTCTCCTGCTTTTCTGACGTCGCTTGCGTGGCCAACTCACAAAAAAAATGCGAAATGTCAGTCTTTAATTTTATTTTTCCAGTTCGAACCAAACGCTGTGCAATATCGATGGCTTTTTCCCATTCTCTTGTTTGCTGATATATCGACAGCAACTGTGAGAGAGCCGATTCTTTAAAATCAGGTTCATCCACCAATTGATGAAATATTTTTTCAGCACGATCAAAAAAACCTGCCGCCATATAATCTTTAGCAAGTTGTTGAAGTGCAAGATTTCTTTGATCAATCGTAAGATTTGAACGTGCCATCAAATTTTGATGGATCCGAATCGCACGATCCACTTCACCTCGAGAGCGAAATAAATTCCCAAGAGCCAGGTGCGTATCGATTGTTTCATTATCAACTTGAAGCAGCTCTATAAACAAATCAACTGCTTTATCTGATTGATCAGACAACAAAAGATTAAGACCTGCAACGTATTGCCTTGAAAGATAATGAGACTGATCTTGTCTTCGGTGACTCGCATTTCTATTGCCCATGTACCATCCATAACCGGCGGCAATCGGGAGCAAGAGAAACAACAGCTCAAGCATGAATGACTATTCCTTTACTGGATCTGTACGCAATTTATCTAATTCTTGTCGTTGTCTGGTGACTTGTTTTTTTAACATCGAAATCGACATTTTTGCTTTAAGATACAAGAGTCCGCAAATCAGCCAACCAAAAATAAAGCCCGTACCAAAAAAAACACCCAACAACCACGACAAACGGAATTCGCTTTGTGCAAGCAAATAATTAAAATTCACGGTTTCTTGATTTTGACTACCTAAAGCCAAAGCGACAACAAAACAAAAAATGAGAAAAATAAAACCAATGATCTTCATATTCAAATCCTCTATTTATTCATTATTTTTATTCTTCATTTTGCATGAGATATTTACAATGTATTCATTCTGCGATAAGTAAACATGATTATGCAATACTTCCGCGTCTCAAACCATTAGATGATCCCAAAAAAAACGGCATACCCTGGAGCATGCCGTTTTTATGTTCAAAATAAAGTCAATTTGGTAAATCGACTCTGTCCCGAAGCTCTTTTCCAGGTTTAAAGTGGGGAACGTATTTACCGTCTAGCTCCACTCTATCACCTGTTTTTGGATTACGTCCTGTACGAGGAGCGCGATAATGTAATGAGAAACTACCGAAACCTCGGATCTCAATTCGATCTCTTTCCTCAAGAGTTGTAGCCATGTGTTCAAGGATTTCTTTCACTGCGTCTTCTACCTGTTTGGCAGACAAATGCGTTTGTTGACTAAAAAGTCTCTCAATCAACTCAGATTTCGTCATGTACACCTCGCTTTTAGTTTGTTTCTCAACAGTATAATTGCAGAAGAAAAAATGATCCTCTTCAGTTTACCTTTTTTATTCGCTTTTCGCGGCAGCTTTGAAAGCATCAGCCATTGCACTTGCAAAAGCAACATCTTCAACTTTGTTGACCGTTGCTATCGCATCTTTCTCGTCTGCTTCGTCTTTCGCACGTACAGAAAGATTGATCACGCGATTTTTACGGTCAACACCCGTAAATTTCGCTTCAACTTCATCGCCAACAGAAAGAACAAGTGTTGCATCTTCAACACGATCACGTGAAGCTTCTGAAGCACGAAGATAACCTTCAACGCCTTCGATAAGTTGAATCGTTGCGCCTTTGGCGTCAACGGCAATCACTTTACCTTTAACAATCACACCTTTTGTATTTTCAGCAAGGTAGTTGTTAAATGGGTCTTCTTCCATTTGCTTGATGCCAAGAGAAATACGCTCACGATCTGCATCAACTTGAAGAACAACAGCAGAAATTTCATCTCCTTTCTTGTAGCTACGAACGGCTTCTTCGCCCGGAACGTTCCAAGAAATATCAGAAAGATGAACCAAACCATCAATGCCGCCTTCAAGACCGATGAAGACACCAAAATCAGTGATTGATTTGATTTTACCTGTAACGCAATCGCCTTTATTTTGGATATCAGCAAAAGATTCCCAAGGATTCAATTTACATTGCTTCAGACCCAAACTGATACGACGACGCTCTTCATCGATATCAAGAACCATGACTTCAACTTCGTCACCCACATTGACCACTTTAGAAGGGTGAATGTTTTTGTTCGTCCAATCCATTTCTGAAACGTGAACCAAACCTTCAACACCTTCTTCGATTTCAACAAAGCAACCGTAGTCAGTTAAGTTTGTTACACGGCCCGTCAATTTATGGCCTTCAGGGTAACGCTTCGCGATAGCAATCCATGGATCTTCGCCCAATTGCTTCAGACCCAAAGAAACACGAACGCGCGAGCGATCGAATTTAAGAACTTTAACAAGGATATCATCGCCAACATTGACGATTTCAGAAGGATGCTTAACGCGTTTCCAAGCCATATCCGTGATGTGAAGTAGACCGTCTACACCGCCTAAGTCAACAAATGCGCCGTAATCAGTCAGGTTCTTAACGATACCTTTCACTTCCATGCCTTCTTGTAAAGAAGCAAGAAGTTCATCACGTTCAACACTGCTTTCAGACTCGATAACAGCACGACGAGAAACAACAACATTGTTGCGTCTCTGGTCTAACTTAATAACTTTGAACTCCAGCTCTTTGCCTTCCAGGTGAGTTGTGTCACGCACGGGACGAACATCAACCAAAGAACCCGGTAAGAACGCACGGATGCCATTTACTTCAACCGTAAAGCCACCTTTCACTTTACCGCTGATGATACCGATGACGCTTTCAGCTTCTTCGTAGGCTTTTTCGAGTTGGATCCAAGCTTCATGGCGCTTCGCTTTTTCACGCGATAATTGTGTTTCACCGAAACCATCTTCAATGGCGTCAAGTGCAACATCAACTTCAGCACCCACTTCAACTTCAAGTTCACCTGCTGCGTTTTTGAATTGTTCAACAGGAATTGAAGACTCAGATTTCAAGCCTGCGTCAACCATAACGTAACCGTTGGCAATTCCAACAACAACGCCTTTAACAATGGCACCTGGGCGAGTTTCTACTTCTTTAAGAGACTCAGCAAAAAGTGAAGCAAAACATTCAGTCATTATTTAATCTTCAAATTAAACGTCCACGGGTATCCTACCGCATGGGGTTGATAAAAATGTCAGTTATCATCCTTGCAACTGACGCTGAACCGTCGCTTCTAATTTAAGCAACGACCCGTTTACTTTCTATGTAGTCAAATGCCAATTCAAGAACTTGCTCAATGTGCAAAGACGTTGAATCGAGCACTAACGCATCTTCAGCAGGACGAAGCGGAGCAATCAAACGATTACGATCTTGTTCATCACGCTTTTGAATTTCATCTAAAAGGCGCTCAAAGTTAACATCTAGCCCTTGCAGTTGCAACTGATTCATACGGCGTTTGGCTCGCTCATGCGCGCTGGCGTCGAGGAATATTTTCACTTCAGCGTTGACAAAAACCACCGTCCCCATATCTCGGCCATCGGCCACCAAGCCCGGTTTTTTTGCAAACGCACGTTGGCGATGTAACAAAGCGTCACGAACGCAAGGAAAGGCGGCAATTTTTGATGCGGCCATGCCTGTTTCTTCTTTACGAAGTTCCGTAGAAACGTCCTTCCCTTCAAGGATCACTTTCACTAAATTCCCTTCGGTCTTAAATTCAACATCAAGATCCATCGCCAAAGGAAGCAAGGCCTCTTGAGAATCAAGCATGACACCATGGTGCATCGCGGCTAAAGCAAGAACGCGATAAATTGCACCCGAATCGAGAAGATGCCAACCGAGCCTTTTCGCTAAAAGCATGCAAAGCGTTCCTTTACCCGCACCACTTGGACCATCGACAGTAATGATGGTCACTTGATCTGACATTTTATTTCTCCAAATCAAACTAACGAAACCACAGAGACAATAAGGCTTCACGCAAAGGGTTGGCGCTCATTATAAAGAAGTATTAATAAAAAACATAGTTTACAAAATAGAATGATCTGCATCCATTTTTAAAATAGCCCTTGCCCTTTTCAATAAATGTCAAGAAAGAGATCTTATTGATATTCCATTAAAGACATTAAAATAATCAGGAAATGTTTTACTGGTGCATTGCGGATCCAAAATAGTCACAGCGGTTTCACTGAGCGCCACCAAAGAAAAACACATCGCCATACGATGATCGTCGTAGGTTTTAATCTGCGCATGTTCCCATTTTTGAGGAGGGGTAATGAGTAAATCATCTTCGCCTTCAAGCACAGTCGCCCCAACTTTACGCAGCTCTGTTGCCATAGCAGTTAAACGGTCTGTTTCTTTCACTCGCCAATTGTAAACATTTCTAATTCGCGTCGGCCCTTGTGCAAAAAGAGCTGCAACGGCGATGGTCATGGCCGCATCAGGAATATGATTAAAATCCATATCTACCCCAATGAATGTGCCAGGCCTTGCAATGATAAAATCCTCTCCCCACTCTATTTCGGCGCCCATAAGTGCCAATGCATCCGCGAATTGAATGTCGCCTTGAACACTGTTTCGCCCTATCCCTGTGACTTTAATTTCTCCTCCTTTAATCGCCCCTGCGGCTAAAAAATAAGAAGCAGAAGACGCGTCCCCTTCAACCAAAAATGACGCATTCGCCTTGTAAGTTTGATTTCCTTTCACTTTAAAAGAGCGGTAATGGTCATGAGAGACCTCCACACCGAATTTCGACATCATGTGCAAAGTCATATCAATGTAAGGTTTTGAGACTAAATCGCCTTTTATGAGAATCTCCGTATCCCCATCAAATAACGGGGCCACCATCAAAAATGCCGTCAAAAATTGGCTTGAGATACCCCCGTCAATTTCAACCGAGCCGCCCTTAAGGAAAGCACTTTCAATACAAAGAGGAGGAAAGTGCTCTTTTTCAAGGTAGGTGATCTTGGCCCCGACCTCTCGTAACGCATCAACCAAATGCCCTATCGGGCGCTCTTTCATTCGCGCTTCCCCTGTTAAAATATATTTGCCTTTTCCAAGGCATTTACTAAGGCACAACACGGCGGTCAGGGGTCGCATGACCGTACCTGCGTTCCCTAAAAAAAGAGAAAGGGTTTCTTCGGTTTTAGCATTAAAAGCGCCTCCCATTCCTTTTATTTCACATACCGTATTATTTTTATCAAGTCGGTATTCCACACCCAGTTTTTTTAACGCTGCAAGCATGTGTTGCACATCATCACTGTCTAAAAGGTTAGTTAGGCGGGTGGTCCCTTTTGCAAGAGCGGCCAGCAATAAAGCGCGGTTTGAGAGACTTTTTGAACCAGGAAGGTGCACCTCTCCAGACACTTTTGAAATCGGCTCTAAAGTCAATTGACGCATAAAATCAGGCTCCTTTTTTATTTTTTTCTCTGGTAGTATCTAAAACTGGCATAAAAAAACCAGCAAATAAAATGAAATTACAGTTCTTATAAACAGTTCTTATAAATAAAATGGCGAACGAAATCGTCATCATAGGTTTATATATCCCCTTCGCCTTTGAAGCGATTTGGGCTGTTGGTCGCTCTTTCAAAACACAAACAGATGGTTAATCGATGCTCAGAGGCTTTTCGTTTTTTGCGCCGACCTGCAAGGTCAAACATCTTGTGCATGGCTGTCGCCTTTAAACCTGCGTGGGTGTTGGCTAGGCTCAATCAAGGTGTTTATTGATACTCTGGAGCCTCACTCACTTGCCGCCTACACGCAACGTCAAGCGCCTTGGGTATATAACGCTTTTCCACGTCTAAATGTCTAAATGAAAACCTTCACGATTACCTCAATGTCTCCTTGAATTTATTATACTTTTTCAATGACATGTCAAAAAATCAAGCTTAAAATAAATGAAAAAAACAAACACATTCAAACAAAAAAGGCCTCTTAATATGGAAGGATATGAAACAATTCTTTTACAATTGAAAGAGCGGGCTGATCCCACAATCGCAAAAAAAACAGAACGCTTTTTTAAAACAGATCCAGGGCAATACGCTCACGGTGATCTTTTTCTTGGGCTGACAGCCCCTGTATTAAGGACAAAAGCAAAAGCACTTCAAGATCTTCCTCTATCTGAAATAAAACATTTACTTTACAACGAATACCATGAAATCAGGCTCCTTTCCTTGTTTATTTTGGTCTTGAAATTTTCAAAATCAACACAAACAGAAAAAGAAAAAATTTATCTTTTTTATCTTGAAAATATCAAGCAAATAAATAACTGGGATCTCGTTGATAGCTCAGCTTACTTTATTATTGGCCCTTGGCTACAAGACAAACCGAGAACAACTTTATTTTCTTTAGCCGATTCAAAATTACTCTGGTCACGCCGGATCGCGATTATTTCCACCTTTCATTTTATAAAAAATAACGATTTCTCAGACACATTGACCTTATCTGCTCTTTTTTTAAATGATCCCGAAGATCTCATTCATAAAGCCGTAGGCTGGATGCTTCGTGAAATTGGAAAAAGAGATCAAACAGAGCTGAAATACTTCTTATCTACACATTACAAAAACATGCCCCGTACCATGCTGAGGTATTCCATTGAAAAATTCCCAGAAGACATTAGAAAAGCCTACTTAAAAGGAAATATTTAATATTATGAAAAGCAACCTATTAAAAAAAAATATACTCTTACGTAAACTTTTTTCATTTTTTATGTTATTTCCTTTGTTTTTTACCTTTCAAACATACTCCTCTGTCTCTCATTCATTACCCAAACCCATCCCAGAAGAAATAATGATACAGGGAGAAAATTTCTATCTTTCCGTTTTCGTGAATGAAAAAGGCGAGTTTGAAAAGAAACAAGAAACAAAATCAGTCACGCGGTCTCTTTCTGGCACCTTAGAAAAAATAGCGACCTCTTCTTCTTTGAATCCAGAATATATTCTTCATTTTCAATATTCAGAACGAAACAATGCAAAAAAATCAACGCAAAATATTAAGACCACACTTCGTTTAAAAAAGAATGAAAAAGTATTATTTAATACAATAACGAACAGTGAATTTTATCTCATTCAAGGAGTTAAAAAAGAACAGATTAAGAAAAACAGATTGCATGTCCAAATAAATTAAAGCAAAGTTTATATTTTCTTTTAATGAAACACGGGCCTCATCACCTTTTTTAAAAAAAGAGGGTCTCAAGGTCCGTTTTTTTGTTTTCATTTATTTTAATTAATTGATACCCAAGACACTTGAAGCTCCGCGCCTGTGGCAAACGATGGAAGACCCTGAGCATAGAAAGGCTCTGTGATGGGGCCGAAGGCGCTTAGCCAAGACCCTGGTACTTTCAAAGGCCACGGGTTTATTCTTCCTTTTTTGCATGAACAAGGTAATTCACATTTACATGCTTTGATGAAAGGCTAAATCGTCTTGTCAAAGGATGATAATGAAGCCCCGTCATATGCATTTCTGTTAAATGTGTTTCATCTAACATTTTTAAAAGCTCTGAAGGACGAATAAATTTTCCATGATCATGGGTTCCTTTCGGGACCATTTTCAGTACATACTCCGCTCCAACAATGGCAAACAACCAAGAGGTTAAATTACGGTTTAATGTCGAAAAAAACACCTCACCGCCAGGTTTAACCAAGGCGGCACAGGAAGCCACAATCGACGCAGGATCCGGTACATGTTCAAGCATTTCCATGCACGTGACGACATCGTAAAATCCAGCATGCGTTTTTGCATGCTCTTCTGCTGTCGTTTGAAGGTAAGAGAGGGTCGCGCCCGTCTCAATCGCATGCAATCTGGCGACATTCAATGGCGCCTCTCCCATGTCAATGCCTGTCACCTCTCCCCCTTCTTTCGCCATGCTTTCAGCTAAGATCCCACCACCGCACCCGACATCAAGCACTTTTTTCCCAAAAAGACCATTGGATCGCTCCATCAAATAATTCAAGCGCAATGGATTGATGAGATGAAGCGGTTTGAACTCCCCTTCTAAATCCCACCAGCGGGAAGCCAATGCTTCAAATTTTTGAATTTCGATGGGATCAACATTGTACAATGGAATTGTTTCTTTCATTTTTTCCTCTTTCATTTCTTTATAAATAAGAAGGGGATATACCCGTCACTTTTGAAACTGCGTGGGTCTTGACGACTCTCGTTTGCTCCCATCACAGAGTCCATCGATGCTCAGGGGCGTCACTCGCTTGCCATCGACACGCAAGGTCAATTACTTTGGGTATACGCAACGAAAAGAATGCGCAGGCCAATTAATGCCAAAACGCGATTTGATTCAAGATCTTTGTGTTTTTTTCCTTTCTCAATGCTTCCTGTGTTGCTCTTTATTGACATTAAAAATCAGATTAAGAGCATTTCGTGAGTTATCTCTGCTTTAGACTATGACGCCGCATGCGCTTTTATGGTATTCTCAACCCTCTTGCACATACACATCTTTGACATAATTATCTGAAGGATATTGGCTTCATGAGCGATCTTGCTAAAGAGATCACGCCTATAAACATCGAAGAGGAGCTGAAAAGCTCGTACCTCGACTACGCGATGTCAGTTATCGTGGGTCGTGCTCTTCCTGACGTGCGTGATGGTCTAAAACCCGTACACCGTCGCGTGCTTTTTGCGATGCATGTTTTGGGAAATGACTGGAACAAAGCATACAAAAAATCCGCCCGTGTTGTCGGTGATGTGATAGGTAAATACCATCCTCACGGTGACAGCGCAGTTTACGACACCATTGTTCGTATGGCACAGCCCTTTTCGCTGCGCTATATGCTCGTGGATGGCCAAGGCAACTTCGGCTCCGTAGACGGCGACTCTGCTGCGGCCATGCGTTATACCGAAGTACGGATGTCGAAAATCGCCCATGAATTGCTGGCAGATCTCGATAAAGACACTGTTAATTTCGTCCCCAACTACGACGGAACAGAGCAGATCCCAGAAGTCATGCCGACACGCATTCCGAACCTCTTGATCAATGGTTCATCGGGGATTGCTGTGGGCATGGCCACCAACATTCCACCTCATAATCTCAATGAAGTGGTTTCTGGGTGTTTGGCCTATATAGACAATGAAAGCATCTCAATTACAGAATTGATGACGCACATTCCAGGGCCTGATTTCCCCACTGCCGCCATGATCAATGGTCGAAAAGGCATTGAAGAAGCTTACAGAACGGGTCGAGGAAAAATCCGCTTACGTTCTAAAGCCGACATCGAAACCGAGAAAAACGGCAAAGAAACCATCATCGTTACAGAAATCCCTTATCAGGTGAACAAAGCCCGTCTTATTGAAAAAATAGCGGAACTTGTTAAAGAGAAGAAAATTGAAGGGATCAGTGCCTTACGTGATGAGTCTGACAAAGACGGCATGCGGATTGTCATCGAATGTAAAAGAGACGCAGTGGCCGAGGTGATCCTCAATAACCTTTATTCACAAACCCAACTTCAAACCTCATTTGGTATCAACATGGTGGCGTTGGACAACAACCAACCTCGCTTGTTTAACCTCAAAGACATGTTGAAGTGTTTCGTCAATCACCGCCGCGAAGTCGTCACGCGTCGTACGATTTTCGAATTACGTAAAGCCCGTGATCGCACACATATTTTAGAAGGCCTTGCCATTGCCTTGGCGAACATTGACGAAATCATCGCTTTGGTTCGCGCCGCTCAAACCCCCGCCACTGCACGTGAACAACTTCAAGCCCGTGGATGGGCGTTGGGATCTGTCGCCCTCATGCTTGAAGCCACCGGTGTTGACGCCGCGCGCCCTGAATGGTTGGCAGATAATTTTGGTGTTCGCGACACCCTGTACTTTTTAACAGAACAACAAGCCCAAGCCATTTTGGACTTACGTTTACACAAATTAACGGGCCTTGAGCACGAGAAAATTCTTGATGAATACAAAGAGTTGCTCTCTCTCATCGCAGAACTCATGCTGATCATTTCAAGCCCTGAGCGCTTAATGGAAGTGATCCGTGAAGAGCTTGAAGTTGTTCGCGATGCCTACAGCGACCCACGTCGTACACAAATCACCGCAGCCACAGCCGACATCGACATTGAAGATTTGATCAATCAAGAAGATGTTGTTGTCACACTCTCACACGAAGGCTACGTAAAATACCAACTCTTGTCTGATTACGAAGCCCAACGTCGGGGCGGCAAAGGAAAATCTGCAACGCGCATGAAAGAAGAAGACTACATCGAACGTCTTCTTGTGGCGAACACGCACGACAATATCCTTTGCTTTTCAACCCGTGGCCGCTTGTATTGGTTGAAAGTCTATCAATTGCCGCTTGCCTCTCGTACCGCACGAGGCAAACCCATTGTCAATTTATTGCCTTTGGAAAAAGAAGAACGCATTACCGCCATTTTGCCCGTCAAACATTATACCCCTGACAAATTTGTCTTTATGGCGACAGCGGACGGCACAGTGAAGAAAACCCCCTTAACGGATTTCAGTCGCCCACGTAACGGAGGGATCATCGCCCTTAATTTACATGAAGGGGATTCTTTAATTGGCGTCGATATCACAGACTCAACCCGCGACATTATGCTGTTTTCTTCGTTTGGGAAAGTCGTTCGTTTCTACGAAAGCCCTGTTTATAATGAAGAAGGCACAGCAAAAGGCGGCGTCCGTGCAATGGGTCGAACCGCGTCAGGTGTACGCGGGATCAAACTGGCCCCTGACGATAAAGTCGTGTCCTTGATTGTTCCAAAGGATTTTGTTCCTAAAGCGCGCATGATCCTTTCAAGCCCTTTGCAAACCCCTGCATTCTCTACACGCGTTGCAGGAGACGTGCTCACCGTAACTGAAAATGGCTATGGTAAGCGCACCGCCCTTTCTGAATACCCAGCGAAAAGCAGAGCAACACAAGGTGTTGTCTCTATTAAAGTTTCAGAAAGAAATGGGCGCGTTGTAGGTGCGACTCAGGTCGGGCCTAACAATGAGTTTATGATGATCACAAACGCGGCCACTTTAGTGCGTACCCGTGTTTCTGAAGTCAGTCAGGTTGGACGTAACACCCTCGGCGTCCGATTGATCCGTACCGTAGAAGGCGAGAAAGTCGTCGGTTTACAACGCATTGATGAACCTGATGCAAAAAACATCTTCTTGGACGATGAGGATGACGCGGTTGAAGTATTGGCTGTTGATCCCCTGAATTCAGGTCAAAACGAAGATCCCCTTGAAGCGCTCGACGATGAAATAGATGAAGAGCTCGACGATGAGATTGACCAAGACCCAGACCAAGATGAGCCAGAAGACGTTCTAGATAAAGAGTAAGATCGCCTTTTGCCTCCCATTAAAAACGCAGCCCATGCTGCGTTTTTTTTCATCGAATCAAACGCCATCCCACTCCTCTGCCAATCAAGGACGACTCTACTTAAAAATCGCTTTCGCTTAATCCCCTTACCCATTCCTTTTTAAAATACCGTTTTTTGACCTGAAACGTCAAAGGACAATCACAGCGTCCGTTTAAGAGGGCATTCATAATTTACGCCTTTTTCTCTGTCATTTTTCAATCTCAATATCTGACTAACGACTTAATGAAATGGGTATTAAAGCCTTTTCGAGGCGATTTCATGCCTTATTAGGTGTTGATTCAATCCCATGAAAGCCCGTTTCTTCTTTCCCTTTTTTCATCAAAAAGACTCGAATATAAAGATGATATTTCGTCAAGTAGAAAAAAGAAATAAAGCGCGACACTCCGCATCAAAGAGCTCTTCTTTTTCCTTCCTCTTCTGTCAGGGTTTATCATCACTTTTGTGATTCCAATCTAAACAAAAAAGTGATAAAACAAAATAATTAAAACTGAAATTAGCGCCCTTATTATCTGCTTTTTCTTTCAAAAAATGAAAGTAGAAGCACTCTGTTTATTACCTCCTCTATATGCAACAGGAAAAATCATGATAGAAACGGTGTACAACTTCTCTGCAGGACCTGCCATGCTGCCAAAAGAAGTACTTGAAAAGGTCCAAAAAGAGTTATTAAACTTTAATAACTCGGGATCTTCTGTCATGGAAATATCCCACCGTAGCGCGTCTTTTCTAAACCTTGTTGAAGAAGCAGAAGAAAACCTCCGTCGATTACTTAATATCCCAGATTATTACCATGTTCTTTATGCTCAAGGCGGGGCCAGAGCGCAATTTGCAGCGGTACCTTTGAATTTATTAGGCAATAACGAAGTCGCCGATTATATCAACAGTGGCTATTGGTCAAAATGCGCCATAAAAGAAGCAACAAAATACTGCCAACCAAATGAAATCAATGTATTAGAAGACAAAAAAGGTCAAACAGGCGTTCGCAATGTGGCAGATTGGCCCTTAAACGAAAATGCGGCTTATGTGCATATTTGCCCAAACGAAACCATTACAGGCATTAGAATCAACGAATTACCAGAAACAAAGCGCCCTATCGTTGCTGACATGTCCTCTTGCATCCTCTCTCAACCCATCGACATAAAAAAATACGCAGTAATCTATGCGGGCGCCCAAAAAAACATTGGCCCTGCGGGACTGACTCTTGTGATCGTGCGAGATGATTTACTGGGATTGGCCAACGAGATGTTACCCAATGTATTAAATTACAAAACCTTGGCAAAGACAGACTCCATGTACAATACCCCCCCCACGTTCAGTTGGTACCTTGCAGGTGAAGTTTATAAATGGTTGATTGCCCAAGGCGGTCTTGAGGCCATGCAAGAAAGAAATGAAATAAAAGCCGCTCTTTTATACGACTGCATTGATCGCTCCGAATTTTACCAAAACACCGTTCTTGGTGAAAATCGTTCCTTCATGAACGTTTCGTTTCACTTAACAAATCCAGCCCTTGATAAAGCCTTTCTTAAACAAGCCGAAAACCACGGCTTAAAAGCATTAAAAGGACACCGAGACGTAGGTGGAATGCGGGCCTCCATGTATAACGCAATGCCTCTCGAAGGTATAGAAGCGTTGGTTTCGTTTATGGAAAAATTTGAGAAGGAAAATGCGTCATCCTGACAATGGCTGCTAACGCCAGGCCATTACAATAAAAAGACGGAATGCATACCCACAGTAATTGAAGATACACGCTTGAGCTCAGTGAGTGAAGCCCCTGAGCAGATGGCCTCTGTGGTGGGGTGCCCCGCGCGCAGTCCACACCCACGCCCCTTCAAAGGCGGCGGGTATAAAATGAACGGCATAAAAACGGGCTTTAAATGCATTGCATTTAAAGCCCGTTTCATCGAAAAAAAGACGTCTTGTTCAACAAGGTTTGATCTTTTGTAAGCGACTCATTTAAAAATATGAAATCGACCTAAATATGATTTTATAAATTTATCTTTTATCGATTGCCAATGCGTCACAGGGTTTACGGGGATTTTTTCTTTCAAAAATCGAAGATCTTCTTCTGTTAAAGTCACTTCATCATGGTGCGCTAAATAAATACCTTTGGGGTGCAGATCAAAAATACGGTCTATTGACTCGCGATACCAGGTAGGATAAAAGACAGGAAAAGGCGGAATGAAGCGCCCTTTCACAATCACCATTAAATCAGCCACGTACACTTTATGACTTGGCTTATGATAAAGCGACAAATCTCGATCTGTGTGCCCTGGCGTTTTTAATGCACTCCAATCAGGAAAACCAGGTAAATCATCTTCATCATTCAAAAAAACATCTGGCTTGAATTTTCTTTTATACCAAATATTTTTGATTGTCTTCCCTTTTCGTTTCGCGACCCATTTCGTTAACATAATGTCCGTAAGGTGCATCAAGAACCCATCAATTCCATGATACCAATCTCCTTTTGTATTACTCATTGCGATTAAACAACCCGTTTCACGGCGCAATGGGATCGCGGCCCCCGCATGATCGGGATGCATATGCGTCACAACAATGAGTTTTAAATGAGAAAGAGGACGTTTCAATGTTTCTGTTATATAAGAAAGTATGAGGTCAACGTCGGCTCGGCTACAACCATCCAATAAGAGAAGCTTGTCTTCATATTCAGCGAGGTATATTGTCTGAATATAACCATTTAATTGATGAAGTTTAATTAAAGCACTCACCCACGACTCCTTTCCTAACCTGAGCGATTTGATTATATATTCCTTTTAATCTCATGTCGCTTCACCTTTAGATCGCAAGCGTCTTAACAAAGAGATTTCTCAATGTATTTTAACGATTCCATTTTACAAGAAAAGCATTAGACGCCGCTCTCAAAAGAGCAAACAGATGTTCAAAAAAGGTATTCCTCTTTTCATTTTATGGTCTGTCCTCAAATTTTATTCTTTTAAAAGAATGAAATGAGGCTTCAAGCGTTTATTTATCTTCTCTTGCTGAAAAAACGACCGCTATTGTATTATTTTTCGCTTCATCGTTTTCAGTTCATCCCAAAAAACACATTCACAATTAAAAAGACATTTTTGTTTTTTTTCTGTATTTTTTTTGTTGTGTATCGCACCCACAAAAATGTAATTCATTTTTATATATGAAAAATGAATACCCAGTTCCCAAGATCATAACGGTTACATAATGATCGCTATTTCATTATTTTATCTTTATATTTTTAAGAAATGAAACAATATGCACACAGATATCCAGAGGATAGACTTATACATTTTTCAGGATCTCAGGCAAGAATTATTTTTTTTTTATTTCTTTTTTTTTGCGCAAAAAGAATTGATTTTTCCTGTGTCAGCGCCTGAATTGGGACAGGAAGGTTAGTGGTTACAAACATACAATAATCATCCCCAAGATATCCACAAAAAGTGCCCCTCCGTCTCTCTTGCAATATCCCTTCATCACCACTATCTTGTTATCGAGTTTAAGAACAGACCCTATATATAGTATTTTTTGCCTAATACCCGTTTTTTATACTGACTCACATTTTTCATTTTAATTTTGTGAAAAAAGTAAAAAACGGGCCTTTGTATCAGGAAATTCGAGGAAACCTTCAAATGAGCCAAAAAATGACCGTCCAAAAACGTTCAGGTGTAAGAGAAAATATCGATCTGGATAAACTGCATCGCGTCATCACTTGGGCGGCGGAAGGACTTAATAATGTCTCGGTTTCACAGGTAGAGCTGCGTTCTCATATCCAATTTTATGACGGAATAAAAACAGAAGATATCCACGAAACCATCATAAAATCGGCCGCCGATCTTATTTCCGAAGAAACGCCTGATTATCAATTTTTAGCCGCCCGTCTCGCTGTCTTTCATTTGCGTAAAAAGGCTTACGGAACATTTACTCCACCCACATTTTCTAAACATCTTTATAAAATGATTGAGATAGGCAAATACGATAGCCACCTGCTCAAAGACTACACAGACAATGAACTGGACATCCTGAATGACTACATCGATCACAACCGTGATTTGCACTTTTCTTATGCTGCCGTCAAACAGTTAGAAGGCAAATATTTAGTACAAAACCGCGTTACAGGCGAAATTTACGAAAGTGCACAATTTTTATATATTTCCGTGGCTGCGTGTTTATTTGCAAAATACCCAAAAAATACACGGATGGATTACATCAAACGTTTTTATGATGCCATTTCTTTGTTTAAGATTTCATTGCCTACCCCCATCATGTCGGGTGTGCGTACACCCACGCGCCAATTTAGCTCTTGCGTTCTCATCGAATGTGATGACAACCTCAACTCCATTAACGCCACAGCCAGTGCCATTGTTCGCTATGTCAGTCAACGTGCAGGAATTGGCATCAACGTGGGCCGCATACGCGCGCTTGGAAGTCCAATTCGAGGCGGTGAAGCTTTCCACACAGGATGCATCCCCTTTTATAAATATTTTCAAACTGCTGTAAAATGCTGCTCTCAAGGCGGCGTTCGAGGCGGCGCTGCCACCTTGTTTTACCCTCTTTGGCATCGTGAAGTTGAAAATTTATTGGTTTTAAAAAACAACCGAGGCGTGGAAGAAAACCGGGTTCGACATATGGATTACGGCGTACAGATCAATAAACTTCTGTACACCCGTCTCATTAAAGGGGGACATATTTCTCTTTTTTCGCCTTCCGATGTCCCTGGGCTTTTTGACGCCTTTTTTGCAGATCAAGATGAATTCGAACGTTTGTACGCTTTGTATGAACAAGACAAAAGCATTAAACGTGAAACAGTGAAAGCCATCGATCTTTTCTCTCTCATGATGCAAGAGCGCGCCTCCACGGGACGCATTTATATTCAAAATGTCGATCATTGCAATACGCACAGTCCGTTTGACGCAAAAGTAGCGCCCATCCGCCAATCGAATTTATGTTTAGAAATCGCGCTCCCCACCAAGCCACTTCAAAATGTGGAAGATGACCAAGGTGAAATTGCCCTCTGTACGTTATCGGCCTTAAACTTGGGCGCGATTACCTCATTAAATGAATTGGAAGATTTGGCCGACTTGACCCTGCGAGCCCTGGATTCTTTATTGGATTATCAAGACTACCCCTTGCCTGCGGCAAGAAACGCCAGTATGAACCGCCGAACCTTGGGGGTGGGTGTCATCAATTATGCGTATTATTTAGCCAAGAACGGCGTTCGTTATTCTGACGGCAGTGCCAATGCCCTCACGCATCGAACCTTTGAAGCCATGCAATATTATCTCTTAAAAGCATCCGTTAATTTGGCAAAAGAAAAAGGCCCTTGCCCTTTATTCCATGAAACCACGTATGCCAAAGGGATCCTGCCCATTGATACCTATAAACGCACGCTTGATGAAATTTGCAATGAGCCGCTGCATTACGATTGGGAAACCCTAAGAAAAGACATTCTGAAACATGGGCTTCGAAACTCGACCCTGTCTTCTTTGATGCCCTCAGAAACCTCTTCTCAAATTTCAAACGCAACCAATGGAATCGAACCTCCTCGTGGTTATGTTTCAGTAAAAGCATCAAAAGATGGCATTTTAAAACAAGTCGTACCTGAATTTGAAAAGTATAAAAATCAATACGAATTGCTCTGGAGTATTGAGTCAAACGAAGGCTATTTGCAGCTGGTTGGGATCATGCAAAAATTTGTAGACCAAGCCATTTCTGCCAATACAAATTACGATCCCAGTAAACAACTGAATGGTAAAACACCCATGAAGTTGCTTCTTAAAGATTTATTGACCGCCTACAAACTGGGCTTAAAAACCCTTTATTACCACAACACCCGTGACGGTGCCCAAGATACACAAACAGATCAAATCCAAGAAGAAGATGATTGCGCCGGCGGAGCGTGCAAAATTTGACTTTCAACACACAAAAGCAATAACCCCTTTTTTCTCTTGATTGACGGTAATTTACAGCGATGGCTTACAGCACTTTTTCAAAAAAAAATAACGACGCACTCAAAGAACCGATGTTTTTTGGGCAACCTGTCAACGTGGCACGTTTCGATCAACAGAAATACGAAATGTTTGAAAAGCTTATCGAAAAACAATTGTCTTTTTTCTGGCGACCAGAAGAAGTCGATGTCTCGGGTGACCGCATTGATTACAATCAATTGCCAGAACATGAAAAACACATCTTTATCAGCAACCTAAAATATCAAACCTTGCTTGATTCCATTCAAGGCAGAAGCCCAAATGTCGCTTTTTTACCTTTGGTGTCACTGCCTGAACTTGAAACCTGGATTGAAACCTGGTCTTTTTCTGAAACCATTCATTCACGCTCATACACCCATATTATTCGAAATATTGTGAATAATCCGGCCACCGTCTTTGATGATATTGTTGAAAATGAACACATCATCAAACGCGCGTATGACATCGCCCACTATTACGACGATCTCATTCAGGCGAGCAATGACTACCAGCGTTTCGGAGAAGGTGTACACAGCTTCAATGGAAAAAAGCAAGAGATCCGCTTACGTGACGTCAAAAAGAAACTCTACCTTTGTTTAATGTCAGTTAACGCACTGGAAGCCATACGTTTTTATGTCAGCTTTGCCTGCTCATTTGCTTTTGCTGAACGGAAACTCATGGAAGGAAACGCAAAAATAATCAAACTCATTGCCCGAGATGAAGCCCTTCATTTAACCGGGACCCAGCACATGATCAATATCTTACGTTCAGGTGACGACGATGCTGAAATGGGAAAAATAGCGAAAGAATGCGAAGAGGCCTGTTTTGATCTCTTTAAAACGGCCGCGGAACAAGAAAAAGAATGGGCAGATTATTTGTTTAAAGACGGTTCGATGATAGGGTTAAACAAAGAGATTTTGTGTCAATACATTGAATACATTACCAACCTTCGTATGCATGCTGTCGGATTAAAATCCCCCTATCCAAACGCAACTCAAAACCCCATTCCATGGATCAACACCTGGCTCTCTTCCGATAATGTGCAAGTCGCCCCACAAGAAGCAGAAATCAGCTCTTATTTAGTGGGACAAATTGACAACGACATGAACATCGATGATTTAGGCGATTTTGAATTATGAGTCGTATTGCTATTACAGTGAATGGCAAACATCTGTTGGGAAATACCCACCAACCCGTGCTTGAACAACTCGAATTAGCCGGATTAAAACCTGAATTTCAATGTCGAAATGGGATCTGCGGTGCTTGCCGTTGTACCCTTAAAAAAGGCGCCGTATCAGAGCAAGATGCAATGGCCTATCTTGGCTACGGTGAAATCCTCACCTGCCAGTCCATTCCAAACGAAAATCTGACACTCGAGTTTAATTATCGGCTTTTTTCTTCATCTGAAAAGTCCGTGAATTAAACCTCCTTCTTCTGAAGAACGCCTGATTGTTCACCTTTTTAATTAACAATTTCTCGGATCAATAAAAAAGAACGGTTCTTCGTATGAACTAAAAATCAATACGAAAAACCGTTCTTTATTCTTTTTATAAAATAAATTATCGCACGGGTGTCAATTGGATATTGGCCGATTCTTGAAAAGCGGAAACCCCAATAACTTCTGCTGTGATTTTAAGTTGCAATGCTTGGTTTCCAGAAATGTTAACCGAATAAGTCCCCGGCCCCGTTCCTATCACCTCCGTTATTATCACATTGTCGGTTTTATCGACAGCGCCTTCGAAGGCTCTGAAAACCACTTCTCTGTTAGACAATGGGTTGTTATTTTTATCTTTTAATAATAATTCGAGTGTTGTAATGGCGGTCCCGTTCGCTGGAATTTGATATGGGGTCGCTGTTAAGGTCGAGGTTCTCATCGAAGGCAATAAGGTAAATGTCTCAAACATAATATCCATTGATTCTTCAAATGACGCCACGCCTGCTACCTTCGCAGTGACCGACAATCTCCCAGCGGAAATACCGGATAAACGAGCCGTATAAACCCCGTCTTCCAACTCCGTAACGGGCGTTATTGTAAAACCAGGTTCAGCGGGAAGAGGTTGTCCGTCCCGCAAAAAAGAAAATTCAATGCTTTTTCCTTTTAGGGGATTACCATTCACGTCTTTAAGCTTTAAAAATAAGCGAGAAGCATCATGCCCGTCAGCTTGAACCGTTGACTTAGAGGCACTCAACGTTGACTTGCCCATATCGGGCGCGATGTCCGCAGGCAAGGTCACATCAATTTGCACTGATTTATTGAAAGAGCTTGCGCCATCGACTGCCGCTTTTATGGTAACGATCCCGGCTTTTGTCCCTGTGACATTGGCCTTATAAATACCCGTACTTTCCGTCGGCGAGCTGATGCTAATCCCCTCTAAAATAGGCTGGGCATTTTCATCAAATGCAGTGAAAACAACGTGTCTACCGGTTAATGGGTTACTGTTTTTATCTTTTAAGGTTAATGACAATTCAGCGCTTGATACGCCATCCGCAACAATCGAATTCGAGCTTTCGAAAACGGACGTCGCAATGGAGGGTTCTAAGTGATCCGAGTTTAAATTTACGGTCGTTTTAATCGGCAGCACATCAGAGAACCCCGTGACAGTCGCACGAATTTCTATCGGCTCAGCAGAGGTGCCTTTGATTGAAGCGGTATAAATCCCATTCCCTTCTTCAACGAATTCACTCAAGGTGATCTTCGGATCTTGCGTTAATTCGACGCCGTTTTTAAACGCCTTGGCAATGATCGTTTTACCTGATAAGGGATTATCATTTTCATCTTTTAACGCCAATCTAAGGGTGCTTTGACTGAGGCCATTCGCTTCGATGGTCGCATGGGATGAAGAGAGCTTGGACAAGACATCAGAAGGTTTACCGTCGGTTGCATCAAACGAAGCGATGCCATTGTAAACAAAATTGTCTACCGTGATGTGGAAAGGGACCACCGCCGTTTTCGTGGAAAACAACGCTGTTTTGACCGCACCATTTTTATCAGAAACCGCCTCAGTTTCTTTAAAAGTAGAACTTGGCATTTGCGTTAAAAATGTCACTTTTTTATCACTTACTGGACGTCCAAATCGATTTCGAACGATCGCCTTGACCTCAACGCCGGCACCCACTTTATCCATCGAGCCGACCATGCCTGTGGTGCTGTTTGCATTTCCCACGGCATGTATTTTGACATCCCCAGGATTAATTTGGAATTCAAGTTGTTTGTCTTCTGTCACAACAATGTTTGCGATAGAAGGCGCCATTTTTTCGTTGCCATTGTTTAGAATAATTTTTGCACTCAAGGTATAAGTATTTACACCCGCATTATGAAAGGGTGCAGAAAACACAGAGTTATTCGTAATATGCTCTTTCGCCGTCCCTTCAAAAACAATGTTTTTAATCTGAGATTTATCACCCGTAATAGACAATAAAGGAAGAAGATCGGTGGCTTTCATTTCTTGAATCAAATTGTCTTTTTCTTTGAATGTTATTGCAGCGGGAACCACCGCCTCACGGTATTCCAAACGAATATTATGATCGCGTTCGACTAAATCCAATAATTGGAATTCAAGATCATTTTGATTTTCAACTTCAGAAATCTTAATTTGTTTCTCAAATGGAACCCCAATTTTATAATTGAAGTTCATCCCTATTTGAGGCTCCCCTTCATTTCCTTGCTCGTATTCATAACCTAAATTCAATGAAAGCAATGAAATGGGTTGCACATTCAAAAGAGCCGAAGCAATAAAAGGATTTTTAATGGGTTTATTTGCATTGCTTATTTCAACATTGGCACCAAAATATTGTTGATATTTCATGTTTAATGAGAGCCAAGGAACTTCAGGAAGATAGCCTGTAAAACCAACGTCGACACCTTGGGCTGCTCTTTCTTCCAGTAAAACGCCCTGTCCTATCGAATCAAAGCGCGTCGGGGTTTCTTTCCATCCACTCAGTGGAAAATAATAATTCGAATTTACTTTAAAAAATGCTCTTGTGTATTCAACACCCAGGCTCCCTCGATGGTGCAAATGATCTAAATCGTAATCATAAAATACATTAAACCCAATAAAAGAATCTTCACTTTTATCCCGATAACCCAATCCAAAGTGAACAAATCGACGGCCGTTATAAAGATCTTTTTCATTGAAGACTAAACCCGGCTGAATAAACCAAGTGGAAGCCGCATTGTCATTTTGCTGAGAAAAAAATGGAACCAACAAATCCAATTCTCCGGATTGAAATTCCATCGCTGAATTGATATTAAACTCGAATGACGCGGTTCCATACTGGGATAACCAATCCGTTGCTTTTGTTGTTATATAATGTTCTGCTGCATTATTTACCTGATCTATTATTGTATTATTTAATGCATCAGAAACACCCGCTTCAGTGCTTTGAGAGGCCAAGGAGCCCGCAATATCAGATAACATTGCATTGTATTCAAATTCGCTTTCATCTCTTTCTGTCGAAGCATGGGCTAACGGAACAAAAATGGGACCCAATATTTGGGATGTGACTAATGTATATAATACAAACTGTCTGCTTCTTTTGATTTTTTTATTATTCATGATGGATTAATTCTTGTTATTTAAGACCATGGTTGAAAATAGATCTATTTCGATAAATTAATTAAAATATACTCAAAAGGTTTTCTGATGACGAAAAGCCATTAAATTCTTGAGCATAAATTCACTCTCTGATTGACTTGAATGAATACAAGCCAGACCCTCGAAGATTCAAAATTTAAAAAAAACGAAGCAGAACTTCATTTTTATAATAAAGAGATTAACTTCGGATATATATTTCGAATAATTTGATTCATTAATGGTTATGATTGATTTTGGAAATTTATTCCCTTCTCCTGTTGGGGATTTAATTTAACACCCCAATCTACCTCTTCTCCTTAATCATTGCAACATAAAAACAACAAGCCTCCAATTCGCTCATTTCATTTTACGTAAAAATAAGAAACTGAAGAGGCAATCTAGACATGTACCTATACTCAAGACACTTGAAAATGCGTGCCTGCGTCAAACGCGTGAAGGGCCTGAGCATAGATCTACTCTGTGATTGGCCTGAGCGAGAACAGCCAACACCCACGCAGTTTCAAAAGTGACGGGCATCCGCTTCAACCCATTTCCTTTGTAAATAGAATGTCGCATTAAAGTAAACGGTAAAATAAAAAATCAAGTATATACTAAAAAATTATCCATTTAAACTCACTTAAAACGCGTTAAGAAACAAAGTATTCGATAAAAATATAAATTATTTAAATAAAATAGATTCATGCTGGAAATGAAAAACGCGCATCCCCCACACCGTCTATATGTATTTTGAATTGTTCCTCATTTATTATTTCCCGGTAAACTATTTATATTCCCACCATATGAATCCAATCCATTCGTTTAAAATTACAAATTGAAAGAGATCTATATCCTACCCAAGATCCTGCACATGAAAAAATAATCTGGATTATATACCCAAAGTAATTGAAGATGCGTGTAGGCGGCAAACGAACGAAGACCCTGAGCATAGAGGTACTATGTGATTGGGCAGAGAGAGCGCAGCCAGCAACCACGCAACGTCAAAGGCGACGGGTATAGGCATTTCAATCCAAAGCGATACTCTAACTAATTGAAGATGCGCGCCTGCACCAAGCAAGTGAAGCCCCTACATGCAAGGTCAATGACTTTGGATATAGGTGTGAATGATGGATACAATGACGGCGTATCCTTTAAGAAACTTAAAAATACACCTTTTTTTCCTGAGATGATAAAACATGAATTACAATTGGGTAATTTCCTCCTCTT
>CAMRDW010000004.1 GCA_947041315.1 uncultured Enterovibrio sp.
GGAACAATCTTTTGGTGTGCTTCTCTATAAAACAAACCGTTACCCTTCTCTCAATTGCTATAAAAACCCCAAGTTTACCTGTTTAGCTTCCTTCTTGACTCCTACTCTTTTTAACGTAATTGGCATTGTTAAATTAACATGATGCCGAATGACGGAGATCACTTTTTTTCTTTTCGGTCTGATTGGTATCAGCGCGTTGAAATGACGGAGCAGAGTTCTTTTGTTTTTGACCGTTTTTATTCTGATGAAGGGATGCTTGACTCTAAAGTAGGCATAAAAAAGCTAGGGTGCATTAGCGAGTTATTTTGCGATGTGCAAGTCTATGGCGAAAGCACATGGGAGAATGTGGAATGAGCAATGTGCCGTTGAATTTAGGGCGACGACGTTTTTTAACCTTGTCTACGGCCGTCGTTGGCGGCGTTGGGGTCGCTTTTACGGCCGTGCCTTTTATTAAATCATGGAGCCCGAGCGCGAAGGCAAAAGCGGCGGGAGCACCTGTTGAAGTCGATATCAGTAAAATAGAAGAAGGTCAGCTTATCCGTGTTATTTGGCAAGGTAAGCCGGTTTGGGTTGTGCGGCGCAGTGCTGAAACCTTAAATGAATTAAGTGCCATTGCTGATATGTTGCGCGATCCTGAATCACTTGAGCCACAGCAACCCGAATACATTAAGAATATTTACCGTTCCATTAAGCCTGAGATTTTCCTTGCTGTGGGTATTTGTACGCACCTTGGATGCTCACCGACTTACCTTCCTGACAGTTTTAATAAAGAAGTAAAGGGCGTTAAGTCTGGTTTTTTTTGCCCTTGTCATGGTTCTAAATTTGATATGGCGGGGCGTGTTTTTAAAAGTGTCCCTGCTCCTCTTAATTTGGTGGTCCCTCCTTATACCTACATTAATGAAGATCGTATTTTAGTGGGCACTAATGAGGGGGAATCATAATGACAAATTTATTAAATTGGATAGATAAACGCCTACCTGTTATTAAGGCTTATAAAAAGCATTTATCTGAATACCCCATGCCAAAAAATTTCAATTTTTGGTATTTATTTGGTTCGCTTGCCATGTTGGTTTTGGTGAATCAATTGGTGACTGGGATTTGGCTCACCATGAGTTATAACCCTTCTGCTGAAGGCGCTTTTGCGTCTGTTGAATACATTATGCGTGACGTTGAGTATGGTTGGTTGCTTCGATATATGCACTCGACAGGGGCGTCGGCTTTTTTTGTAGTGATTTATCTGCATATGTTTCGTGGGTTAATTTATGGTTCATACCAGAATCCCCGAGAGTTGCTCTGGCTCTTTGGTATGATCATTTTCTTGCTTTTGATGGCAGAAGCTTTTATGGGGTATTTATTGCCTTGGGGCCAGATGTCTTACTGGGGAGCTCAGGTCATTATTTCCTTGTTCGGTGCGATTCCTGTGATTGGCGATGATCTCACTCTTTGGATCCGAGGTGATTATGTTTTATCCGGTGTTACATTGAATCGCTTTTTTGCCCTTCATGTTGTGGCTTTGCCCGTTCTTTTATTGGTCTTAGTGGCTTTGCATATTCTGGCCTTGCATGAAGTGGGTTCAAACAATCCTGACGGCATAGAAACCAAGCTGACGAAAGGGAGCAAAAGCGCTGGATATCAGAGTGATTTCACATTCCATGAAGATTACAAAAAAAAATACGACATCATTGACTCCGTCCCCTTTCATCCTTATGGAACGGTGAAGGATCTTATCGGTGTTGCCGCTTTTGGTATTTTATTTGCCTACGTTATCTTTTTTAATCCAGAAATGGGGGGGTATTTCTTAGAGCCCCCTAATTTTGAAGCGGCCAATCCAATCAAAACACCTGAACACATTGCCCCCGTGTGGTATTTCACACCTTTTTACGCCATTTTAAGAGCCGTTCCTCACAAGCTAACCGGAGTCGGGCTAATGGGCCTCTCTATATTAATGCTCTTTTTATTGCCTTGGTTTGATCGCTGTAAAGTACGATCATTTCGCTATCGTAGCCCATTTCATTTGATCAATATTATACAGTTTGTGATCTCTTTTGTTGCTTTGGGTATTCTCGGTTCATTGCCTGCGACAACCCTTTATACTTTTATGGCGCAGGTTTTTAGTTTTGGATATTTTATGTTTTTCATTTTGTTGTTTTTTTACAGCAAAAATGAAGAAACAAAACCCTTACCAGAGAGGGTTAATTTCAAATGAAGAAAAGACTCCTTGTATTTATCGCACTCTGTCCTTTTTGGGTAATGGCATCGGGTAATGGCGTTCCGCTTGATGCTGCGAGAAATGACTTAACGGATAAACCCTCTTTGCAAAGAGGGGCAAAAATTTTCATGAATTATTGTTTCGGTTGCCATGCAACGCAATATCAACGTTATGAACGTGTTGCTGAAGATCTGGGGATACCGAAAGTCTTGATGATGGAAAATTTGGTTTTTGACTCAAATGCCAAAATTGGAGACTTGATCACAAATGCAATAACCCCTGAAGATGCCTCGGCGTTTTTTGGAACGCCGGCACCGGATCTAACCTTGGTCTCAAGAGTGCGAGGTGTTGATTGGATATACACTTATTTGCGTTCCTTTTATGCGGATGAGGCTCGTCCTTTTGGGGTAAATAACGCTTTGTTTCCTAATGTGGGCATGCCGCACGTCTTAGAGTCTTTGCAAGGGACCCCGGTCAAAAGATATGAAACAATTTTGGTTGATGGGGAATACATAGAAGAATTTACTGAGATAGCGTCTCTTGGAAACGGCGAGTTGAGTCCGGATGAATATGATGCAAGTGTTCGAGATTTAGTTAATTTTCTTGCCTATTCTGGAGAGCCGATGAAACTTGAACGGCAGAGATTAGGGCTTTGGGTTATCGGTTTTCTGCTTGTTTTTCTTATTTTAACTCTCTTCCTTAAGAAAGAGTATTGGCGTGATGTTCATTGATCGGTTAATCTAGTGAGTCGCTGATCAATGATGGGAAATATATTTCCATTGTTATTTAATTAAGATAAAAATTCTGGAGGGGTTAATGGCTGTTGCTGCCAATAAACGCTCGGTGATGACGTTATATTCTGACGCATCAGACATGTATAGCCATCAGGTTCGTATTGTTCTTGCTGAGAAGGGGGTGACTTACGACATTGAGCTTGTCGATCCAACTAACCTACCAGAGGATTTACTTGATTTAAATCCGTATAATACAGTGCCTACCTTGGTTGACCGTGAATTGGCCTTATATAATGCCAATATCATCATGGAATATTTAGACGAAAGATTTCCACATCCACCTTTGATGCCCGTTTATCCAGTGGCGCGTGGTAACAGTCGTCTTATGATGTACCGTATTGAACGCAATTGGTATATTCATGCAGAAAAAATTGAAAAAGGAAATGCAGAAGAAGCGGATCGCGCTCGTCGTCAATTACGCGAAGAGCTATTAGCGTTAGCCCCAGTATTTGCAGAATACCCCTTTTTCATGAGTGAAGAATTTAGTTTGGTAGATTGTTATTTGGCTCCATTATTGTGGCGTTTGCCTGTAATGGGAATTGATTTAAGTGGTCCTGGTTCCAAAGAAGTGAAGACCTATATGACACGCGTTTTTGACCGTGATTCTTTCTTGGCTTCTTTAACAGAAACAGAACGAGAAATGCGTTTGGTGCAATGATGAATGAAGCTGAACTTAAGCCTCGCCGCCCGTATTTATTGCGGGCGTTTTATGATTGGCTACTGGATAATGATTTTACGCCCCATTTGGTTGTTGATGCGACCTTGCCTTATGTTGATGTGCCTTTTGAATACGTTCAAGATGGACAAATCGTCTTAAACGTTGCCCCTCAGTCTGTGGTTGAATTAGATCTCGGAAATGAGTTCGTTCGATTTACGGCTCGTTTTGGGGGAAATCCGATGGCCATTGCGGTGCCTATTTATGCTGTAGTTGCGATATATTCACGTGAAAATGGCTCTGGAACCATGTTTGATTCTGAGCCTGTTTATGAAGCGCAATTAGAAAAAATAGAACGTGAACTTGAGGAAGAAGAAGCCAACGCAACAATGCCTTCAGAGCCTCTGATCATGGATGAGCCAGAAGATGAAACACAAAGGCCAAAAGGACCTCCGACACTGACGGTCGTAAAATAAATATTTATTTTTAACTGTTTTATGTCCTTGAAAACGCTTTTCATATCCAAAGGAATTGAAGACGCGTGTAGGCGCCAAGTGAGTGAAGCCCCAGAGCATAGATGGACTATGTGATTGGGCTTTACCAGCGTAGCTAATACCCACGCAGCTTAAAAAGTTGATGGGTACAGTAACCAAAGTCTTTTCGAATACCCTGAACTTTTGAAAATTTTGAATATGGCTCAAAAACGATCCTTCATAGGGCTATCCCAAAGTAATTGAAGTTGCGTTTAGGCGGCAAGCAAGTGAACCCTCAGTGCATAGATGAACTTTGTCATTGGTCTTTACGAGCGTAGCCAACACCCACGCAGCTTCAAAGCCGACGGATATATGATTGAAATCGCAAATAAAGCCAGTCCAGACTTTTGAAGGAGAAGGGTATTATTCTTTAGTCCCTTCTTGATACTTCTCTCTTCTCCCGACATATTTTTATCGTTATTCCAAAATAATATGAGGGAGGTAACGTGACATATCTTGTGTGATGAGCGACTTGTCTTCTCGAATCGAGATTCCCGCCGCTTTGTCGTTGACAAGCCAGCTGCCGATAAGGGTGTAGTTATCTCCAAATTTTGGAAGAGGATGATAGGCTTGAACAATCATGCCTTCTTCTCCGTAAGGACCGTCAATTGACAAGGTTTCTTTTCCATTTTTAAATATCGAGATGTTCGCCCCTTCCCGAGAAAAAAGTGGTTTAACAACATACTCTTTGAGGGATTTTCGTGCGGGATCGTCTGCAAAATAGGAGGCAAGCAAATTGGGGTGGTTTGGAAATAATTTCCAAAGCATTGGAAGTAACGCTTTGTTTGAAATAATACTTTTCCACATAGGTTCTAACCAGTTAACCTTCGCGCTGTTTAAATGTTTAGCATATTCTTCTTCGAACATAAACTCCCAAGGATAAAGCTTAAACATCCACTCGATAAGGGTGTTATTCATGTCTGTAAATTGCCCGTTTGTATCAAGACCTATGTCTTCGATATACACGAAGCGGCAATCAATACCTGCTTCTTTGGCGCAATCTTCTATGTATTGTACGGTGCCGCGATCTTCTAATGTATTTTTACAACAAGAAAAATGAAGGGGGCGCTGTGGGAATTTGTCTTTGAGGGTACGAAAGCGATGAACCAATAATTCTTGTAAGAGATTGAATTGATCTGCATCTCGACGAATGGTGCCCTTGTTTACCTTTTCTTCAAGCCAAAGCCATTGCCAAAAGCCGGTTTCAAATACGGATGTGGGGGTGTCTGCATTATTTTCATAGAGTTTGGCTGAGCCTGTTCCGCCATAAGCGAGGTCAAGCCTTGAATACAGAGAAGGATCGCGTCTTGTCCATGAGTCTAAAATACCTTGCCAGTGCATCTCAGGGATCTGAAATCGTTTTAACCAGTTTTCATCTTTAACGACATGGTTGACCACCTCCAAACACATTTGATGCAGCTCTTCGGTTGGGGCTTCAATGTTTTCTTCTATTTGCTTTAAAGTAAATTGGTAATAGGCCGATTCATCCCAATACGCCTCGCCGTAAAGAGTGTGAAAATTAAATCCATATTCTTGGGCTTGTGTTTTCCAGTTTGGACGAGGGGGGGTGTTGACTCTCAGCATGAATGAAGCTCATTATCGAAAAGATCAAAAGAAAGGCAAAAAAAACGCGGCCTGCCAAGGAATTACAGGCCATAAACATCCTGATACATTAACCGCCCCAGCTTTTGCTTGAAGAGCGACTCCAACTTGATTTTGCCGCAGCTTTTGAACCAAAGCCACCCCGTGATATTGTTTTTGTGACGGGCGGTTTTTTCTTGAATTGATCACTTGGGACGTACACTTTCGAATTTTTTCCTACTTTTCCATAAGAGTACCCATCGGAGGAAGTCCAGCCTCCATAGTGGCGGCTACGAGGGTTTGTGGATGTAAAGATAGGTTGATGATTATACGAACGATTGTTCATCATTTGCCCAAACATGAATCCGGCCATCGCAGGCATGAACCAATTATTTTGAGAAGATTGAACGCACATTTGTTCACCAAATTCAGCGACACAATCGGCTCTTGATTTGTATTTAGGGGCCGTGCTTTCAGCCTCATTTAGGGCGTCTTGATAAGCTGTTTTACATTGTTCACTTTGTTCGGGATTGTTGTTAATGCATTCTGATACCCCAGAATAAATATTCATTTCTTGGGCACTTTCACTGCAACCAGAAACAAAAACGATGGCAGCAACCGTGATGGAAGGCGTTGAGGGGAGCCAGCTTTTTCTCATTTGAGCAAGCTTGACGTTGCGGCTTCTTTTCATGGTTTCGCCCCTTAGTATGTCATGCATGCAGCATTGAGTATGCCAATGGCAATGGACATCGAACCCATGACAATACCTGCAGGAATTTCATTGTTTTGGATACGTTCGACCAGTTTTGGCATAAAACCAAAGCGCATGATAAAAAAGGCAAGAATTTGAGCAACAAGGGCAACAACCGCCCAAATACCAAAATCCAATAAATTAACCGAATTTTTGGCGGCGCTGGCGATCGCAAGGCTGTAACCGATAAAGGCGCCAGATAAAGTAATGGCTGCTGCAATGTTGTTTTCTTCTTTGAGCAATTTCCATTCATCGTAGGGTGTAACGCGAATATAAACGAATTTGAAAATGATCAAAAATAAAATGGATAAACCAAGGTAAAGGGCAAATGAGCCTAGGTTTTCCAGTGAAAGTAGCAATTGAGACATAAATTTTCCTTATCTAAAAAGTGGGACTGCAGCTTATCCTGCCACGACAAAGTCTGTCGGTGAGAGTGCAACACCGGAACTTATCACAAGGCTTCGTTCTGCCTTCTGATCTTGGATGGCTTCTTCAGCACAAATGAGTAAAGATTCAAAAACATCTTCTCCTGCTTGGCGTTCATATACCATGACAAACTGATCGGTTGTCGAGGTACTTTCATCTTCTGCCCAGGTTGTTTCTGTCATTGCAACAGCTTGGGTGTTATCCCACACTTTTTCGTAAGTAAAACCGGCCAAGCCCCAAACGGGTTTTACAATTTCGTTGTTGAGGCAAGCATTCCATTGGGCGTCTGTATCAATGGGTTTTGTTTCGTAAAAATAAAACAGTTTGACTTCGGTGACGTCTGCATCGGATGAACCGGATTGCAATACTTGTATAAAACCATCATCATCGGTATAAAAGCGCAATAAGCGTGTTTGTGCGTCCAGTTTGACTTCGCCAACGGCTTTGATAATTTGCGTGCGAGTGGCTTTTTCTATAATTAATAAGGGTTCCATTAAACGGAATTTTAAGTCATCAAGCTCTATTGCTCCGCCTAATCTTAAACCTAAGACTTCAGGTGGCCTGGGTTTTTCCGGTGTGGGTGCTTGCATTTTTTTCTTTAGCCAATCGAACATACCAAACTCCTCTTTTTCTTTTTACCTGTTGCTTTTGAATCCTGGCGGATCAGGCGCGCTCTTCGCCAAATAACATCGTCCGTTTATGCTCAGGCGTTTTTTTCGCCTCGGGGCATCTTCA
Source organism: uncultured Enterovibrio sp. (assembly GCA_947041315.1). Lineage (GTDB taxonomy): Bacteria > Pseudomonadota > Gammaproteobacteria > Enterobacterales > Vibrionaceae > Enterovibrio. Next base: position 7,685 of record CAMRDW010000004.1, read on the forward strand.
AATATCCTGGGCATATGCTAGTAAATCATGGCATTGAGATCTTATGGAAAGATTGCGTTTGCGCATGATTTAAAAAATACATTCAATTTATAAATGGAATGAATGTTGGGTGTTATCGCGGTATCTATTTAATGGATTTGTTTATCCGTCGTTTTTGAATATGCAGGGCTTTGAGGGGATTGTCCCCAATCACATCATTTTTTGATGTTCATGGGGTCCACTTATTTGCATTTTCAAGTGTCTTTGGGATAGAAAACAATACAAGATATTGTTTTGTTTAATAATTTAGATTATTTTTTACCTAAAATGCGAGCTAGCTCATCTTCAGCTGAGGCTCCTTGGCCTCCTGTTATTCCTGCTTCAATGAGTTTTTTATCAAGGCTACTTCCAGATTGCTCTTGGTCTAGCTCCGCTGCAGCTTCAAATTGAGCTTGGCGTTCTTGTTGGCGTGTTTTGATGCGCTCGAGGGATTCCACTGCGGTGTGCATTTTCGCGCTCGCCCCAAGATTGGTGCTTGAGACTGCCGCTTGAGCTTTTTGGACTGATTCGTTGGCTTTAACAACATCCACTTGTTGCTCCAGTTGACGCAGTTTATCTTTGGCTTGAGCAATGTTGGTTTTCAGGGTGCTTTCTGATTGTGAAAATTGCTGCATATAGATGCTTTCTGCTTTTTGTTCCGCGCGAAGAGCTGCAACACGACTGGCACACTCTAAAGCCAATTCTTGTTGGCCTTTTTCCATAGCGCCTCGTGCATGCGCTTCATATTCTGCAATGCCGTTTTCAAAGCTGGCGACTTTTTGTGCTGCGAGCTTACGCTTAGCAATAATGCCAACCAAGGCTGTATCTGAACGGCGAAGTTCTTCTTTCGCATCGCGGATTTCTTGATCCAAAATACGCAAAGCCTGATTGTCAGCAACGGCTTCTGCTGCTTCCGTCGCACCACCTTTAATGGCGGTGAATAATTTCTTCCAAATGCTCATAACAGGGATCCTTATAGATAGTCTTGGTACAGTTCAAGAAAAGCTTCGATGTTACGGAATAAAGTGGCAACTTCAATGACCACCGTTTCGGCTTTTGATTGTGACGAAAGAGACCCAAATGCGGCGTAGTAACTCTCTCCGTTTATTTCGTTGATGCAAAGGGTGGTGAGAGGAAACAGCTTATGGGTGCGTAAGATAGTGTCATTTAGGGCTGAAACGTCTTTCACGGCGTTTTGAGGAAAAAGCAATGCTTCGACAAGTATTTGTTCTCCCGCAACGGCTAAAAAGGCTTCGATGCCATCTTCATTTTTTAAGCTCAATGTTTCTTGAGTTTGAGTGACAGTCCAGCCATCATGCTTTTTCAAGAGGGTATTGAGCTCATTTAGTTGCCAAGTCATATTTTTTCCTTTTCATTGTTTAATGCATGTTTTTATAGATGAGGAGAATTAAAGATGAAGCGCGTAAATCGGATTTGCGTGCATCAATGATTTCATTCTGATCATTATATGTGGGCTAAAGACAATAAAATAAACCTCAATGGTATACCGAACTTTTATGAATATACAGTTTCGTAACATAAAACGAGACACAGAAAGGTTTTGTGGTTATTTTAAAAATGAATAAGAATGTGGATTTTTGATAAAAATAGCTCGCGCAAAGTCTTTTTACAAAGAACGGCGAAAAGTGAGGGCGCTTAGTTGATATACCGGAAACCTTTGATGACCTGTTTGACGCCTTTTATATTTCGAGTAATTTCGGCCGCTTGTGTGGCTTGCTCTTTTGTGAGGTAACCCAATAAAAACACCTCGCTGTCTTCTGTGATGACTTTGATGTTGGCATCACGGAGTTTTTTACTGGCAATTAAGGTGCTTTTTACTTTGGTGGTCAACCAAGCATCTTGACTGACGACAGAAAGTGAAACAGGAGCTTGGATTCGAATTTGATCGTATATTTCTTTGACCCCTTTTATTTCTTTTATCTTTTCTAAGATGTTGTTTTTAATTTCATCGGTTTGGGCTTGGCCAATAAGCAATAAGTGACCTTCGTAAGAGGCGGCATTGATCCTTGATTTTGATTGAAAAGCGGGCTTATTGACTTTGCTTGCGACATCAATGAGGATTTGCCGGTCTCGCCATTCTGATGCCGTATCGCGAGAATCTTGGACGTCAAGAACGGCGCAGGCGCTCAGGCTCAAGGTGAGGGAAAAGAGAAGCGCCTTTTTCATTTTTATTCTCCGTGAGTGGGAAAGAGAAACTGATCAATTAAATCACAAAGAGTATGCAGGGTGACAAGATGAACCTCTTGAATGCGAGCAATACGCTGTGACGGGATACGAATTTCTACATCTTGCTCTCCGAGCAAACCCGCCATCTCACCCCCGTCTTTGCCTGTTAAGGCGACGATGGTCATATCACGGGTGAGTGCGGCTTCCATTGCTTTTGTGATGTCTTTACTGTTTCCGCTGCTGGAGATGGCAAGAAGAATGTCTCCGCCTTGTCCAAATGCGCGGACTTGTTTTGAAAATATTTCTTCATAGTGGTAATCATTTGCAACGGCGGTCAAAGTGACCGTGTCTGCCGTAAGCGCAATGGCAGGAAGGCTTGGGCGTTCCGTTTCAAAACGATTAAGGAGGCAGGATGCAAAATGCTGTGCGTTTGCAGCTGAGCCGCCATTTCCACAACAGAGAACTTTATTTCCGTTCAATAAGCATTGCACCATCATCATTGCTGCTTTAGATAAGGGTTCAGGCAGGAGTTCTGCTGCTGCAATTTGTGTTTGAATGCTTTCAGTGAAACTTTCTTTAATGCTTTCTAGCATCGGTTACCCTTCATCCAGAGAAGATATTTTTAATCCAATTGACTGCGTTTGATGTACCTTCAAAAATGACGGCATCAAAACGAAACTCGGTGTGTATTGCTGAGCGGTTTTGTTTTACTAACCAAAGGTGGGCGGTGTTTAACAAAGTGCGCTGTTGCTTTGTTGAAATACTTGAAGTGGCCCCTCCGTACATTATGTTTTTGCGAAATTTTACCTCGACAAAGACGATACAGCTACCATCTTGCATGATGATATCCAGTTCGCCGCATTTTAGTCTGACATTTTTATCGATGACAAACAAACCTTGCCGCTCAAGAAAGCGACAGGCTTGTTGTTCATAGAGGGTTCCTGTGTCTTTTTTACTTAATGGGGGCAAAGCCTTGAGCTCCAAATTTACCCCATGATAAGTCTCGTTGGATTACGCATTGTTTGTTAAGTGATAAGATCCCCGATTGCGCTTTTAATTGATAATAAGGATTTATTTTCATCTCAGGCAAAGCGTTAATTAAGGTGTAAGCATCCATTCCAAGAGCATAAAGTCGAGTAATATCATTGGTCTGTTTTGGCCAAATTCGATGATGCTTGATTGAGAGCGGATCATTGGGATTCACAATTAAAGGGACATCCGTAAAAGTAATGTCTCGCAGTTCACCAAGCTCGCCCACACCGCGTACCCTGTTATTGCCTCGAGAACTGGTATAGAGATCGGGCAAGTCTGCATCTGGGTTAATCGCCACTTCAATAAAGGGCTTGAGTAGGGTGAGTTCATCTGCACTGGCGATAAGATAGACTGCATCAATGTCTCGTCGGCTGCGTTGCTCGGCTTTTAGCTTGATATTAAGCAATTGGTTCATTTTATATATTCTGGATTGGCTTCCAGAGAGATCAAACGCTTCCTTCACTGCGTTTTGCATGGATGCTTGATTTTGAAACAAGGAAATTTCAGCGGGGATCCCTGTTTGTTTTTTCCACTCACTTGAAAAAGCCTGACTGACTCTTTGACCAAATTCATTTTTAGGGGCAATGATCAAAGGATTACGGTGTTTTTTCTTGGCAATAAAATGAGCAGCTTGCTTTGCTTCTTGTTCTGGAGAAAGGGTAAAGAAGCAGGTATTGGAGGCGTTCTTTGTATTTTGTTTTGGTATGTTCATTGCCAAAGTTTGGAAGGTTTCGTTACTTAGTTTTAAGTATTCATTGACTTTGTTTTTTTGTAATGGTCCAAGGACAAATTCGATTTTGTCTTGTTTCATGTCCTCAATGATTTTTTTCATGGGGGCGGCGTTACTGTCATAGAACTTGAGAATATTGGGTTTTTCCCCTGATACATCCTCCAGCATTCCTTGAATGATCCCGTTTCGAATGGCCTCGCCTTGATCTGCATATTTCTCTGTTAAAGGAAGCAAAACCCCGATGGTTTTCGGGCGATGAATTTTCATCGTTTGCAAGGAAGACAATCCAATAGGCATATAGATATTGGCCGAGTGCAATGGATTTTCATTGAGCCATTTTTTAAGTGCTTCTTGTTGACGCACGGGATTAAAGGAAAAATCGCGCATTATTTTAGACAAGGTGGCCCAGCCGGATAATTCTTTGTTTTTGCTCGTTAAGAGTTTTGATAGTTCGTCCGGTGGGATGCGCTCTAATAGGCTCCAGAGTGCATCCCAATTTTTTTGTTTTTTATTTGTATCTGAAATGTAAGGTGTCGCCAACGCCAAAGACATGCCCATTGCAGGGTAGTTGCGAAGTTCCTTGTACAAGGATGCACTTTGTAAAAAGTAGCGTTCGTATTGAATGTTTGGCAGAGTCCATGACGGTTTGAATTTTAAGTTGTCGATGGCGGCCTGCATTTTCCCTGTAAGTTGCAATAAGCTCGCGCGGCTTAATTGCCATTCAGACAGTTGCAAGGGTTTTAAGGGCATTTTCGCTAAGCGAAGCGCAAGAACGGTAGCGTCACTGTATTTTTTTTCTTTGGTGAGAGCTTTCAATGCCAGTAAATACCAGTCTGCTTGGTTTTCATCTTGTGTCTTTTCTGCTTTTTTTAAATAATATTGAGAAGACTCCTTCGCGGGGGCGGTTATGTCATACAGGGTGGAGTGTGGCGTGTTGGATGTTGTGCCACATGATGAAAGCGCGACAGCAAGCGCGATCGATGAGATGAGTCGTGATAGACTTTTGCTTTTATGGGTTATTTTACGCATGAACATCTTTTGTCCGTAACATGTTGCCCTCTATCATAATCGCCGAAGGGTTTTGAAACAAATGACAGATGAAACTTCAACCGGGATTGATGTCTCAACTTTATATATCGTACCGACACCGATCGGAAACTTAGGGGATATCACTTTGCGTGCTATTGAGGTGCTTAAGCAAGTCGATATCATTGCTGCAGAGGATACCCGCCATACGGGTAAATTATTGTCTCATTTTGGAATCACAACCCGAACTGTTGCTTTACATGATCATAATGAACAACAAAAAATGGAGTTCCTCATTGAGAAATTATGCAGCGGTCTTTCCGTCGCGCTCGTTTCTGATGCCGGTACGCCGTTGATTTCTGATCCAGGTTACCATTTAGTGTCACGTTGTCGTCAACAGAATGTCAAAGTTATTCCCTTGCCTGGGCCTTGTGCTGTGATTACGGCTTTAAGCGCTTCAGGATTGCCTTCGGACCGTTTTGCCTTTGAAGGTTTTTTACCCCCAAAAACAAAAGGCCGCCGCGATAAGTTTGCTCAAATTGCTGACGATCCACGGACCTTGATTTTTTATGAATCGCCTCATCGTATTTTGGATGCCTTAAATGACATGTTGCACGAATTGGGTGCAGAGCGACAGGTGGTGCTGGCACGTGAATTAACAAAAACTTTTGAAACCATTCACGGAGCGCCATTAGGAGAACTTATTTCTTGGCTTGCTGAAGACAGAAATCGGGTGCGCGGTGAAATGGTTTTGCTTGTTGCAGGCCATCGCCCAAATAAGGACGATTTACCTTTGGAGGCGACGAAGGCGCTTCGTTTGATATCCAAAGATCTTCCTTTAAAAAAAGCAGCCGCAATCACAGCGGAGCTTTTCGCGGTGAAGAAAAATGCCCTTTATAAATGGGGATTAGAAAATATTGATGAATAAGGCGTGAGTTTTGGCTGGATTCGTATTCGGGATTTCTATATAATCGGCCCCGAGTTGGCTGGGTAATCGCTGCTTTGTTCTTATTCATTGAATATAGAAACAGAGGGGAGGAAAGTCCGGGCTCCATAGGGTAGGGTGCCAGGTAACGCCTGGGAGGCTAAAGCCTACGACCAGTGCAACAGAGAGCAAACCGCCGATGGCGTGTTTTTTCGAAAGGAAAAACATTGCACAGGTAAGGGTGAAAGGGTGCGGTAAGAGCGCACCGCGCGGCTGGCAACAGTTCGTGGCACGGTAAACTCCACCCGGAGCAAGACCAAATAGGTCCCTAATGGCGCGACCCGCGTTGGGGACGGGTAGGTTGCTTGAGCCTGTGAGTGATTGCAGGCCTAGACGAATGATTACCGCCGTTTACGGTACAGAACCCGGCTTATAGGCCAACTCACTAAATATGAAGAAGGCGAGCATTTGCTCGCCTTTTTTAGTTTTAAATGTTTGCGATGCACGCGACGTTTATTTGCAGTTGTTTTTGATTTAAAAGTGCATTGAATATCTGATGTAACCGATTGAAAGAACACTAACTTTATAAATGTTCGAGCCTGTTCGTGACTTTGCTTGGCTTGACTTTCTTTTTCGCTCCTACGTACACTCATCGTGTTGAAATGTGGAATAAAGTGGTTTTTTCTGGGCTAAAAGGGAATTTTGGATCATGTTGAGGGGCGTCAGCGTCATTTCAATTGACGCGAAAGGTCGTGTTTCATTACCAAGACGATATCGAGAAGCGCTCGTCAGCCTTTGTCATGGTCTTTTTGTTTGCACGATCGATCATCAATTTCCCTGCTTACTTTTATATCCTTTGCCTGAATGGGAACGTATTGAAGCCAAGCTTTCTTGTTTATCTAGCCTTAATCCATTAGAGCGAAGGTTACAGCGTTTATTGCTGGGGCATGCTTTTGAGTGTGAGATGGATGGACAAGGACGCCTTTTGATTTCTTCGGCTCTGCGGAATTACGCCGATTTAAATGGCAAAGCCATCTTGGTGGGACAGTTAAATAAATTTGAATTGTGGAACCAGGCCAAATGGCAAAAACAAATCGAACAAGATATTCAATCTCAAGCTGATTGCCAAGATGCATTGAGTGAGAGGTTGGATCATTTTTCGTTATAGGTATCTAAAAAATGTCAGATCAATTTTCACATGTTTCTGTTCTTCTTCGTGAGTCCATCGAAGGTCTTGCACTTAAGCCAAATGGTATTTATATCGACGCCACGTTTGGTCGTGGTGGACATTCCCGTGAAATTCTTTCACGTTTGAGTGAAGGTGCGCGTCTTTTTAGTATTGACAGAGACCCACAAGCCATCGAAGAAGCCTCCAAAATTGAAGACGCCCGCTTTACGATTATCCATGGTCCTTTCTCCGCGATTGAGTCTTATGTCGATGAGTTGGGTTTAAAAGGGAAAATTGATGGTGTTTTAATGGACTTAGGGGTTTCTTCGCCTCAGCTTGATGATCCTGAGCGAGGGTTTAGTTTTATGCGCGATGGGCCATTGGATATGCGAATGGACCCAAGCTCTGGTATTTCGGCCGCCGAGTGGCTTTCAACGGCTCAAGCTGATGATATTTCATGGGTTTTAAAGGTCTTTGGTGAGGAGCGTTTTGCAAAGCGCATTGCGTCTGCCATCGTTGCGTTTCGAGAAAATCCCGATAATCCCCCTCTGAACAGAACGCATCAATTGGCCAAATTGATTGCCAATGTGGTGTCAACCAAAGAGAAAAAACATCCAGCGACACGCTCTTTTCAGGGGATCCGAATTTACATCAACAGTGAGCTTGAAGAAATAGAAAAGGCCCTTGATGGTGCTCTGAATGTGCTTGCTCCTGAAGGCCGCTTGTCTGTGATAAGTTTTCACTCTCTTGAAGATCGTTTGGTTAAGCGCTTTATAAGAAAACAAACGCAAGGGCCTCTTGTTCCGAGAGGCGTGCCCTTAACGGAAACGCAAATTAATGCGCTGGGTAAAGCGAAAATGAAAGGGGTGGGGAAAGCCTTAAAACCCACAGAAAATGAAATTGATATGAATACACGTTCAAGAAGTTCGGTCTTGCGTGTGGCTGAAAAAATGGGTGAATAATGCAAGCAAATCCAGGGCTTTCAAGGCAGATAGCACAGGATCTAATGGAAAATGGACGCTGGCCCTTAATGTTATTGCTGTTCATTGCTGTTTCCGCTTTATCTGTCATTTACATCACCCAGCATACGCGAACGGCGATTGCGCTTCATGATCAACTTTTGATGGAGCGAGAGCGCTTGGAGGTGGAATGGCGTAATCAGCTTTTGGAAGAGCATGCCTTATCGGAACACAGTCGAATTGAGCGCATTGCGTCTGCCGAGGAAGGGATGATCCGACCAGAAAATCACAATGAAATCATAGTGAGCCAATAAATGTTAAAGGGAAATAAGAAGAAAAACCGCCGAGTCTCGAAAAAAAAGGAACCCTCATTAATCCGTTGGCGATTTAATTTGATTTGTTTTTTCGTGTGTTTTTCTTTTCTCATTTTGCTTTCCCGCGCGGCATACATTCAAGTTATTGAGCCGGATCGTCTTCGTTATGAAGGCGATTTACGTTCTCTTCGTGTCAAAGCCCTTCCTTCTGCTCGTGGCATGATAAGTGATAGGCACGGTGAGCCTTTGGCGGTCAGCGTGCCCGTTAATGCCGTTTACCTTGATCCTGTTGTGCTTTTTGATAATGGTGGATTAAAAGAAAAAGAACGTTGGAATCTTTTGGCGGACGTTTTGGGACTAAAACGTAAACAAATGTTTGAAAATATAAATAAAAATAAGAATAAACGTTTTATCTATTTACAGCGCCAGGTGGGCTCGGCTGTTTCACATTATGTGAGAGGATTGAATCTACCGGGAATTGGCATGAAAAGTGAGTCTCGTCGCTTTTATCCAACGGGAGAAGTGAGTGCCCATTTAGTGGGTGTTACCGGCATTGATGGGCGTGGACTGGAAGGCATTGAGCGTGGTTATAACAAATGGCTCAGTGGTGATCCTGGCCGTAAAACGGTACGCAAAGATCGCGATGGTCGCGTGGTTGAAAATATATCAACAGAAAAACATGAAGAGGGTAAGCCTCTTGTCTTGAGTATTGATCAACGTATTCAGGCCATTTCATATCGCGCGATAAAGCAAGCGGTTGCCGATTTTCGTGCAACTTCGGGCTCTTTGGTCATGGTGGATGTACGGACCGGGGAAGTGCTTTCTATGGTCAATGCCCCTTCTTACAATCCTAATAATACGGCTGATTTAAAAAGTTTTAAAATGAGAAACCGTGCAATCACGGATGTTTTTGAGCCGGGATCCACGATAAAACCCTTGGTAATACTGGCTGCACTTGAAAATGGTGTGGCTGATGAAAAAACCATCATTGACACAGGCAACGGGGTGATGTCTATTGGTGGGGCACGGGTCCGTGACACCTCCAAAATTGGAAAGGCCACCTTAAAAGATGTCCTTAAAAAATCAAGTAACATCGGTGTCAGTAAGTTGTCACTTTCTATGCCGGTTGAAGATTTGTTGGGTCTATACAACCTTTTTGGAATGGGGGATCTTACGGGGATTAATCTACTGGGAGAGTCTTTTGGTTTTTACCCAGACCGTTCACGTTGGTCCGATTTTGAACGTGCGACCTTGTCTTTTGGGTACGGGCTTTCAATTACACCCGTTCAACTTGCTCGCGCTTATTCGGTGCTGGGAAGTTTAGGCATAAATCGTCCTCTTTCGATTTTAAAAACAGATGCGGTCGTTCCGGGTAAGCAGGTTGTTTCTCGTAAAAATGCTCAGAAGTTGCTCGCAATGCTAGAGTCGGTCACGCAAAAAGGAGGGAGCGCGAAGGCTGCGGCCGTTGCGGGTTATCGTGTCGGCGCGAAAACGGGAACGGCGAAAGTGGCGGTGGCGGGTGGGTACGGTGATGAATACATCGGTTATACCGCAGGGCTTGCACCTATCAGCTCTCCGCGACTCGCTTTAGTTGTGCTTATCAATGAACCGCAAGGTGATAAATATTACGGGGGGCAAGTCGCTGCACCTGTTTTTTCTGAGGTAATGAAAAGTGCCTTGCAGCTTCTCAATATTGCGCCCGATGCGCACCATTCACAATTGCAAATTGCAAAAACGTCAAAGTAAACAAATGAGAAAAATGAACCTTAAAACCTTATTGGCTTCTTGGTCTGACTTGAATTGCGATGATGATCTTTTAAAGACCCCACTCAATGATTTAATACTTGATCATCGAGAACTTTTGCCTGGGGACGTTTTTGTTGCCCTTCAAGGGCATCATCGTGATGCTCGAGTTTATATTCCAGAAGCCATTTCGGCAGGCGCGCTGGCCGTAATTTCGGATGCTGGCGATGATAATCCTGTCTTTCATCTTGAAATACAAGAGACCGATTTTGATCATGGCGTGCCGATTGTGTCTTTTCCTTTTTTAAAATCATCCCTTTCTCAGCTTGCGGGGTGTTTTTACCAAGATCCAAGTTCGCACATGACCTTGTTGGGTGTAACGGGAACCAATGGCAAAACAACGGTGTCTCAGTTGATGGCACAATGGATTGATTTATCCGGTTATAAAGCGGCTGTGATGGGGACCACAGGAAATGGATTTCTTTTAGATCTTGAGCCTGCCATTAATACCACGGCAGATCCCGTTCTAATGCAAAAAAAATTAAGTCATTTTTATCAAGCGGGTGCAACCCATGTTGCCTTGGAAGTATCGTCTCATGGCTTAGTGCAAAAGCGCGTTGATGGGATTGCGTTTGATGCGGTTGTTTTTACCAATTTGAGCCGGGATCATCTTGATTATCACGGCACGATGCAAGCGTACGCACAAGCAAAAAAACGTCTTTTGACCGACTTTGATGCTCCTGTTTTGGTTATTAATGCCGATGATCCTGTGGGGAACGCCTGGTTAAATGAAATACCAAATGCGATTGGGGTTTCGATGTCAGCAAAAATGCCCTGTTCATTAAGCCGAAAATATCTCTATTTAACCTCCGTTAAATATGCAAGCAATGGGGTGACCTTGACCTTTTTTTCTTCGCAATGGGGGGCAGGAGAATTTAGCGCGCCGCTTGTTGGAGAATTCAATGTGATGAATTTACTTTTAAGCCTCGCGACCTTATTGAGTTTGGGCTTTGACAAAAAAACACTCCTTCAAACGGCGCCGAAATTACAACCCGTAATCGGGCGAATGGAGGTGTATCATTCTCCGAATAAACCCATGTTTGTCGTAGATTATGCACATACACCGGATGCCTTAGAAAAAGCCCTTCATGCTTTACGCCGTCATTGTAGCGGTTCGCTTTGGTGTGTTTTTGGATGCGGTGGCGATCGTGATGCGGGTAAACGGCCATTGATGGCTGAAATAGCAGAACGTTTTGCTGATAAGGTTCTCTTGACGGATGACAACCCGCGCTCAGAATCGCCTGAGTACATTGTTTCGCAAATGCTCGGTGGAATGAAAAACCCGAAAAATGCGATCGTGCTTCATGACCGAAAAAAAGCATGTCGCTATGCCTTTGAAAATGCCTCAGAAAATGATGTGATCCTTGTGGCTGGTAAGGGGCATGAAGATTATCAAGTCTTAAAAACAGGGCGCGTGCATTATTCCGACCGCGAAACTGTGCATTATTTGCTAGAGGAAAAAGAATGAAACCGGTCTCATTAAAACAATTGCAATCCATATTAGGGGGCACGCTTCTTGGAGAAGACAAAGTCATTGACCAGGTTTCAACAGACAGCCGTGGCGCCATTCAAGGTGCTCTTTTTGTTGCGTTGAAAGGCGCCCGTTTTGATGCCCATGATTTTGTTGAATCAGCGAAAGCGCAGGGCGCTGCAGCCTTGCTGGTTTCTAAAGTGTTGGATATTGATTTACCTCAATTGCTTGTTGAAAATACCACCCAGGCTTTAGGGGCGCTTGCTGCTTGGCTGAAAAACCAGTCTGATGTAAAGACCATTGCAATAACGGGAAGTTGTGGAAAAACAACAGTTAAAGAAATGCTGGCTTCTATTTTGTCTTTAAAAGCCCCGACCTTGTATACGCACGGTAATTTTAATAATGAAATTGGCGTTCCATTGACTTTGTTACGTTTAGCGCCTTCAGATAAATTTGCAGTGATTGAATTAGGTGCAAACCATGAAGGCGAAATTGCCTACACCACACAATTGGTTAAACCTGACATTGCGATAATCACGAATTTAACGTCTGCACATTTAGAAGGATTCGGATCTTTGGCAGGCGTAGCTAAAGCCAAAGGCGAAATTTTTCAAGGTTTGAATGAGCGGGGTCTTGGGATTGTCAATCTGGACAGTTGGGACGAAGTACATTGGCCTGCATTGCTTAAAAATAAACGTGTACAGACGGTGTCTTTAAAGAATAAAGAGGCCGATTTTTATGCGCAAAATACAGTTCAAAAAGAAGATGGTTCTTGTCGATTTGAACTGGTTTCGCCTAAGGGGATTCTCCCTATTTCTTTAAATTTACCCGGACAGCATCATGTCACTAACGCGCTTTTAGCAACGGCTGCGGCGCTTGAGCTTGATGGGATCAGTCAAGAAGATGTCATTGCAGGTTTGGCCTGTGTTTCTTCTGTAAAAGGACGGGGGAATATTTCCTTTCCTCGTCTTGGATTTCGTTTGATTGATGATACTTATAATGCGAGCCTTGCAGCGATGAAAGCGGCTGTTGACTTACTGGACTCTTTCTCGGGTGAAAAGGTAATTGTGCTCGCGGATATGGGGGAAATGGGTCAGCATGCGCACGCGGTTCATCAAGAGTTGGCGGAATACCTGTTTAATTCTTCTATTCAAAAAGTGATGACGTATGGCGTTGAAAGTGCGCTAATAAGTGCGTACTGTCATGGGGATCATTTTAAGACAAAAGACACCTTAATTGAGAATGTAGTGAAACAGATGAAAATGACCCCCGAAATATCGGTACTGATTAAAGGTGCAAATGGAATGAAGATGTCGGATGTAGTGACGGCGTTAGAGGAGGCGGCGAGATGTTAGATTGGCTTTCGGATACTTTAGCGCAACATATTCCTTTTTTTCGGCTCTTTGATTATTTAACGTTTAGATCCATTTTAAGTGTTTTAACGGCGCTGGTTCTTTCTCTTTGGATGGGCCCTCGTCTTATTGCGCGTTTGCAAATCATGCAAATCGGGCAAGTCGTGCGAAACGAAGGTCCTGAGTCTCATTTTAGTAAAAGAGGCACCCCGACGATGGGGGGGATCATGATTTTAACCGCCATCACCTTCACCGTTCTTCTTTGGGGCGATTTATCCAATCCTTATATTTGGGCTGTCCTTGGGGTGATGTTGGGGTATGGCGTGATTGGTTTTGTGGATGACTATCGAAAAGTGGTTCGCAAGGACACCAATGGTTTGGTCGCGCGCTGGAAATATTTTTGGCAGTCCGCCATTGCTTTGGTGGCGGCCTTCGCCCTTTTTGCACACGGAAAAGACACGGCAGCAACTCAATTGGTCGTTCCTTTCTTTAAAGATGTGATGCCTCAATTAGGTCTTTTTTATATTGTTCTTACTTATTTCGTGATTGTAGGGACCAGCAATGCGGTCAACCTGACTGACGGTCTTGACGGATTGGCGATTATGCCAACCGTGATGGTGGCCAGTGGTTTCGCCTTCATCGCTTGGGCTACGGGCAACGTGAATTTTGCAGCCTACTTGCATATTCCTTATATAAAAGACGCGGGTGAGCTTGTTGTGGTGTGCGCGGCCATTGTGGGGGCGGGTCTTGGATTTTTATGGTTTAACACTTATCCCGCACAAGTTTTTATGGGGGACGTTGGCTCCTTGGCGTTGGGTGGTGCTCTCGGAATGATCGCCGTTTTGGTGCGTCAGGAATTTTTGTTGTTCATTATGGGCGGGGTGTTTGTGGTTGAAACGCTCTCTGTGATCCTTCAAGTGGGCTCTTATAAATTACGAGGGCAACGTATTTTTCGTATGGCGCCCATACACCACCATTATGAATTAAAAGGTTGGCCAGAGCCTCGGGTGATCGTTCGATTTTGGATCATCACTTTGATGTTGGTTTTAATTGGACTTGCCACCTTGAAGGTACGATAAATGAAAATGGGTATCAAAAATCAAAATATTGTGGTGATAGGTCTTGGGATCACTGGCCTCTCTGTTGTGAACCATTTTTTACGAAAAAAGACCCAAGCCACAATAAAAGTCATTGATACCCGCTCTTCCCCTCCAGGGAAAGATCAATTACCTCCGAATATTGCACTTCATACTGGCAGTTGGAATAAAGAATGGATCTTTGATGCGTCTTTAATCGTGGTCAGCCCTGGAGTCCCTCTTTCTTCGCCACTTTTAAAAGAAGCCTTTGCAAAAGGCATTGAAATTGTGGGTGACATTGAATTGTTCGCGCGAGATGTGAATGCAAAAGTGCTTGGGATCACAGGCTCCAACGGTAAAAGCACTGTAACCTGTCTTTTGGGTGAAATGGCCAAACAGGCGCACATCGATGTGGGTGTGGGTGGAAACATCGGTTTTGCTGCTTTAGATATGTTGTCTTTTGATCATTCGCTTTATATTTTGGAGTTATCCAGTTTTCAGCTTGAAACAACACACTCTTTGGCCATGTCAGGCGCTGTTTTTTTGAATCTTTCTGAAGATCATATGGACCGATACGAAGGGATGAAGGATTACTGTGATGCCAAATTACGCATTTATGATCAAACGGCAGTTTCTATATGGAATGAAGACCAAATTGAAACCAAACCGCCTTTGGGCTCTCCTGCCGTCAGTTTTGGTTTTGAGCGTGGGGAATACACTCTGACATCCCTTGAGGGAAAAATATGGCTCACAGCAAAAGGTGAGCGAGTACTTCCCGTTTCCGATATTGCCTTGGTCGGACGGCACAATGTAGCAAATTGTTTGGCGGCGATGGCTTTGGCTGATCTTGCTGGAATTTGTCGAAAGGCGCAAGCCTTGGCCATGCGGACTTACTTAGGTTTACCACATCGTTGTCAAAAAGTCTTAGAACATGACGGTGTGCTTTGGGTGAATGACTCGAAAGCAACGAATTTAGCCAGCACCTTGGCGGCTCTTGATGGGCTTCATTTACAAGGAACCCTTCATCTTTTTGTCGGCGGAGATGGTAAGGGGGCTGATTTTTCTCCATTAAAAGCGGTATTTGAAAAGTGCGATCTCGTCCTTTATTGTTACGGACGCGATCGAGACGCTTTTTCTTTGCTGGTGGATACGCCTGTGATCGTTGAAACCCTGCAAGAGGCCATAGATATTGCGTTTGAAAACGCACAATCGGGTGACATGGTTCTTTTATCTCCTGCCTGTGCCAGCCTTGATCAATTTCCAAATTTTATGGTGCGAGGGGACACCTTCGCAACTTATGCAAAACACAAAGTAATGAACGAAGAGCATAAATGAGAATGAATGAGCTGAGATTAAAGTACCAGAGCTTATTACGAGATTTTTTTGATTCTTCTCCCAGCGCCTTGTATGACAGGCAAATCCTTTGGATCTCTTTCGGCTTGATGCTGGCAGGGCTTGTGATGGTTTCTTCTGCCTCTATTTCTGTTTCGATGCGTTTAGAAGACCAGCCATTTTATTTCGCAATTCGACAAGCTGAATACCTTTTAATTGGGATTGTTGTTGCCGCCATTGTCCTTCAAATCCCATTATCGCGTTGGCAGCAATTCAGTATCCCGCTTTTATTTATCACTCTTGGCTTATTGATTGCCGTTTTACTTTTTGGGTATTCAGTCAATGGCGCTGCGCGTTGGTTGTCCTTTGGGATCATTAATATTCAGCCTGCAGAAATCGCAAAACTGTCTTTGCTTTTATTTATTTCTGGCTATTTAGTGCGTCGTCAAGGCGAAGTGCGCGAGAGTGCACGCGCTTTTTTGAAGCCACTTTTTGTGTTGGTCCTTATCAGTGGCTTGCTTCTCGCTCAACCCGATTTAGGATCGGCGGTTGTGATGTTTGTGACGACCGTTGGGATGCTTTTTATTGCGGGTGCGAAGCTTTGGCAATTTGGCGCCTTACTCGGCGCGGGCTTAGGTTTGGTCGGTTTTCTTATCATGACAGAGCCTTACCGTGTTCGCCGGGTTACCTCTTTTCTTGACCCTTGGGAAGATCCTTTTGGCAGTGGTTATCAGTTAACACAATCACTCATGGCCTTTGCGCGAGGCGATTGGTGGGGGCAAGGATTGGGAAATTCCATACAAAAATTAGAATATTTACCAGAAGCCCACACCGATTTTGTTGCAGCCGTTTTGGCGGAAGAGTTGGGTTTAATGGGGCTTGCTGTCTTGCTTGTTATGATCTTTTCTTTGGTGTTTAAAGCCTTATTTATTGGTAAGAAATGTTTAGAAAGTAACCTTCTTTTTGCTGGGTTTCTTGCGTTTGGTATTGGATTTTGGTTTGCGTTTCAAACATTGGTCAATGTTGGCGCTGCAGCTGGAATTATTCCAACAAAAGGCCTGACTTTGCCCTTGGTGAGTTACGGCGGATCCAGTTTATTAATTATGTCCGTTGCAGTTGCGCTTCTTTTACGGAGCGATTATGAATACCGACTTGCAACCTCTCAAGCACATCAGCGAAATATGACAAATGATAAAAAAAGACGAAAAAAAGACTAAGCGATTAATGGTGATGGCTGGAGGTACGGGAGGGCATGTTTTTCCGGCTTTGGCCGTTGCCGCTGTTTTGCAAAATGAAGGCTGGGAAATTCGTTGGTTAGGCACTTCGGATAGAATGGAAGCGCACTTGGTACCTCAACACGGGATTGAGATTGATTTTATCGAAGTAAAAGGACTTCGCGGTGCGAGCCTGATGGGCAAACTTTCTTCTATCGGAATGTTATTTAAAGCGATTTCTAAGGCAAGACAACACATTATTTCTTGGGAGCCGGATGTCATCCTCGGTATGGGGGGCTATGTCAGTGGCCCAGGTGGGATCGCGGCCTATTTAAGTGGTGTTCCGATTGTTTTACATGAACAAAATGCGGTGGCGGGCTTAACCAATAAATGGTTATCAAAAATCGCCACACAGGTTTTACAGGCTTTTCCTGGTGCTTTTTCAGATAAAGAAGTTGTTGGAAACCCGGTTCGAAAGGATCTTTGTGAATTAACTCGCTCTATATATCAAGATGGGACTTCATTGAACATTCTGGTTATGGGAGGGAGCCAAGGGGCGCGGATATTAAATCAGCTTGTGCCTGACGCCTTGGCCTTATTGGGTCGTGATGTGCGTGTTCGCCATCAAGCAGGGAAAGGAAATCAACCCGAAACCCTGGAGCGTTATTTGCATAAAAATATAACAAATGCTGCTGTGACTGAATTTATAGAGGATGTGGCAGAGGCTTATCAATGGGCTGACATCATTATTTGCCGTTCAGGGGCTTTAACTGTTTCAGAAGTAGCTGCTGTAGGGGTTCCGGCAATCTTTGTCCCTTTTTTACATAAAGACAGGCAGCAAGCGCTTAATGCGAGTCACTTAGTTGAGGTTGGTGGGGCTGTGATGATAGAGCAACCTCAATTAACACCCGAATTATTGGCTGAGACGTTAGAATCACTTGATTCTGCTTCTTTGCTGAAAATGTCAGAGGCCGCGCGCAGTGTTGCAATTGTCAATGCAGCCGAACGCGTAGCAAGTGTTATTGCTCATTTAGAAAAATCAAACTGAATCAAATAAAGAGAAGAGTGTGATAGGCAAATTTGATCATCATCAATTGGAAAAAATACGTACCATGGTGCCAGAAATGCGCCGTGTAAGGAAAATTCATTTTGTAGGAATTGGCGGCGCTGGAATGTGCGGTATCGCTGAGGTGTTACTGAACGAAGGATACGAGATTTCAGGTTCTGATTTGTCAGAAAATCCAGTTATACAGCGCCTTAAAAAAAAGGGTGCGAAAATTCTTATAGGACACGCACAAGAGAATGTCTTGGGCTCAAGTGTTGTTGTGATATCCAGTGCGATTCTTTTAGATAATCCGGAATTAGTGGCTGCAAAAGCGGCCCGTATTCCTGTTGTGCGTAGAGCGGAAATGCTGGCAGAATTAATGCGTTATAGGCACGGTATTGCGGTTGCAGGAACGCATGGTAAAACAACAACGACGGCTTTAACAACCTTGATTTATCAAGAGGCGGGACTTGATCCGACCTTTGTGAATGGGGGCTTGGTGAAGAGCGCAGGGACCAATGCACGTCTCGGATGCAGTCGTTATTTAATTGCAGAAGCGGATGAAAGTGATGCTTCGTTTCTTCATTTACAGCCCATGGTGTCGATTGTAACGAACATTGAAGCCGATCACATGGACACCTATAACGGTGATTTTGAGAAACTAAAACAGACTTTTATTGACTTTTTGCATCAGTTGCCCTTTTATGGGCAGGCTGTGTTATGCATCGACGACCCTGTTGTACGTGATCTTCTTCCTCGAATTGGTCGTCAAATGACCACATACGGCTTCGCTGAAGATGCCGATGTACGTATAGAGAATTACCGTCAAGAAGGCCAAAAAGGCATTTTTACCATTTTGCGTAAAAACAGAATGGCGCTTGATATTGAATTGAATATTCCCGGTCGACACAATGCTCTGAATGCTGTTGCTGCTGTGGCTGTTGCGACTGAAGATGGCGTAGAAGATGCTGCGATCTTAAAGGCCTTGGCTCATTTTGAAGGAACAGGGCGTCGTTTTGATTTATTAGGTGAATTTCCGGTTGATGATGGTTTTGCTTTGCTTGTGGATGATTACGGACATCATCCAACAGAAGTCAATGTCACGATAAAAGCGGCAAGAGCAGGTTGGCCAGACCATCGCGTCTTGATGATATTTCAACCACACCGTTACAGTCGAACCCGTGATTTGTATGATGATTTTGCAAATGTATTAGAAAATGTCGATGTTTTATTTATGCTTGATGTCTATTCTGCAGGGGAGTCACCCATTGCAGGAGCTGATGCGCGAAGTCTTTGCCGTACGATTCGAGGACGGGGGAAAATAGACCCTATATTTGTGCCTGATTTGGACTCTTTGCCTGACGCTTTAGGCGCTGTGATTAAAGCGGGTGACCTCGTTTTAACACAAGGGGCTGGCGATATAGGTAAACTTGCAAAAACCTTAGTGGCCCAAGGTTTGGATAAAAAATCGCTGAGTTCGAGATGAAACTCCAATTATCCTTAAAGATCTTGGGTCAGATTGGCATGAACGTGTTATTTTTGAACATTGTATATATTTTATCTTTGCTTTATTGATGAATTTAAAGTAAATCTTGCCGACGCCGTAAGCTGCTCGGTATAATTTTTAGATTTTTCGAGATGCAAAATAACGATGAATCCTCTTATTCGTAAAAAGAGGAGAAAAAATTTGATGACAAATTTGAAAGTAAATAGTGCCCCTATGGACGTCTGCATTTCAAAACAACATTGGGGAGGCTTGCTTTTTCTTGTTGTTGTTATCTTAGGAATTCTTCATTTATTGCTTCAAGTTATTCATTGGATGGGGGATGAAAAGCAACTTCCCTTGTCCAAAATTGTGACGCAAGGTGATTTGCTCTATATGACGCCACAAGATGTGCGGGAGTCTGTAAATCAAATTGCGCCATTGCAGAGTTTTATGGTTCAGGATGTTGATGTTATCCATCATGCCATATTGAAACTGCCTTGGGTTTCCAATGCTTCTGTACGAAAACAGTGGCCTGATACGTTAAAAGTGCATGTCACTGAATATCAACCAGAAGCCATTTGGAATGATGAACAATTATTGGATGTTAACGCGACGATTTTTGAGGGGTCACCTCAAAAAGTGAAAGCGCTCAATTTAGTTTCTCTTCATGGACCAGAAGGCAGTGAAGAGGAAGTGTTAAACGTTTTGCGAGAAATGCAAAAGATTTTAGCTTTGAAGAATTTGGATATCGCTGACTTGTCATTAAATGATCGAAGATCATGGCGAATTTTAACCCGCAACGGCATCCGAATTGAATTAGGTCGAGAATCAAAAAATGAAAGATTAGAAAGATTTATAAATCTTTTTAAAGACATAAACAGCCTTGGCAAAGATATACAATATGTCGATTTGCGCTATGACATTGGAGCTGCCGTAGGCTGGAAAGTTTCAGATGCGCCCATTGAAGAATAAACCTGAGAGTCGCTGGAATGAGACAAACAACTGACAGACCGTTGATTGTTGGATTGGACATTGGCACATCAAAAGTGTCGGTGTTAGTGAGTGAAATATTGCCTGATGGGGCGGTGAATGTGCTTGGCGTTGGCAGTACACCTTCTCAGGGCATGAATAAAGGTGGTGTGAACGATCTAGAATCTGTTGTAAGGTCGGTAGATCGCGCTCTTAATGATGCAGAATTGATGTCAGATTGTAAAATTCGATCTGTTTTTCTTTCGCTTTCTGGAAAGCATATACATTGTCAAACTGAACGTGGTATGGGAACGATTTCTGATGAAGAAGTCACTCAAGACGACGTTGATATGGTTATTCATACTGCTAAGTCGGTCAAAATCAGCGATGAACAACGTGTTCTTCATGTGATCCCTCAGGAGTATAAAATTGATTATCAAGAAGGAATAAAGAACCCGGTTGGTTTATCGGGTGTGCGCATGGAGGCGAGTGTCCACCTTATTACGTGTCACAATGACACCGCGAGAAACATAGAAAAAGCGGTTGAGCGATGTGGCTTGAAAGTGGACCAACTTATTTTCTCTGGTTTAGCCTCGAGTCATGCTGTGATCACAGTGGATGAGAGAGAGTTAGGGGTTTGCGTGGTCGATATCGGTGGTGGCACGATGGACATCGCTGTTTGGACGGGTGGCGCTTTGCGACATGCCGCAGTGATCCCTTATGCTGGAAATGTCATTACAAGCGATATTGCGTATGCTTTTGGAACGCCTTTAAGTGATGCGGAAAAAATTAAAGTAAAACATGGTTGTGCGTTAAGCGAGCTTGTGAATAAAGATGCTAAAATCAATGTACCCAGTGTAGGAGGGCGACCTTCTAGAAGTTTGCAACGGCAAACGTTGGCTGAAGTCATTGAGCCTCGTTGTATCGAACTTTTGGGATTGGTACAACTGGAATTGGAGCGTATACAAGAGCGCCTTAGGGCACAAGGCGTTAAACATCAGTTGGCAGCAGGTATCGTATTGACGGGAGGCGCTGCACAAATGCCAGGTTTGACGGAATGTGCTGAACGGGTTTTTCAAAATCAAGTTCGCGTAGGGCTTCCTGCTGGAATTATTGGTTTGACTGATTACGTTAATGCTCCTTTTCATGCAACCGCGGTTGGTTTGCTGCATTATGGCAAAAACAACCTTTTGAATGAGGCGAGTGAGCCGGAACCCAAACGCAGCGTTTCAAGTCTGTTTAGTAGGTTTAGCGGCTGGCTCAAAAAAGAATTTTAAACCTGAACTGAACAGGAATGACGGAGAGAACAAATGTTTGAACCGATGATGGAAATGTCCAATGACGCGGTAATCAAAGTGATTGGTGTTGGTGGCGGTGGCGGTAATGCTGTTGAACATATGGTGCGTGAGTCTATTGAGGGTGTGGAATTTATCACTGTCAATACTGATGCACAAGCCTTGCGCAAAACAGCAGTCAGTACTGTTATCCAAATTGGTGGTGATATTACAAAAGGCTTGGGTGCGGGTGCGAATCCACAAGTAGGCCGTGAATCTGCAATGGAAGACAGAGAAGCCATTAAAGCTGAACTTGAAGGGGCCGATATGGTCTTTATTGCAGCTGGTATGGGAGGGGGGACAGGAACGGGTGCAGCTCCTGTTATCGCCGAAGTTGCAAAAGAGCTCGGTATTCTGACTGTGGCGGTTGTGACGAAGCCTTTTACGTTTGAAGGCAAAAAACGCATGGCGTTTGCTGAGCAAGGAATTGAAGAGCTTTCTAAGCACGTCGATTCTTTGATAACGATCCCGAATGAAAAACTCTTAAAAGTATTGGGACGTGGGATCACCTTATTGGATGCTTTTGGAAAAGCAAACGATGTCTTGCGCAATGCCGTTCAAGGTATCGCAGAGCTTATTACGCGTCCAGGTCTTATTAATGTCGATTTCGCGGATGTTCGCACTGTGATGTCGGAGATGGGACATGCCATGATGGGAAGCGGGGTTGCGACAGGAGACGACCGTGCTGAAGAAGCGGCTGAAATGGCCATTTCAAGTCCCTTGTTAGAAGACATCGATTTAGCAGGTGCACGAGGCGTTCTCGTGAATATCACCGCAGGCTACGACATGCGTTTGGATGAATTTGAAACTGTAGGTAATACAGTGAAGGCTTTTGCTTCAGACAATGCGACGGTGGTGATTGGATCATCCATGGATCCAGAAATGAGCGGCGAGCTTCGGGTAACCGTTGTTGCGACAGGGATTGGTTCAGAGCGTAAGCCGGATATTACACTTGTATCTGCTGCGCAAAAAGCCGCAATTGTTGAAAACAAGGCACAGCCTTTGCAAGAGTTACATAAGATGGCAGCGGCTCTACAAGGTGGACGTCCTACTCAAGTATTGCAGACGCCAACCTCGAATGTGGCACCGAAATCGAAGCCGGATCAGGATTACTTAGACATTCCTGCATTTCTTCGTAAGCAGGCCGATTAAGTTGACGGAGCTTGTGTTTTTCATCTAAAGACGCTACATTACTGACCGTTTGCTTTTTTTTTGCTTTGACGGAGCATGCAGTAGTCACGGATTTGAAACATAAACTATCTATAGTTGGGAATAACAGATGATTAGACAACGAACATTAAAAACGATTGTTCAAACGACGGGTGTAGGCTTGCATTCTGGTCGTAAAGTCACGTTAATTCTTCGGCCTGCTGCTGCAAATACAGGGGTCATTTATCGACGAACAGATGTTAACCCACCTGTAGATTTTCCGGCGGATCCCGCCTCCGTGCGTGATACGATGCTTTGCACTGCACTTGTCAACGATGACGGTGTTCGAATTTCGACGGTAGAGCACCTTAATGCAGCTCTGGCGGGCATGGGGATTGACAATGTCATTATTGAAGTGGACGCCCCTGAAATTCCTATAATGGATGGAAGTGCGAGCCCGTTCGTCTATCTATTGCAGTCTGCTGGAATTGCAACCTTGAATGCACCGAAGCGCTTTATTCGAATTAAAAAGCCTGTTCGAATTGAAGACGGTGATAAATGGGCAGAATTACTGCCTTACAACGGCTTTAAATTAGATTTTTCTATTGATTTTGATCACCCAGCCATTGACTCTGAGCAGCAAAGTCATGTTTTAGAATTTTCCTCTCAGTCTTTTATTAAAGAAATAAGCAGAGCCCGTACTTTCGGATTTATGCGTGATATCGAATACCTTCAATCTCGCAACCTGTGCCTTGGCGGCAGTTTTGATTGCGCAATCGTATTAGATGATTACCGTATTTTGAACGAAGAAGGCTTGCGTTTCGATAGCGAATTAGTCAAACACAAAGTCTTGGATGCGATTGGTGATTTATACATGTGTGGTCACAATATCATCGGGGAAATGAGGGCCTACAAATCAGGTCACGCTCTGAATAATCAATTACTTCGTACATTACTTGCCAACCAAGAAGCTTGGGAGTGGGCAACATTTGAAGATGAAAAATCCTCTTTTGTCACGTTTTCCGAACCTGGAATTATTCTGGCTTAAACCTATTTTATGAAGCCGGGTGTATTTGACCGCCCGGCTTTTTCGTTTTCGTAAAGCATTACAGCGATGCTTTTTTTATGGATATTGCCGCAATAGATTTGAGTTTCTTTTTTAGTTTATCAGAGGCTTGATCTGCTATTGCAAGCAAGCATTCTGCGGCGACTGGACTCAATCCAGAAGGCTCTTTTATATTCTTCTTTATATTTTGAGCGATAAAATGATCTTCTGATATTCGAGGATTTATTTTTATTTCGATGGTCATCAGAGAAGGCAAGCGTTTTCTTCGAAGTGCCGCCATTACATTAAGCCTCTCAAATTTTAGTCTTGCCCCCCATGATGAAGAGCCACATTCAAGGATAAGGATATTGGCACGATAATTTGCAACACGGCAATGTTTCCCCATCTCTTCTGAAAGCAGCGTTTTGAGTTCTTGATTTAGGCTTGATATTTCAAGTGCACGTTCTTGTATCTCTTGTGTTGAGCGTTTCTTCAATAAATCTTGGGTGGTTTGTGGGCGATGATCTCTCATGGATTTTATTTATCGTAAGTTAGAATAAATTTAAAAGTGTGAACGCTGTCGTTTTTAGAGCTTGTGGAGTAATACAGGATCAGACGGAATGATTTGTTGTTCAGATTTGTTAAGATAATCCATTATTCAATTGAAATAAATCCGTTTTCTTGTGTCATTTTTTGAACGAAAAATGGAAACCTGTGTGAGTATAAAGAAAAAAGAAATTTAAAGAGGTCAATTTGTCTCTATCTCATAGAGCGGATCTGATTTTTTGAATCCAAAGTGACTGAAGTATCAATACATGTGGGATAAGCAAAAGAAGTGACATATTATAGGAATTGGACTTGAGTAGGCAATAAAATGACATAAAAAAGACTCTTGAAATAAGTTCTTAATGCCACAAGATTAAAGTGTAAGACCAATGAGTTTTTAACTCTTTGAAAAGTAAATGTTTAGCTGAGATATAATTTGAATTTCTCAGATTTTTCAATATCTAAGCTTTGATGTTAAAGCAAAATATGAGAGAAACGGCAGCGCCATGTTATCGAAATTAATTACCAAAGTAATTGGAAGCCGCAATGATCGCACATTGCGTCGCCTTCGTAAAATCGCAAATGAGATTAATAGCTTAGAGCCTAAGTTCGAAGCATTAAATGACGAAGAGTTAAGATCAAAAACAGCGGAATATCGTCAACGAATTCAAGAGGGTGAAACATTAGAAAAAATCATGCCTGAAGCTTTTGCGACCGTTCGCGAAGCATCAAGACGCGTCTTTGGTATGCGTCATTTTGATGTTCAGTTGATTGGGGCCATGGTTTTGAATAATGGCCAGGTTGCAGAAATGCGCACTGGTGAAGGTAAAACATTGACGGCAACATTGGCAGCTTATCTTCATGCTTTACCTTCTAAAGGTGTTCATATTGTTACGGTCAATGACTACCTTGCAAAACGAGATGCAGAAACAAACCGTCCGTTATTTGAATTTTTAAATATGACAGTAGGCATCAATGTGCCAAACATGTCACCTGTAGAAAAAAAAGAAGCTTATCAAGCCGATATTCTATATGGAACGAACAATGAATTTGGTTTTGATTATCTTCGCGACAACATGGCGTTTAGGCCTGAAGATCGCGTGCAGCGCGAACGCTATTTTGCTGTAGTCGATGAGGTGGACTCCATTCTTATCGATGAAGCAAGGACCCCGCTTATCATTTCAGGTCCAGCAGAAGACAGCTCAGAGATGTATATGCAAATAAATGCATTAATCCCTCAGTTGGTTCGCCAAGATAAAGAAGACACCGAAGAGTACAGAGGTGACGGGCATTTCACTGTAGATGAAAAGTCTAAACAAGCGCATTTGACGGAAACGGGACAAGAATTTGTTGAAGAACTTTTAAAAAGTAATAATTTAATGACTGAAAATGACAGTCTTTATTCTCCTTCTAACATCACATTATTGCACCATATCAATGCGGCATTGCGCGCGCATGTTTTATTTGAAAAAAATGTTGATTACATCGTTAAAGACAATGAAGTTATCATTGTTGATGAACATACGGGGAGAACGATGCCAGGACGCCGCTGGTCAGAAGGTTTACATCAAGCGGTTGAAGCCAAAGAAGGCACACAGGTTCAAAACGAAAATCAAACTCTCGCCTCAATAACTTTTCAAAATTACTTTAGGTTGTATGATCGATTGTCTGGGATGACGGGTACGGCTGATACTGAAGCATTTGAATTTCAATCGATTTATGGTTTAGAAACCGTGGTGGTTCCGACAAACCAAGCGATGGTTCGTGATGATATGGCGGATCAGGTTTACATGACTGAGCGTGAAAAATTTAATGCCATCATTGAAGACATCAAAATCCGCACAGAGAAAGGGCAACCTTCTTTAGTGGGTACGGTCTCCATTGAAAAATCTGAACTCTTGTCAGACGCACTGCAAAAAGCGGGTGTTAAGCATGCTGTTTTGAATGCAAAATTCCACGCTCAAGAAGCAGATATCGTAGCACAAGCGGGTGCGCCAGGCTCTGTGACCATCGCAACCAATATGGCAGGTCGTGGTACGGATATCGTTCTGGGTGGCAGTTGGCAGGCTCAAATTGCAAAATTGGAAAACCCGACAGAGCAAGAAATTTCAGAGATAAAAACAAAATGGAATGAAGCCCACGAAGCGGTTAAAGCTTCTGGAGGGTTGCATATCATAGGAACAGAACGACACGAATCACGTCGAATAGACAATCAGTTACGTGGGCGCTCTGGTCGTCAAGGTGATCCGGGTTCAAGTCGTTTTTACCTTTCTATGGATGACTCACTGATGCGAATTTTTGCATCAGACCGTGTTTCCAACATGATGAAAAAGCTAGGGATGGAAGAGGGTGAAGCCATCGAACATCCTTGGGTGAATAAAGCCATTGAAAATGCACAACGTAAAGTCGAAGGCCGAAATTTCGACATTCGTAAGCAATTGCTTGAATTCGATGATGTTGCCAATGATCAGCGCAAGGTAATTTACGAATTGCGTGATGCATTAATGGACTCCAATGACGTCAGCGAAATGATCCAAGAAAACCTGAATGATGTGATCAATTCCGTTGTTTTCCAATATGTCCCTCACCAATCTCTTGAAGAAACCTGGGACATTCAAGGTCTTGAAAATCGCTTAAAATCTGATTTTAACGCTGATTTACCGCTACAAGAATGGTTAGACAATGACGATAAGCTGAATGAAGACAGCTTACGTGAAAAAATACTGGCAAATGTCATTGATCTGTATAGTTCAAAGAAAGCCATTGTTGGAGAAGAAACACTGCGTAACTTTGAAAAAGCCGTGATGTTGCAAACTCTTGATACGTTATGGAAAGATCACCTCGCGGCAATGGATCATTTGCGTCAGGGGATCCATCTTCGCGGTTATGCACAGAAGAACCCAAAACAAGAATACAAAAGAGAATCCTTCCAACTTTTTGAAGAAATGTTAGATTTACTAAAGTCAGATGTGATTACGACCCTCTGCAAAGTGCGCGTTCAGCAAGCAGAAGAAATTGATCGTGTGCAAGAATTGCGTCGTATTCAAGCAGAGCAAGCCGCATTACATCAGTTGATGAACCATAATGAAGAAGAAAATCAATCAGAAGAGAATGGAATTCGAGCTTCTGATCAAATTGTACGTGATGGCCGAAAAGTAGGACGTAATGAGGATTGTCCTTGTGGTTCGGGTAAAAAGTTCAAGCTGTGCCACGGGAAAATAAGTTGAGTTAGCGTCCCTTTTATTGTTCAACAATGATTAAAAAAAGGCCGCTTAGCGGCCCTTTTTTTCGAAAAGAGAATGATTGAAAGATGGAAAAAACACGTTTACATATAGCGGCTGGGATCATATTAAATCCTGAACTGACGAAAGTCTTTATCACTCAACGAGCCCCAAAAGATAAGAGCAGGGGACTTTGGGAGTTTGCAGGAGGAAAAGTAGAGGAGGGAGAGTCTGCTCGTGATGCGGTGATAAGAGAGCTTGATGAGGAAGTGGGAATTGAAGTGGTTGAGCTTGAGTTGTTGATTTCCTTTGAACATGAATATCCTAATAAAGCGCTGATGTTTGATTTTTTCTTAATTAATGCCTTTAATGGCGAGCCTTTTGGAAAAGAAGGTCAACCCGGCATGTGGGTGTTATTTTCTCAGTTAGATCAATTTGAATTTCCTGAAGCCAATAAACCCGTTTTATCAAAGATTGTGGGGATGTTTGGAAAGGTCCCATAAGTGACGCTTTATTCGCTTTCCAAGCAAGGAGGATCAGCTTTCCTCTGACCAGCCGTCATTTTCAGTGCTGTCTGGTGTGCTTGGAATGCGTTTTTCTTCATCTGCCCATTCCCCTAAATCAATTAATTGGCATCGTTTGCTGCAAAATGGACGATACGCGCTTGTTTCTGACCAAGCGACAGATATCGCACATTGTGGGCATTTTACAGTTGTTAAATTATTTGTTGTCATTTTAATGTTTTCTTATTTAGCAAATGGCCAGTAATAATGTGACATTTTCAGGGATCACTTGGGTGTCGTCAAATGGCATAAAGCGAATGGCAAATCGCGTTTTATAGCCAGAAACAAGTGGATAGACATTAAATTCCTGTGAAACCTGAATTCGTAACAAATTCGCATTTTCAATGTCTTGTTGGTAAAACCCTTGAGATATAGTGCAAGGCTGCATCGGGGCACTGTTTCTGGTTAATTGAAGCCAAAAGAAAACGGCCTCTTCGAGCGGACGCAATGAATCTCTCCATTCGGAAACATCTCGCATTCTTTTTTCTTCTGGAAGCTCCAGCCAATGATATAACGCGGGTATGTCAAAACTGGTGATCCCTCCGGGTAATGAAAAACGTTGGCGAATGGAAGACAAAAATCGGTTTTCACGAAGTGATAGACCGGGTCTTGGGGTTCGAAGTAGAGTGTGTTGGAGTTGGCGACTGTGAGTAAGAAGCTGTTGTAATTGTTCGGTGTCAACATCTGGAACGTTGAGCCAATTTTCTAACTTCCCTCGTTGTTTTTCGAGGTATTTAGCCAATTCTCCTCTGATGTGAACTTGTTCAAGGATTTCAATAAGATCAAATAAGTATTTAAAGAACATCTGCCATTGGCCGGGTTCTTTTAATGGAGATGAATGATCTAGCTGAATGAATAAACTTTCTAATCGCAAATAAGCGCGAATATGTTCATTGAGAGGGTGTTCATAAAGGGTCTCAGGGCTCATGGCTCACTCTTTCTTTATTGGACAACGCAAGATAATTTTGATGTAGGGTGTTGACTTGTATTGAAAGCTCCACCTCTGCATGATCGTTTTGTATGATATCGTCAGCCATTGCCAAACGTGTTTCTCTCGGGATTTGGGCTGCGATAATCTTTTTGACGTGCGTCGCACTTATTTTGTCGCGTTTTGTCGTGCGTAAAATCTGCGTTTTTTCCAATACATCAATAACAAGAACACGTTGGCATAGTGTCTCAAGGCCATTTTCGAACAATAAGGGGGCGACCAAGAGGCAATAAGGTGATTTTATGTTTTTGATGTGCGTTATCATCCTTTTCCTGATCATGGGGTGCAGCAAGGCGTTGAGCCATGCTTTGTCATCGGGATGGGTAAAAATATGTTCTCGAAGGGCGCGTCTGTTAAGGGAACCATCTTCGAGACAGATTTTCTTTCCAAATTTTTCACGGATTGCAAGAATAGCTTGCGTTTTAGGTGCAACGAGTTCTCTTGCAATCAGATCCGCGTCAATAATTTCAATTCCTTTTTGTGAAAATGTTTCAGAGACGGTTGTTTTTCCGCTTCCAATTCCGCCAGTTAATCCCACAACAAATACCATTTAAAGACCTAAATATGACGTTAAATACAATTGAGTTATTTGGTCTCCCCACAATAAACTAACCCAACCAGCAATCGCAAGATAGGGACCAAAGGGCAAGGGGGTGTCTTTTTCAGTATTTTTCATCTTCATCATGAATAAGCCGACAATGGCTCCCGCGAGAGATGCAATGAGGATCACCATTGGAAGAGATTGCCAACCAAGCCATGCGCCGAGTGCTGCTAAGAGTTTGAAATCACCATAGCCCATGCCTTCTTTGCCCGTTATTAATTTAAAAATATGAAAGACAGACCAAAGTGCGAGGTATCCTGCCATTGCGCCTGCGATGGAATCTTGAAGCGAAATAGGTGAGATTTCAAATAAGGCAAGTAAAATACCACTCCACATAAAAGGAAGGGTGATTTGATCAGGCAAAAGCTGGGTGTCGATATCAATGAAACTGAGGGCAATGAGTACAAAGGTGGCAGCGACAAGCGACAATGACCAATATGAAGGAGGGAGTATGTAGGCTGTGATCCCTGCTAAAACTGCGGTGAAAAGTTCAATCAAGGGGTAGCGAATGCTAATAGAGGTTTTGCAATGATGACATTTACCTTTCAAAAAAAGCCAACTAAAAATTGGAATGTTGTCGATAACGCGAAGCTGGGTTTTACAAACAGGGCAGTGTGAACGTGGCAGACTTAAATTAAGAGGCTCTGTTATTTTGGGTTTTACCGTTTCGTTTGGAAAGCATGAATGGCATTCTTCTTGCCATTGCATTTCCATCATTTTAGGAAGGCGATAGATCACCACATTTAAAAAACTGCCAATTTGAAGGCCGATAATTGAAACAATAACGACATACAGTTCTTGGGATTTAAATAGCCAATCCATTGAATCATCCACATTTTAAGTAAAGAAACATAGTAACGGTATTTTTAATGGAAATGGAGATCTTAAAGCGTTTATTATTCATCAAATTGTATTTTTAACCCATTACACGCATTAAATCGAACATAGGTAAATACATTGCGATAACCAAAGATCCAATTAAAATACCGAGAGTCACAATAATAAGGGGTTCTAAAATCGTCCCTAAATTGTCCACGGTATTTTCTACGTCGTCTTCATAAATACTGGCCACTTTATTGAGCATTTTATCCAAGGCGCCAGACTCTTCTCCTATCATCACCATTTGAATCACCATATCAGGAAAAGCGCCGGTTTCTCGAATACTCCGGTGAAGAGGTCGGCCGCCTGCGGTTTGTTGTAAAATGGCATCGAGCATGGTTTTAAAATAAGTGTTTTTTGCTGTTTTTTTTGCGGCACTCAGCCCTGTAAGAACGGGGATCCCCGCACTGAATGTGGTCGCGAGAGTGCGGGTAAATCGGGCGATGGATGCTTTTGATATCAGTTCTCCAATCACAGGGAGATGCAAAAGGAATTTGCTGGTTTTAAGGCGAAATGCGTAGCTTTTTCGTAATGCGAAACGAAATCCAGCAAGGGAGATAAAAACGCCAATAAGAAGGAATAAACCGGAGTGATGGAGCGCATCTGAAATAGAAAAGACTTTTTGAGTAAACCAAGGCAATTCGGCGTTAAAAGAAGAAAATACATCTTTAAAGGTAGGAATAACAAACAACATCATTCCAACCGTTACAACGAGGGCAAGACTAAAAACGATACAGGGATAAATCATGGCATGGATGATTTTAGATCGGGTTTTTTCGTTTTTTTCTCGATAAAGACAAATGCGCTGAAAGATAAGATCAAGGCGGCCTGTTTGTTCACCGGTTGAAACCAAATCGCAGTAAAATTGATCAAACAAGATGGAACTGGCTTTCATGGCTTGAGACAAAGAGGATCCTGATTCTATATGACTGTATATCAGCCCAATGATCTGCTTCATTTCTGCTTTTTTTGCACTGTTTTTTAAAAGCTGCAAAATGCTACTTAAAGGAACTCCTGCCTCAAGCATGGTTCCCATTTGCTGTGAAAAAACAGTGATGTCTTTATGTGTGGCACTGTTTCGTTTTTTTATCCATGAAGAGGGAGTGCGACGTTTGATCCTTGCGATCGTAATACGTTGTTCTGTTAGTGTATTTCTTGCATCTAATTCGGTGTAGGCAAGGGTTTTTCCTTTGACTTTGCTGCCTTTTTGAGTGGTTCCGCGCCAAGTGTATGCATAAAGTTTTGGAGAGAGAATGGCCATCCTTGTTCCTCTTACAAACTGATCACACGTTGTAATTCAGCCAAGCTCGTGATCCCTTCATTGAGCTTTTCAATGCCAGAAAGTTGCAGTGTGTTCATGCCATGAGATTTTGCGATGTTTTCAAGACGTATTGCACTGGCGCCATTGCCAATGGCTTCGGCAAGCTCTGGTGTGATAGGCATCACTTCATAAATACCAATGCGTCCTAAATACCCATTATTACAGTGACTGCACCCTTCTAAATTGGCCGTTTGCATGTTTTCTGGGATCAAATTTTGGTAATGCTGAGTGAGTGCTTGAAGTTGATGATCTTCTAATGGGTGGGGGCTTTTACAATGAACACAAAGCTTGCGAGCTAAGCGTTGCGCAATGATGAGGCTTAAGGAGCCTGCCAGATTATATTGTGCGACCCCCATATTAGAAAGGCGAGTAATACTTTCTGCTGCAGAATTAGTGTGTAAAGTTGAAAGCACCAAGTGCCCTGTTTGTGCCGCTTTAATACAAATTTCAGCGGTTTCCAAGTCTCTAATTTCTCCCACCATCACGATGTCTGGGTCTTGACGAAGAAAAGCCCGAAGCGCGGCGGCAAAGGTTAAATTGATTTCTGCGTGAATGTTAACCTGGTTAATGCCCGGAAGATTGATTTCAACAGGATCTTCTGCCGTCGAAATATTGCGTTGTTCGGTATTGAGGTATTTAAGGCCGCTGTACAAAGAAACGGTTTTTCCGCTTCCTGTGGGCCCTGTCATTAAAATCATGCCTTGGGGTTTGTCGAGTGCTTTGAGATAGGCTTGTTTTTGGGTTGCGTTATAACCGAGTAAATCAATGTCCAAAGAAACGCTGCTTGAGTCCAAAATCCGAAGCACTACTTTTTCTCCCCATTGTGTGGGGAGCGTTGAAACGCGCATGTCGATTGATTGCCCGTCCGTCAGATTTAACTTTATACGTCCATCTTGAGGTAATCGGCGCTCTGCAATATTGATTTTTGCAAGGATTTTTAATCGAGTGGAAACGCGACGTGCAATCCCAACAGGCGGAGAACTGTACAATTGGAGCATTCCATCTAAGCGCAGTCTGATTTGAAAGTGCTCTTCGAAAGGCTCAAAGTGGATGTCAGAGGCTTGTTTTCTTATGGCGTCAAATAAAACTTGTTGAATGTAACGGCTGATAGGCGCTTCATCTGAAACGGTTTCTTCGCCGTCGCTGTGTTCGTCAAAATCCGCCAATTGCGCTAAATCTGAATCACTGATGGAAGCGTTGGAATGTGTGGCGCTTTTGGCGGAAGCGATTTTTTTACCGTAGAGTTTGCGGATAGCCCCTGCTAATTGATTGTGATCGACTAGAACCCCTTTCACGATAAAGCCTGTGATAAAGCGAAATTCGTTTTGGGCATCGATGTCCGTTGGATCACTGACAGCCAGGGTTAAAATATTGCCTTCAATTTGGAGGGGGAGCATCTGGTAGGTGAGTATCAAATCACGCCGATTGAGTTGATTGGCGGCAAGGATATAATCAAAATGATCAATAGAATAAACAGGTTCAAGCAATAAACTGGAAATACAGCTTGCAAGCGCGCTACTGGTAAAAAATTTATTTTCAATCAATAAAGAAGGAACAGAGATGGGCTTCTGTTCCATTAAAGTATGAGCAAGCTCTATTTGTGCCGATGTTAATTTATCCGCATTTTCGAGAACTTGAAGTAAATTACTGCTCACAGTGTTAAATGAACCTTAAGAACCAGACGCAGCTGCGGGGCAAGCGTCTAATTCAATTTTATCATCTCCAATAAAGGCACCTAAAGTGGCAACGCATTCCCAACCCGTGTTGCTCAAGGTGGCGGTTAAAACGCCACCTTTAAGTGAAGAGCTGCTATCGGTACCGTCCGCTGTACCGAAAGTGAAAACAAGACTGCCTTTCTCTGTGCCTTCAGTGGTAGGGTTTGTAATTGTAATGAGCCCAAGGGGGTTCATGTTTGTTTTTGCGCCAATATCTTCAAGAGCGGTGCCCCCCTTTGGAAACTCACCTGTTTCTTGATAATGAATCTGAGCTTGAGTTTGAAGTGCTTTTAAGGTTGCAAGACCTGCTGTCGCTTCTGATTTTTTAACGTAATCTTGGTATGCAGGAACCGCGATGGCCGTCAGTGCACCGATGATGGCGACCACGATCATCAATTCAACCAAGCTAAAACCTTGTTGTTTTTTCATTTTATTCTCCGTGGAGGGGGGCTTTTTAAAAGAGGGATTTAACACTCTTTAATGTATCAAAATGTACAAAGCGCTATTGAGATAAAACGAGAAAGAAAAATGGAGTTTCGATGAGGGCTGCGGCTTTGAATGTAACGACATTGTCATTCATTTTTTTATGGACTCAAGATCATTCTCTTATCGCCCTTGCCTTTGAAGCGGTATGGGGGTTGGCTAGGCACTTTCAGCTCAATCACACAGTGAATCTATACTCAGTGGCTTCCGTTGCTTGCCGCTGGCGCATCACTTCAACTGTCTTCACTTCAAGTGTCTTGGGTATTAAATTTCTTGGGTAACCTTGATTTTCCTCTTTGACTTTTTGTTCCGATATTTTTTTAGGTCTAATCTTATCTGGGAATATCTCAAAAATGAGTCAAATAAGCCGCTTTCAGGGACGCCGTTTTTTTAAAGGGCAAGAATGAGGGCTTATCAGAAGAAGGTTAAAATGAAGCTAAATCACCAACTCACTTTGCTTGTTTTTTTCTGTGCTTTATTGCCTGGAATTATTTTATCTTTTTTATTTTATCAAGATAGATTGCAACATGAAGAAGAGCGTCGTCTTGACTTTATTGTTTCAATTCAATCTTCCATTGATCTATTGCGACAACGCTTGGGCGGGCTCGATCTTAATGATGCCAATGTGACTTGGGAAGATGCAATTACGGCTAACGCTGTGTTAGGAGATGTTTTAAAAAGAAAAGAGGGCTTTTTGTTTTCAAAAGAACCCATTGAGAATTTACGGCAAAAACAAGAAGAAGTAAGACGTTTACTTTTAGTGGGACAAAAAAAAGACAATCATCCTCTTCACCAGGCTGAAGGGGTCAAGCACGCTCTCCATTTTGTACAGCTCAGTCCTTTGCTCTTTTCTATGTCAGAGGATTTGCTCCGTTTGCATCATGGATTATTAAAATATCTTCAACAATTTCAAGGCCCAATTGTCCTTAGTTTGGCGTTTGTCTTGCTGGTCTGTTCTTTTTTTGTGAGTGTATTGAGTTTTTTGTTTCGTCATCGCTTTTTTGTTGGCTTGTTGGCGATAAAAGAGGCGATTCAAGACGTTAAAAAAGGCAATTTTCATGGTGCGGTAAAAGCAAAATATAACGACGAATTACAGATAATTGCAGATGAATTGTCGGTGATGAAATTCACATTAAACGAAACCATGATTTCTCGTGACGCTTTAAAGTTGGAAATAGCAAAAAAAACAAAGCAACTTAGAGCTAAACATGATGAATTAAATCAACTTGCTAACACTGACAGCTTAACGGGTCTCTTGAATCGGCGTGCTTTTGAAATGCAAGTTAAAAGGTCGATGATGCAGGCTAAACGCCTAAAACGTAATGCCGCCTTACTTTATATTGATTTAGATGATTTTAAATCCATTAATGATGAGAAAGGGCATGATGCTGGAGACCTTGTTCTTATTGAAATAGCTTCTCGATTAAGGTCAAGCGTTCGTGAAACGGATTTAGTCGCAAGACCGGGAGGGGATGAATTTATTGTCTGGCTTGATTTGATTGATACTTATTCTAATGTTGAAGTTGCGATTGAGCGTATATTCAAATCTTTTGATAATCCTATTGATGTTAAAGGAAAAAAACACAGTGTGACCTTGAGTATTGGAGTGAGCATATTTCCTCATCACAGTGAAAATTTAATTGAACTGATGAAAAAAGCAGATTTAGCCATGTACAAGGCCAAATTAAGGAAAAACAGCCAAGGAATGCATATCTGTATTTATAATGAGACGCAAGATCCATAAAATCGTTTTAACACCTTCATCTCAAAATCGTTTTTTTGAAAATGATCTTCATTATTTTGTCTGGTCTTTCTTCTATTATTAAGAAGAATTTTTGTTCCTTTTCTTTGATTTTTTCGCACTGATCAAGTGATTTTTCAAATTTCAATTTATTACGCTAGATTGCTTGAGTGAAGGCGTTTTTTATGTGTGATAAAAAGATATTTGAGATGCCGCTCGGCAGCCAGGGATCGAACTTTGTGGGTTATAGAAGAGAAGACAGGGAGAAGGTTAAAGGATTTTAATTAATCAAATTTAGAATGGTTTTAGCTTAACCTGTACCACATTGTGAATATATTACCATGACATAAAACATGTTTTTGTGGACAGTCAAATCTCCTTCTGTTAATTTCCTGTCGTATTTATTACAAAAAAAAGATCAAATATTGGACTATATTTAGTTTAATTTCAAGCAGATAGAAATATGAGCATCTAATCTATATGTACTATTGAGGCGGTATTTTTACGCTTCTTCTCTTATTTAAAATGTGTCTTTAATTTGATTTTTAACAAGAATTGAAGCGCTTTTCTTTTTATGTCTGTTTTTAATTCATTAAACAGTGCGTGTTTTTTTCGAATACATCAAGGGGCGTTTTGAAAAAATGGACTCTAAGAAAAGGGGTTTCCCTGAAGGGAGTGTATTTTTTTGCGACGACAACATTTACTGCGAAATCGTAAAATAACGAAAGGATAGATAAGCATGTCTGAAGTCATGAAAAATGACCTGGATGCACTTGAGACACAAGAGTGGTTAGAGGCTCTTGAGTCAGTCATTCGTGAAGAAGGTTTAGATCGTGCTCAGTTTTTATTAGAGCAAGTCATTGAAAAAGCACGTCTTGATGGTGTTGATGTACCAACGGGTGTCAGCACCAATTATATCAATACAATTCCAGTAGCCAAAGAACCGTCTTATCCTGGTGATGTAAATTTAGAGCGTCGTATTCGTTCCATCATTCGATGGAATGCCATCATGATTGTTTTACGTGCTTCAAAAAAAGACATGGATTTGGGCGGTCACATGGCATCGTATCAATCTTCAGCCGCTTTTTATGAGACGTGCTTTAATCATTTCTTTCGCGCGGCAAATGATATTAACGGCGGTGATCTCGTTTATTACCAAGGGCATATTTCACCCGGAATTTATGCTCGCGCTTTTATTGAAGGTCGATTAACAGAAGCCCAGCTCGATAGCTTCCGTCAAGAAGTCGATGGAAAAGGTTTGCCTTCGTATCCGCACCCTAAATTGTTGCCTGAATTTTGGCAGTTCCCAACCGTCTCTATGGGCTTAGGTCCTATGAGCGCCATTTATCAAGCTCGCTTTTTAAAATACCTTCATGGCCGTTCTTTAAAAGACACGTCAAATCAACGTGTTTACGCCTTCTTAGGGGATGGCGAAATGGATGAGCCAGAATCCCGAGGCGCGATTTCATTTGCTGTGCGTGAAAAGCTTGATAATTTATGTTTCGTTATCAATTGTAACTTACAGCGTCTCGATGGCCCAGTGATGGGGAATGGCAAAATCATTCAAGAGCTAGAAGGCTTTTTTAAAGGCGCTGGATGGAATGTTATAAAAGTCATTTGGGGCAGTGGTTGGGATGCGTTATTAGCGAAAGACACCTCGGGTAAATTGTTGCAATTGATGAACGAAACCCTCGATGGTGATTACCAAACCTTCAAATCTAAAAATGGGGCTTATGTACGCGAGCACTTTTTTGGAAAATATCCAGAAACAGCGGCTTTAGTTTCAGACATGACCGATGAAGAAATTTTTGAATTAAAGCGTGGTGGTCATGAACCCTCCAAGCTTTATGCCGCCTTCAAAAATGCGCAAGAAACAATTGATCGTCCTACCGTAATTCTGGCCAAAACAGTGAAAGGCTATGGTATGGGTGAAGCTGCAGAAGGAAAGAACATCGCTCACCAAGTTAAAAAAATGGAAATGAGCCATGTTCAGCATTTGCGTGACAGATTGGCTTTGCAAGATCTTTTGTCCGATGAGGATATAAAAAAGCTGCCTTATTTGACGCTCAAAGAAGGCTCTCCAGAATATGAATATCTGCATGCGCGCAGAAAAGCCCTTCTCGGATATATGCCAAAACGTTTACCTCAATTTAGCGAAGTCTTAGAGCTTCCTTCATTGGATGTATTTAACGGGCTTTTGGAAGCACAAAAACGTGAAATTTCAACAACAATGGCTTTTGTTCGTATTCTGAACCTGTTATTGAAATCGAAAGGGATCGGGAAGAACATTGTGCCTATCGTTGCGGATGAAGCCCGGACGTTTGGTATGGAAGGTTTGTTCCGTCAAATCGGGATTTATAATCCACACGGCCAAGAATACACCCCAGAAGATAAAGGCATTGTTTCTTATTACAAAGAAGCAACTTCAGGTCAGGTTTTACAAGAAGGGATCAATGAACTTGGCGCGATGTCCTCTTGGATAGCCGCGGCGACCTCTTATAGCACCAATGATCTTCCAATGATCCCCTTTTATATTTATTACTCCATGTTTGGTTTCCAACGTATTGGTGATGCGGCGTGGCTTGCTGGCGATCAACAATCTCGAGGTTTTTTACTTGGCGCAACGGCGGGAAGAACAACCTTGAATGGAGAAGGGTTACAGCATGAAGACGGTCATTCTCTCGTTTTAGCTGGCACTATCCCGAATTGTATTTCGTATGATCCTGCCTATGCCTTTGAAGTGGCCGTTATTATTCAAGATGGTATTCGTCGTATGTACGGGAAAGATCAAGAGAATGTTTATTATTACTTGACCTTAATGAATGAAAATTATGCACACCCAGCTATGCCTGAAGGGGCTGAAGAAGGGATCTGTAAAGGCCTCTATAAATTAGAATCTGTGGGTGTTACGGATTCAGATAAAAAAGTGCAACTAATGGGCTCGGGCACCATTTTAAATGAAGTTCGAAAAGCTGCGCGCATTCTAGATCTTGAATACGGCGTCGCATCTGATGTGTACAGTGTCACTTCATTTAATGAATTAGCTCGTGAAGCACAAGATTGTGAGCGACACAACATGCTTAATCCAATGGAGATTGAGCGGGTTCCCTATATTACAAAAGTAATGGGTACAGAACCTGCCATTGTGGCCACGGATTACATGAAAGTTTACGCTGATCAAGTACGCGCCTACATTCCAGCGGTTTCCTATCGCGTATTGGGAACGGATGGTTTCGGCCGTTCAGACAGTCGCGAAAATTTGCGTCGTCATTTTGAAGTAAATGCAGGTTATGTGGTTCTTGCTGCTTTAACTGAGCTGGTAAAAAGAGGCTCCATTGATAAATCAGTGGTTGTTGAAGCGATTAAAAAGTTCGATATCGATACGCACAAACTGAATCCACTATACGCGTAAGAGGCTGATAAAAATGACCATTGAAATTAAAGTGCCTGATATAGGTTCGGATGAGGTTGAAGTGACCGAAATCCTTGTGAATGTAGGGGATCATGTTGAAGAAGATCAGTCCCTGATCACAGTTGAAGGTGATAAAGCCTCTATGGAAGTGCCTGCTTCACAAGCGGGTATCGTGAAGGAAATTCTCATTAAGCAAGGGGAAACCGTTTCTACCGATTCCCTCATTATGCTTTTTGAATCACAAAGTCAGACGCCTCCTGCTTCAGCAAGTGCGGCCCCTTCTGTTACAGAGGCCGCGTCAACCTCTGTGACAGAGCCTGCTGCTTCTTCTGTCGGCCTGAAAGATATTTTGATCCCAGATATTGGTGATGATGAAGTTGAAGTGACAGAAATCATGGTGGCAGTAGGCGATCTCGTTGAAGAAGATCAATCTTTAATGACCGTTGAAGGTGACAAAGCATCCATG
The DNA here is from genome assembly GCA_947041315.1 of uncultured Enterovibrio sp. Lineage (GTDB taxonomy): Bacteria > Pseudomonadota > Gammaproteobacteria > Enterobacterales > Vibrionaceae > Enterovibrio. Next base: position 47,256 of record CAMRDW010000004.1, read on the forward strand.
GAAGTCCCCGCGCCATTTTCGGGTCTTTTAAAAGAAATTAAAGTTCAAACAGGCGATAAAGTTTCGACGGGTTCTTTTATCATGGTGTTTGAAGTTGCACAGACGGCTTCTACACCTGTCGCTGTGTTATCACAAGAGACGGTGAAAGTTTCAACGCCAGAAAAAGCACCAGAAAAACCCTCTTCGGAAGAAATGAGGGCGCCTGTCACCCCAAATGAGCTGATTGAAAACACTGAATATACGCATGCATCGCCTGTTGTGCGTCGACTTGCCCGTGAGTTCGGTGTTGATTTGTCGAAAGTGAAAAGCACGGGTCCTAAGAGTCGAATTTTAAAAGAAGACGTTCAAAACTATGTAAAAGAAGCCCTTAATGCTCTGGCATCTTCCGGGGCGTCTAAGGGGGCGGGAGCTGGTTTGGGTTTATTGCCTTGGCCAAAAGTGGATTTCAATAAATTTGGTGAAACTGAACTCCGACCTCTTTCTCGCATTAAAAAGATCTCGGGTGCTAATTTGCACCGTAATTGGGTTATGATCCCTCATGTAACCCAGTGGGATAACGCCGATATCACTGAGCTTGAAGCCTTTCGTCAAGAACAAAATGCGACTGAAGCCAAAAATGCAACAGGCATTAAAATTACCCCTTTGGTTTTTATCATTAAAGCCGTCGCAAAGGCGCTTGATGCGTTTCCTTCCTTTAACGCGTCCTTGTCAGATGATGGCGAAAGCTTGATTTTGAAAAAATACATTAATATCGGTGTGGCTGTTGATACGCCCAATGGCCTTGTGGTGCCTGTCTTTAAAGATGTGAATAAAAAAGGAATTTACACTCTGTCTGAAGAGTTGCTCTTGGTTTCGAAAAAAGCGCGTGAAGGAAAATTAACGGCTTCTGATATGCAAGGAGGTTGTTTCACGATTTCGAGCTTAGGCGGCATTGGCGGAACGGCATTTACCCCGATTGTTAATGCGCCTGAGGTGGCAATTTTAGGTGTTTCGAAGTCTGAAATGAAACCCGTGTGGAATGGGAAAGAGTTCCTTCCACGCTTGTTGTTACCTTTGTCCTTGTCTTACGATCATCGTGTGATTGATGGTGCTGAGGGGGCTCGCTTTATCACTTATTTAAATGGGTGTTTGACTGATATTCGTCGTTTAGTGTTGTAAATTGACGCTTTTTTTAGCGTGTCTATGTAAGACAATCGCTGATTTTTGCACAATTTAAGATACTGTTATTACGTTACTTTTAAAATGGTGAGCCAGTCAGGAAACCTGAAAACAACGAGGACGAAATGAATAATAAAGAAATTAAAGCCCAGGTCGTTGTGCTTGGCGCGGGGCCGGCTGGGTATTCTGCTGCATTTCGCTGTGCAGATCTTGGTCTTGAGACTGTTATTATTGAACGCTATAACACCCTCGGAGGTGTTTGTCTGAATGTGGGCTGTATTCCATCAAAGGCCCTTTTGCACATTTCAAAAGTGATCGATGAAGCAAAAGCGATTTCGGAGCATGGGATTACTTTTGGAAAACCCAAAATCAATCTAAAAAAAGTGCGTCTCTGGAAAGAGAACGTCATTGCCCAATTGACCGGTGGTCTTGGAGGGATGGCAAAAATGCGCAAAGTGAATGTGATCAATGGATTTGGAAAATTGACCTCTTCAAATTCGATTATCGTAGAAAATGACAAAGGAGAAAAAACCTCGGTTCATTTTGATAACTTGATTATTGCCGCAGGCTCTCGTCCTATTGAATTGCCTTTTATTCCACATTCAGATCCTCGTATTTGGAATTCAACCGACGCCCTTGAATTAAAAGAAATTCCACAAAAGATGTTGGTCATGGGGGGGGGGATTATCGGCCTCGAAATGGGGACGGTTTACCATTCACTTGGTACTGAAATTGATGTGGTTGAAATGTTTGATCAGTTGATCCCTGCGGCAGACAAAGACATCGTTAAAATTTTTACGAAAGCGGTGAGTAAGAAATTTAATCTGATGTTGGAAACCAAAGTTACAGCGGTTGAGGCAAAACCGGACGGTATTTATGTCTCTATGGAAGGCAAAAATGCACCCGCTCAAGCGGTCCGTTATGATGCGGTCCTTGTGGCGATTGGTCGCCTTCCCAATGGTTTGTCCTTAGATGCAGAAAAAGCGGGTCTTCAGGTTGATGAACGTGGATTTATTGGCGTAGATAAACAAATGCGAACGAATGTTCCGCATATTTATGCAATAGGGGATGTGGTCGGTCAACCCATGCTTGCGCATAAAGGGGTGCATGAAGGCCACGTGGCTGCAGAAGTGATCTCGGGCAAGAAACATTACTTTGATCCTAAAGTCATTCCTTCCATTGCTTATACCGAGCCTGAAGTTGCATGGGTGGGTCTAACCGAAAAAGAAGCCAAAGCAAAAGGGATTAATTATGAAGTGGCTACTTTCCCCTGGGCGGCTTCAGGACGTGCAATTGCTTCAGATTGCAGCAATGGCATGACAAAATTAATTTTTGATAAAGACTCACATCGTGTTATCGGTGGTGCCATCGTTGGCACAAACGGCGGTGAATTGTTAGGTGAAATTGGCTTAGCCATTGAAATGGGCTGTGATGCAGAAGATATCGCATTAACGATTCATGCTCACCCAACCTTGCATGAGTCTGTTGGTTTAGCAGCGGAAATTTTTGAAGGGACGATCACTGATTTGCCAAACGCGAAGGCGATAAAGAAAAAATAAGATCTTTAATGCTTGTCTTTTTAAAGCGCCAAGTTTGGCGCTTTTTTTAGTTTCTTATTATTTTATAATAACTTAAAACGAGCTTGGTTTTTTTAATTCCACCGTTTTTGACTATACCGCGATCTCGCTTATGCCCTCTTTTTTTGTTTTTTATCCCTGCCGCTTTTGAAGCAACACCCACACAGCTTCAAAGACAGTGCATATCACAGACTCAAGTGGTGTGAATTTATTTAAAATTTATGATATCAACTTGATGGGA
>CAMRDW010000005.1 GCA_947041315.1 uncultured Enterovibrio sp.
AGATTTAGACGCGATGGTGAAACTTCGTGAATCCTATTCGAAATTAGCAAATTCATTAACCCACTGCACTGCCGGTGTGGGGCGCACAGGTTGCCTTGTTGCAGCTCAGCATATGGCAGAGAATCCTGCGGCTGGATTAAAGGAAACCGTATTGGGCTTACGCAATACCCGACACAATCTCATGGTGCAAACGCCTTCACAAACAAAAATGATGGTTGAGTGGGCCAAAGCACGAGCACTGACAAATACGCCACCAGCGCCACCAGTACGGCCTCAACCGACACAAGCTGTCTATCAGAATGTAAACCCGCTTATGGAGTCAATCTATGAAAATACAAAGTGAGATTTTCGTGGCTCGGAAAACGCCGAGGCTTAAATAGATTTATCCAAATGTGCCAGGCTGTACTTTTTATGGTCTGTCTCTTTGTCTCGTCTCTTCGTTTCGTATTTTAAGGGCGGCTTTTCAAGAGCCCTTTCAAGCTCGCACCTCACCTCGATATTTTAAAATCTGATGTTGAAATGAAAATTGAAAGGCACATTTTTCACGCCGTGTTACGTTCAGAAACGGGTTTATGTCAGTGCTTTGTAAGAGGGGTCGAAAAAACAATGTTCTTTATTCATGTGCGCAATGACCTTTCAAAAGTGCAATCTTCTTAAAAATCACCCGATGTTTTGTTTTGAGGCGGGTGGTAAAATTAAACAGATCGACAGAGTGTATGATGATAAAATTTTCTGAAAAAATACTTTTTTTAATTTATGGATGGAAAAATAATGAAAAACATCGTCTTCCTTTCTGTTTTTTTTGTTTCTTTTAGTTCATTTTCTTCAACGCTTCATGAAACGATGGCCTCCATTGAAAAACGGATATCGGGCCGTATTGGCGTGTCGATTTTAGAAACCCATAATCAAAATAAATGGGAATATAAAGGAAACGAACGCTTTCCGATGATGAGTACTTTCAAGACGTTAGCCTGTGCAAAAATGTTAAAAGATTCAGAAAAAGGGGTTTTAGACAAAAACACCTTGTCCCTCATTGATCCTAAGCATTTAATTGCTTGGTCTCCTGTTACAGAGCCCTTGGCCGGAGGGTCTATCACTCTTGAAAAAGCCTGCGAAGCGACCATGTTTACGAGTGACAATACAGCCGCCAATATCGTTTTACAGCATATTGGTGGTCCCCAAGCCTTGACGCTCTTTTTGCGTTCGATTGGCGATCCAATTTCTCAATTAGATCGTATTGAACCGGATCTAAACCAAGCTCGCTTGGACGATATTCGCGATACAAGCACTCCCAATTCAATGAATGAGACCTTAAAAGCGCTTTTGTTTGGTGGCGTATTGAATAAAATTTCACAAGATCAATTGCTGCATTGGATGCAAGGCAATGTCGTTTCTAATGGGCTACTTCGCTCGATTTTACCAAAAGGTTGGTCTATTGCAGATCGCGCCGGAGCGGGGGGGTTTGGCTCTCGGGGGATGACGGCGGTGATTTGGACGACAACGCGAAAGCCTTTGATCATCAGTATCTACATGACCCAAACCGCGCTTTCTATGCCTGAACGCGATAAGGTCATGAATGAAATTGCGCAGCATATATTGACCGAATTCGCAGTAAAATGATTTTTTTTTAACATAAAAAAAGGGACTCGTTATTAAGGCGGGTTCTCTCATCATGCCTTGATTCCCCTCGCCATTAACGCTGTGTGCATGTTGGCGACGCTCGCTCAAACCTGCTCACATCACCATCTATGCTCAGGGCCTTTATTCGCTTGTTGCTGTCGCGCAACTTCCATTACTTTAGGTATGTCAGCTTGTCCGTCACGGCCTTCTTTTTAGGTCTCTTGAACGCTTTTATACCCCTCGCTTTTGATGTTGCGTGGTTGTTGGGGACGTTCGCTCAAACCCCATCAAAGAGTCCATCGATGTTCTGAGGCTTCAGACATATTGAGGCTGCCACCTCAAAGCGATGAGCTGGATACACAAGCACTTCGTCAGGTATTAAAACAAGGACTGGAGTCCGAGTTTGTTTTTCCAGAACTCAAGGTGGGTCTTTTGGGGCTTATTCCACAGCATCGACAAAAAACAGAACAAGAGCTGCTGGAAGAAATACGGATGCTGAAAGATCTAAATATTCCTCATCGTTTAGAGGCCAAATTGTGAGTCAAGTCTTGGTCAAAGCCTTAAATCGATTATTAGACGCGCATCCAAAGCCTGTGGCTGCGAGCGTCATGACCCGAGAACAAAAAAAGCAACTCGATGAATTTTCACGAAGAACGCACAGTATTTTGCTTTTGACGAAAGGACGCGGCGTGAGTTATCTCATTCAAGAGCGTTCTGTGGTTGAACTCACGCTGCGTCAGTTTGTTCCTGATGCGGATTTTAATGCCTCACTTCCTCAAAGAGCGAAAAATATTGCAGCGACGCGAAGCAGTAAAAAAGGACCTGTAAATCATGATGTGACCTATGTCCTTGCAAAAACAGTCGGGGATCCAACCTGGTATCAGGGGGACACGAAGATCTTGGAATTACAAAGGGGAACGAATAAATTTGGCGCTGTAGCTCTTGAGATCGGAGGACAGAGGAATAATGACTTACGCACGCGTCATCCTCTCTGGTTAGTTGAGAATCAAGCGCTGTTTGATCAATTAAATTGGTTGCCGACAGACACGCCAAGCACGGTGATTTGGTATCGAGGGCAGCTGCACAATAAATTGATTGAGTGGTTATCCGTGTCTGAAAGAGCCGTAAAAGTCTATTTTTTTGCTGATTACGATGGCGTTGGTTTGAACAATTTTCGCCGTTTAAAAGATCGTCTACAGCAGCGGGCCGAATTTTGGCTCATGCCGCATTGGGAAGCGCGTTTAACCTGTTATGGTCAAAATCAACTTTGGATTGATACCGCCAGAGAGTTTTCGTCCTTTGAACGTAAGGGGGAGGCCTGTTTAGGGCAATCAAAAGAATTAAGGGCTTTGATTGAGGCCATGAAAAAGCAAGGCTTGGCGTTAGAGCAAGAAGCGGTTTGGTTGTCCATCACCCAAGACGGGCGCTTCGACCTTGAAAAAGGCAATGACCCAGATGAAAAGGCTCTGCCTCTTGAAATGCCTCAATGAGTGAGCCGACCTAAGTGATTTAAAGATGCAGGCAGGTGCGCCTGAGCTAACGCCATGAACATCGAGCCATAGCATGGAGATGAATACTGAAGGCCGCCATGATTGCGCTTTGTAAGCGCAGCCAACCAGGGGGCCTTTTCAAAAGCGAAGGGTGTAAAGCTTCACGATTGAAAAAAGCACTTATTTTAGATGGCTTTTTTGCAATGTGTATGGCTGAGTTTTTCAATTTGTTGGTTGTAATGTCGAAGTGGGGCATCCATTTTTTGAGGGGATTTTAAAAGGTTTGCGAGGGCGGCTCTGAGTGCATAACTGTCTTTATGTGTTTCATCTTGACGGAAATTGAACACTTTTCTTGCGGGTGGTGCTAATTTGCTGTGTGATTGACTTAATTCTTTTACTTCTTCTTGGGTTAAATTAAGCCATGATTCTATCCCTGAATGCAAATTGAGTGTATTTGGCGCATTTTTTAAGCGTTCATTGAATACCGCATCGTTCAATTTAAAATGATTGTGGCGGCCTTTTAAAAACCAATATCCAACATTTTCTAATTTCGGATCCTCTTTTACCGCAATCTGGATAAGCGCATCATACCAATCAATAGAGGCTTTTACATAGTTGTGGTATTTCTGACTTAGGCAGGTTTTATCGAGTTCATTCAGCGGTGTAGAAAAGGCACTCGGTGAGGCCAAGAAAATAAAAAGAATGAAGCAAAAACGAGACATAAAAAAAATCCTTTTTTGTTTATGTATTTGAGATAAAAAGAAAAGGTCAATGTATTTTTAGGTTAATGGTTTCTGACGGATCAAACAAGAAATATCGATACCTCTCGGTTTGAAGCGACAGGGTTCTTGGCGGCTCCTCAAAGCCCAATCACATGCTCCATCTATGCTCAGGGGCTTCACGGCTTGCTGCAGACGCGTCTTCAATTATTTTGGGTATCCCGAGCAAATAGAATGGGCATTACAGCGAGATAAAAAACAGGATCAGCAAAGGCACCAAAGCACTCAGAATAAAACCACTGACAATGGCAATGGGAACGCAGCGCACACCCCCCGTAGTTTGAATAATGGGCAAGGTGAAATCCATGGCAGTGGCTCCTGAGTAGCCAATGGCCGTGAGTGGGTAGCGATGGATTAAAAGAGGGATCAATAGGATGGAGAGAAGCTCTCTTGTTAATTCAAGTAAAAAAGAGGCTCCGCCATAAACAGGCCCAAGAGCATCCCCTACGAGTATTCCCGCCAAGGAATACCAACCAAAGCCCGATGCCATGGCGAGGCCGTAATGAGAAGGAATGTTTAAAACCCAAGCGGCAAGAAGCCCCCCGAGAAGCGAGCTTGTTAACACAACCAAAGCAATAAGAAGCCCTTTTTTATTTAAAATAATTTGTTTTAGGGTCAATCCACAATTGCGAAGTTCAATGCCAATAAAGAAAAGCAATATGAGCAAAAATGCTTCACTTGCAGGAGTGACCCAATCCAGAGGAAAAGGCAAAAATAATCCCGCAATGAACCCAAGAAGAACGACAAAAACCAATTTCAAGGACTCAAAAGCCATGTTTGCGAGTGGAATGTGTTCCTTATCATGGTTTGTCTCTGTTTTTAAAACGCAGTCAAGGAGGGGGAGTGCGAGCAAATTTGAGCCACTGATAAAAATGAAAAAACAAGAAGCCAATAGCATGATTTGATTAATATTTGTTGCAAGATCATCGAGTTTTGCTAACCCCAGCCCCATCAAGCTTAAAATGATAAAAACAAGATAAGACGTGATTTTTTTAACAGTATTAAGTCGGTCTATGCGCTTGATGGAAATCAAATAGCCCAGAGCGAGAGGAAGAAAAATAGAAAACATGCCGAGAAACATCAAGGATTGGCCTAATAAAACGATTTTTTCAGATTATCCGTCGTTATAGAATAAGGTCAACCTTTGTTCTCCTCTTTTCTGAAGCGATTATAAATTAAGCCCTTCTAGAACATCTTTTATTTGTTGACGAAATTCCGTTTCTTTGAGATTGCATAAATCGTACATGGCTTCAGCACCTTCCAGTGTGAGTTCGAGGTCGTGCTCGGATAAATGCGCATCTTTCTTTTTGAACATTAAAAGGTGGGTGGCCATTTTTGCAATATCTAAATAGCGGATACCGTCTTCAGAGGTGACCTGAGGACAATGACTTGAAACTTGGATAAAATCGGTGTCGTAATGCCATTTCTTTAATATTAAATGGCTTGTTTCTTTACTCACTGTCTCAAAAACTTCGCGAGCAATATCGAAATCCAAGTAATGTCCTTCCTTGCAATAAGCGGTATAGCTTTTAATTGCATTGTGTACACCGATGTTTGCTAAAAGACCAATGAGAAAAGCCTGTTCGACATCGAGATGCTGGTTCTCTTCGCTGTTGTGTTTTAATCGAGAACAAACAAGCGCCATGGTTGAGGCAAATTCATAGGATAATTGTGTTTTTTCGACTAAAAAAGCCTTGCATGCCTTGTTTAAAACAGGGTCGGATATGCTGAGAGCCTGAGGTGCTTTATCGAGGAGCTGAAGGATCCCCTTGGGGCCTAATTCGGAGACGGCCCAATGAATATCATAACAGGGAGGCTCTTCTTTTAAGTGAATGAAAGACGCATTTGCAGTGGCGACCACGGTGGCTGTAAATAAAATATCTTCCATGACCGTGGCTGTTATTTCGCTTTGTGTGCTGTACGGTTCACGGCAGAGTTTGTGTAATTTTTGTGTTACTTCGAGGCTTGCTCCTAACAGGAAGGGGGTCGTTTTCAGTGAACGAGAAATGCGTCTAAAAAAATCGGTCTCAATGGTTTTTAGGTGTGTTTTATGTTCGGGATGAAGCCAAAAGAAGGAAAGACGATCCATTTTATTAAGCTCGAAAGTTCATATACCGTGCCCAATTTCAATGAAAATATCAGTATATATAAATGGATGATCGATTTGGGGCTTTTATCGGATCGATCATGGGTTAAATAAGTAATAGGATTATCTTTACATTTTTAGGGGCAGTATATCCTTTGAAGTACAGATAATGCACGTTTGTTTGTTGGCTGTGAGAATAGTTTCATTTTTTTCATGTATTGTTGATCTTTTTTTCAATTGTTATGTATTTTTCAACACGCTTTTGAGTGATTCATTTTTACTCTGTTTTTATATCCCGTTTATTCGATGAGATTTTTTTGATCGTGGGAAGCCCGTATTTATATCCAGGTAAACAAGATTCACTGTGCAAAAAATCATATTAAAACGAATTCTTATTATATGAATGAGTTTGACGATGACGAATTGGAACAGCTTAATGATTTTTTCCAAAATAAAAGAAAAATCTTTGGGAGCAATCCCGCTTTTTGTGAGGTGAAATGCAAGGTGTTCCATACAGAAACTGCATCACTCTGTGTATTTCCAGAAAGAGGATCGACTGATCGAAAGTGATTTTCTTATTCATTGAGAATGAAGATTTAAAAAACAGTTATTAATTTCTGCACATAAAATGAAATATTTAATTTGGATAAAAAAAGAGCATTTATATTTGTATTAAAAAAGGAAGGAAGGTCAAATTTATTCAAAAAGTAGATGTTAAATGCTGGATTATATTTGTTTCATTGGGGTGCTGTAATATTCACAACTGGTTAACCATCTAGGTCTTTTCTGTTTTGATATCAAGAAAAAAAACAAGCGCCATGAGTGAATAGTTTTAAATTTCAATTGGATATATCGTTTACTTCAACACATTGTTGTAACAAAAAGATAAATTTGCGAGTTCTATAACTCATTTAAGTTTATGCAAATACCATTATTTCATTGTCTCATCGTGACTGGTGCGGCGTTTTTTTTATAAAATGAATTCAAGCAGTTTAATTATATGGCTTTATGGAAACGAATAAGTCATTATTAATTCGTCAATAAAAATTAGAATAATTGCTTGAAAAGGTCTTTTCAAGCGAGATTGGAGGCATTTGTGTTAGAAGTTAAAAGTGGTTTTGTCGAGTACTTGTCTCAGTTTGGAGATACAGAGAAACGTTCTATGTTTGGTGGTACTGGTTTTTTTGTTAATGGTGCGATGTTCGCCCTTGTTAAAGAAGATCGTATTTACCTTCGTGGTGGCGCTGAATTTACTGAAAATCTGATTGCAAAAGAATGCAAAAAATTTGTACACGTTAAAAAAAGTTCAACAGCCATTGTGAATTATTTTGATATAACTGAATTATATGAGAAAGATGAAACAGGGTTACATGCCATGGTTCAGAAATCTTTAAATAATTCGGTCTCTGAAAAAGAATACCGTGATTCTAAATTGAATAAACGCTTGCGTGATCTGCCTAATTTCCGATTAACGATTGAGCGAATGTTGAAAAAAGCAGGCATAGAAGATGTCGATACCTTCTTTTCTATGACGCCTGAGGAAATTTTTCGTAAAGTACAAGAAGCACATGGATACAGTGTTGATATTAAACTTCTTTGGATGTTTGCAGGCGCCCAAACGGGCAAGCATTGGACATTATTAAGTGAAGATATTAAGCAGCAATTACTTCAAGCCGTTTAAATCGGTTGTTTTAAAAAGGCCGCAGATGCGGCTTTTAGTTTGTTATTTCCTTGAAAAGTTTTAATGCATTTATACAAACCACACTGACCTCTTTTTAATTTGAACATTCCCCTCCTATTTCGTGAAATCTTGATCTTTCTTCCTTTTTGCATGCGCTGAGAAGTGCACAATGATTTTTTATACCCAAAGGAATTGAAGGTGCGCGATTGCACCAAGTGACCGAAGCCAATGAGCATAGAGAGACGATGTAATTTGGCTGAACGAGCACGCAACTTCAAAGGCGACGGGTATCTCTACTTACTTTCCTGACCTGCCCGTACTGCAAAATATCTTGCTCTATAGCGCAGAGAAAAGTGAATTAAAAATCAATGATTCGAAAAAAGAGGTGCTGATACGTTCGGCACCCTGAGATTTTTGATTGAGCGAGCAACAAGATCAGAAACCCCAATGACACTGTGTTTGTGTTCTTGGGGGATTGATTTATACCCGTCGCTTTTGAAGATGCAGGGTGTTTTGGAGGGGAGGGGCTTCTCAAGGTCTCATTACAGAGTGCATTTTTGCACAGAGACTTTGTTTTTGGCGTACACGTAATTTTAAGTGCCTTGGTATATCCCAGAGGCTTTTCGTCCTTCCGGCCTGGTTGAGTCTTGCAATCGCTTGGCGATAGAGCCTGTTCGTGTTTTTTAAGGTATGGGGCTAATCCACGTCCTTTTCATTTATGCAGGAGACATTTTAAACTGACACGAAAGCGTATCGTGCGCCATCTTGATTAGAATTTAAAGCGGGTTGTGAACATAAATTGATCACCGTAAGCGTCGTTAAAGCGTGTTTGTATTCCAATGGCAAAAAGCTCTGTGGCGTGAAAGCGGGCATAAACAGAGCCAAACACCTTGTCTTCATGATTGATGGTTAAATGACCGACTTCTCCGCCAATTTCAAGTTGTGGGCCTAACCATTGACGAAGTCCGAGCGTCACTTCGATACCAAATTCAGTTTCATTTTTAAAAAGTCGGCTGACTTTCATTCCTCGAAGCCCGATTTCACCGTAGACATCCGCCCAATCATTAACGGGAGCGTGAAACCCAATGGCGGCCGTTGAGTCGAAATCGGACTCAAATTCAGTGTCAACTTCAGCACGAATGTGGGCGTTTGGGTGAATTGACGTGCTAAAACCTAATCCATAAGTCACAGGGCTCATTCCAACACGCGCTTCGAAATAGTCGTAACTAAAATTACTCATACTTGTATCATTTGCAGCACTTGTTGCAGAAAATAAGGAAGAAATAGAAAGAACAAGTAGCGTGATAATTTTTGTATTTTGCATAAATAATCTCATGACTAAAATAAAGGAATGGAAATTATTTTAATATAAGTCTCTTTTCAGGAACAAGAAAACAAATTTTAATTTGAATCGAAATTGGAAAAATGAACGAAATAATATGAAATTTCATTACATCACATCTTTTACGAAAAAAGGGGATATATGGTTTAACGAATAAAGTCATCTTATTTCATATTAATTAACATTGTTTCCGATTTGTTTGAGCTCAGGTGTTAAATGTAAGCTGTTTTTTTGTAATCCTTACGTGGGTGTTTTTTTATATTTTCATCGAGAGAAAAGGCATTGTCTTTTTTTTTGAGGCCATGAATAAAGAGTTGAATTGATATACCCAAGAGACTTGAAGGTGCGTGCTTGCGGCAAAGGAGTGAAGGCCCTGAGCATAGATTGACTCTGTGATTGATTCTGTGATTGGCTTTGGCGAGAGCAGGCAACACTGGCAGTTTCAAAGGCGACGGGTCTATTCATTCCCAATATTGAAGGGGTATTCTCACCCCCTCGAGACTCATGCCCTGGGATGCGTCGCTTGGCAGCCCTGAATTTGATGCACCAAGGCAGTCTGCGCTCTCAAAGCCCAATCACAACGTTTTATTTGCTTTTATTTGCAAGAGGGAGCCACACACCCGCCGTTGAAAGGCTCAAATTTCTTGGACAGAGCAATAAGGCAATGTGACAATCATTTCAGTAAATTCACCTTCGCAAGAATCAACCTCTATGCGTCCTCCTAAATGTTCAATAATTTGCAGGCTGACAGACAAGCCGATACCCAGCCCGAAATGCTCTTCTCGTTTTGTCGTGTAATTTAATTCAAAGATTTTTTTGTGACAAGAGACGGGGATCCCTATGCCATTGTCTCGAAAGCTGATTTGAACCCCTTTTCTATCGTTATATATACATTCACTTGTTTTTACTCGAATTTCTCCGTCGCTGTCTATGGCATCAAGGGCGTTCGCAATCAGGTTTGTCCAAACTTGTTGTAAAGAGATTGGCAAACAACGCAGAGGTTGTATGTCCCCGTATTCTCGAATTACATTAAAATGCTTGAGTTGGTTTTCAAACATCACCAAGGTGTCTTCTATGCCTTCATGGAGATCAATCTCGCGCATGGTTTCATTGTCAGGTTGCGCATAGTTTTTTAAACTTTTTACCATGTCTGCAATGCGTTGGGCGCACACATGGGTTGATCGTAATAAACTGCCGGCTTGATAGTACATGTCCCAATGTTGCAAAGTTTCGGTGAATTGATCATTTAAAGCAGTGCGCCAAAAATGAAGTTCTTCCGTATTATCTAGGCCCATGTTGACGGCTTTTCTTGCCAAATTCTTATTCTCAATCATTTTTTCTATGGCTTTTGATTTTTGTCGAGCATCTGCGGTTGAGAGGGGTTTTGAAAGGAGCGCATTGACCATTATTTGATTGGCTTTTTCTTTGGCGGATTCACAAAAATCAACATTGATAAGTTGATTGATCGTGTCTTTTAACGTGTGGCTGTTTCGGAGTATGGCGGAAATGGGATTATTGAGTTCATGGGCAACACCGGCAACCAGTTGCCCTAACATCGCCATTTTTTCTTTTTCCATTAATTGTTTATGTGCGATTTCAAGAGATTTCAATGTTTGCTGTAATTTCACTTCTGTTGAAATGCTTCGTTTTAATCGGCGATTAAAATGTCGAAGGAGGTAATTTGAAAACAGAGGAAGTAAGTCGTTTTTTTCTTGCATCACATGTGAAAAAAGAATTCGATTCAGTTTTATGACCAAGGTTTTTTGCAAGGTGACTCCGGTAGAAAATGAAACCTCTCCCGTTACGAAAGACATCCCGCCGATTAAACTGCCTTGCCCTAATCGTGCGACTTCATGGGCACATCCCGCAGCATCCCGTTTTAAAAGCGCGACTTCACCTTCAACGACAAACCATAAATAGGAATTTTCCTTTCCTTCGTGGGTTAGAATATGATTTTCTTGATAACAGCGTCGTACCTTGTGTTCATGATGAAGATTGAAATATTCATCAAGCCCGTCAATCAGTTGTTTTGCTAAAATTTCATCTGGGATCCCGAGTGCTGATTCAATAAAACAGCTCCGATATCCGGCGAGTTTACTTTCAATGTGTGCATCCAGTAATGTTTGGTGCTCAAGAAGGGGGCAATACTGCAATAAAGTATCACTGCAATATTGAATCACATATTGTGTTAACTCTTTTTTCACTATTTTTTTAAGGTCTTCTTTTAAAGCCGATTTTTTCATACAGTAATTTAATCGCCCATCATTGACCGCCTGCATAATAAGTTCGACATTCGGTTGGTCATGCAGCAATATTGTGCGAGTTCCATTGGCCGCAAGGTAAGCATCTATATTGATGAACAAATTAACGCCTTGATCTTCATCTCGGGAATAATTGAAAATAAAGAGGGCAAGACGCTGTTCTTTTTGAGACAAAGAGGACAAAATTTCAATGGCGCTGTCGATTTTATGACAAGAGATCAAGTCAAAATGGCTTTCAAAATAGGACAGTTCTTTTTCTAAAAGAAAGAGTGTCTCTTGATCATCGACAAGACAGAATATGACATTTGAATTCATTTCTTTACCAACGGGTGTGTTTTTTAGATTTTACGCACTTTTTTAAAAAAATGTTGCGAAGGGGCGAGCATTCTAGAATAGATATAAATCTAATTTTATTAACGACTTATGCATGGATCTGCTTTAGATTCGAACAAATAAAATGCATTATTAATGGAGTTTTTATGATTTTTGGTAAAGCGGGTGCTCTTGCTGGTGCCTTGGCTCTTGCGGCTGTTTGGCCCTTTGCTATTGGGCAAATTGCACAGTCCATGTATGAAAATGAATTGAACGCACTTCCTTCCTCTTATTTTGATCTTGAAACGCTTTCATACCAGCGAGGCTATCTGTCATCTGAAATTAAAACGCGCGTGAAGTTTCAAAATCCAATGATAGAGGGTGTATTGTCGGATTTGCTTCCAAAAGAAGGGGTATTGATTACGTATTTGGATCATGGTTTGTTGGGGGTCACGGGGCGTACAGTGATCGATATGACTCCTGAATTCAAGGCATTATCAAAGGTATTATGGAAAACAGAAGGATCCCCACTTTTAATAAATACAGACTTCTCTTTACTCAAACATTTTGAGTTTGATCTTTCGTTAAAAGCCATCGATTTTCTTCAAAATAAAATGAAGCTTGCGAGTTCTCCTTTCCTTATTTCAGGATCCATGAATCGAAATAAACTCATTTCATTTGAAACAAAAGTGGATTTTTTGAACTTTCAAAATCCATTTTCTGAAGACGTATTGCTTGAAAATTTCATGAGTTACGGTCATGGGAAAATACAGAATGGATTTTGGTTGGGAGAGCAGACGTTCAAACTTTCACATCTCGGTCTGAATGATAAAAAAGAGACACAGATCACGCTGGACGATTTTTCATTAGAAACGAAAAATGATCTAAGAAAAGAAAAGAAAAACAATGAAATATCAGAAGGGTCAGACGATCTAATGTTGTACAGCACCAGTTTATTTTCTTTCAAAGAATTAAACTATTCAAATATCCTTATGTTAAATAAATTGAAGATTGGAATTGATCTTCAAAAGATGTACTTTCCT
This sequence comes from uncultured Enterovibrio sp., assembly GCA_947041315.1. Taxonomy (GTDB): domain Bacteria; phylum Pseudomonadota; class Gammaproteobacteria; order Enterobacterales; family Vibrionaceae; genus Enterovibrio. The sequence continues at coordinate 12,615 of CAMRDW010000005.1, forward strand.
TCATTAATTAAACTATTAAACAGTTCAAATAATTTAGAAAAGAATGCGAATGAAAATAAAATGGCGGTGATCATAACCGCATTGGATAAAATTTTAGAAAAAGGGATACGTTTAAACATAACACCTTTTGAATTTGACTCTCAAGAAGGAAATATCAATGGAGAATTATCACTCGGCTTGAATCCTGGCCTTTCTGATTTAACAAAAAATCCATTGGCCTTTAAAAATAATCTAGATGGAAAAATAAGGGTTCATTTACCCTTAAAATACGTTGAAGGCATACCTTCTCTGACCTTGTTACTTAAAAATCCACCTTTGTCTGATTTTGTCAGTGAAACGAAAGAAGGCGTTGATTTGTTAGCAAATTTAGAAAAAGGATTGGCTGTTTCTTCAAAAGGACAAAAAATACCTATTGAGTTCTTTGTCAGTGCTTTAATGTGAAGATCGTGATTGATTAAATAAGGCGTGTTATTTTCTCTTTATAGAAAGAGGATATTTACTTGAAAATATTTAAAATACAGTTAGTTAGGTTCTTATAAAACGATGAAAATGAAAATGAATATCTAAATCCTTTATTATTATTATTGATAATAAAGAAAAAAATATTCTACTCGCTAGTATTATTTATAACGTGTTCGACACTGAAATTGTGTATATTCAAGAAATTCGAAGATGCAGAACGGTGGAAAAGAAGAAAACGTCGAAGCAAAGATTGGCTTTGTATTGGGATTTTCATTGACCCCCATCCTTGTATCTTCAAAGAAAAGGGGTATGACAAGAACATTGTTTTACACTACCGCGATTAATTTATTAGGAGGACGAATGGAATCAATCAAAGTAAGAGATTATATGAATACACGACCCGTTACTTTTAAAGCGACGACCTCTTTGACGATGGCATTAGAAAAAATGCTTAATTCAAAGCAAACAGGGGGGCCTGTTATTGATAAAAATAACCATGTGGTTGGATTTTTGTCGGAACAAGATATGATTCAAACTCTTTTAAAAGCGGGTTATTACTGCCAGGAAACAAACACGGTTGGTGATTGCATGCACACAAAAGTTGTTTCTGTTACACCCGATGAAAGCATCATAAAATTGGCTGAAGAAATGTTGCCAAATAAGCCTAAAATTTACCCTGTTGTTGATGAATATGAACGTTTAGTCGGCATTATTTCCCGTCGGGATATATTGAGAGCCATCTCAACACAAATTGAAGATTGTTTTCATCATCCAGTTTGAGTGGCGAACAATTTTTATTTTTAGGTTTCCTCAAGCAAGAACGGAACGGTCGGTTTGGAGCATCGAAAGATGTTCTATACCTTTCGCCTTTGAAGCTGCGTGGGTGTTGGCTACGCTCGTCCCCCCCATAACATCCTTTATTATGCTGAGGGGCTTCACTCGCTTGCCATAGACGCGCATCTTCAATTACTTTGGGTACATATAAAATCATTTAGCTGGTAAATTAGTTTATATTGTATTTACCTTTTTTATGATTCATGGCCTCACCTTTTTTTAAATATAAGATATTTTATTTTGATGTATTCGCTAAATGAATTAAGTATTTGTTAATGAAATCTTGAAAATGCTATTTTAATCGCTGGTCGGATCGCTTGGACACCATTGGTAGGCTGTAAATACGTCTTTTTCATTCATATGTAATACTTTATTTTTATTTTTTACATTTTTCTTTGACAATGCAAAATATACTTTTTCATCAAAAGGTAAATCAGCATAATTAAAAATCGATTTTATCGTTTCTTTCGGATTTGAAACGAAATTTTCGTAGCTGATTTTTAACATATTCACGTTTAGATCTAAAGCTTCTTGCTCTGTTGTTTTTATTAATTGATGAAGTTGAAAGGCGGTACTCGCAATTGAATCTCTTTTTAAGCTTGCATATTTATTCAAATCCATTTCAGAATACGCATCTCTCCACCATAGAGTGTGTTTACCTTGGTATTCCCACATCTCAGTAGAAAGAAGAGAATGTACCGTTGCCGCAGGATCGCGCGTAATATGAACAAATTGAGCATCAGGAAAAAGACTTTTTAGCCAATGTATTTTCCCTGGGCCAATGAATCGAAGGGCCAATTTTGTTTTTTTAGATATATGGATGCGCTTTGAAAGTGTTTCTCTTATTCGCGCTTTTTCTATGGGAGATGCTTGTTTCTTTAATATAAAACTTCGAAAAAAATCGATGTCCTCGTGGGTTGCATCGTCCCAAAACGTCAGTGCTTCGCTTGGCTCAGCGGAACATTCTTTTGTAAAAAAATGCAATAAAGTGCTTGGGGATGTATTCGGAAGATAAGAACGACATTTTGATGTGAATTTGAAAAGAGCATGCTGAAAATAGGAGTTTGGGTGTTTTTCAAAATTCTCATCTAACCAACATAAATCTTTATGATGAAAGATCATATCAGAAATAAATGAGACCCCTGATCGTGGTGGGCCAACAAAAATGAGCGGTTTTTTTAATAAGGAACCATTCATTATTTAGACTCCTGTGATTTAATTTATTATAACGAAGACACTTGAAGATGCGCGCTTGCGGCAAACGAGTGGAGACCTTGAGCATAGAGCTACTCAGTGATTGCCCAGAACGAGCGCAGCCAACACCCACGCAGTTTCAAAGACGACGGGTATAACAGTATATATTCAGATCGCCTTTGGAACGGTCAGAGTACTGGATTCGATCATTCACCCCATTTCACTCAAAAATATGCTTTAACTTTTCAAAACCATGTGATGCTTTAAGTTTTATTTCATTGGCTGAATGATCTATTTTATGGAGAAGTGAGTTATTTTTTACCATTGTAATATTAAGTTCGTGTAATATCTTATATTGGTCGTCAACTGAATTTGACTTCAGTGTTAAGTTTGAAGATAGCGAATCTAAAGCTTGAACAAGAGAAATATGATTTCGGTTTAATTGTAAAATACTGTCGGTTAGAATTTCATTGTGAGCTTCTAATATTTTATGATGTTGAATGATATTATCAATAATCGCTACGGGGGTGAATTCATTTTCAAATCGTTCCATATCAATATGGAGGAATTTTTCTTCTAAATTTTGCATTCTTTCCAATAATTCATTGTTTATTGGAGACGCGATTTCAATTCCCGTTTTTTCTGCTTTCTCTTCTCTTTTTTCTTCTAGAGTATCGATGCGTTCTAAAATAGGGCTGACAATTTCTCTGTATCCTTTGCTGTTTAAATTCTGATCAAGCATTGTATTATTTGTTTCTTTATCTTGTTTTAAATGTTCATCATTTACCTTTTTTGCTTCCGTTAATGACGTTGAAACGAAGGTGGCTGCAACCAAGGCGTAGGCGGATACGCCGACACCGAGTATCGAGGTCATAAACGCAAATGACATTGCACCTAAAGAGGTTGAAATTGCACCTAATAGGGAAGCCATTCGTTTACCAAAATCGTTTTCATCTCCAGATAAAGCTGTTGCAATACCAGAAATCATGTCAACGAGTCCAAGAAAGGTTCCAACAAGACCCAGAGAGACCATGACAGAGCAGGTCATTTTTACATGTGTATCATAGATAGAAATAGGGTCTTTAAAAACCTGCGGAAAAAGAGAAACAACAGTGGTTAAAAGCACAATATAAATATAACAAACAGACACGAGAACGGTAATTTCGGGTGCGAGTTTAAAGGAGTCAAAAAAGAATACTTTTGCAGATTCAAGGAAGAATATACAAATAAAGATCAATAAAAACAATATGTAACCAATGTATTTCATTTTAACTCCCAAACAAATTCTGTAATTCCCTTCATGTTGGCAGGAAGGAATTCAATTTCAATATCATCAATGATTTTATCTAACCCAACGTCGTTTAAAAAAAGCAATGTGTTATAAGTAATAATGTTCTTTTCGTCACCGGAGTAAATCGTTATTTTTTTTGGTATTTGTTTTTCGAAATACAGGGTTAGTTTTTCCTTTTGCATTTTACTTAATTTAAAAGACGTGAAAAATAATAATTTGTTACTTTTAAGCTCTATTATTGGTGGCTCTCTTTTGAAAACGTCTTTCATTAAAATTTCATTTTTGTAGAGTGCTTCTTGTCCATATTGTTTTATCGACTCATTGACACCACTTAGAGTGCTTAGCATCATAAATATACTCACGAGTAAAATTGCAGCCATTGCTCCCGTAAGTGCATCGACCATAGGTGCCATAACTTCATCGTCTTCATCCATTACTCTCATCTCTTGTGAAATCTAAAAAACAATAATTTAAAACGTCATCTTTATATATTGGATCTTGATGTGTTTTAATGTCGAGTTTAATGTCAAAGCTGTTCAGTTTTATTGCGTTATATATTGAGATATTGTTGGCGATGTTTTTGTCTAGGTCAAATCCATAAGAACAACCTAACGTAATTGTATTTGGTTTTGTTTTTTCGTCTGTGGATAACTCATCAATAATACGGGTTATTTCGTCTTTTGTTTCATTTGAAATAAAATAGGTTTTTATTGGTAAACGTTCTGTGGATTCATTTATTTTAAATAAAGAAGGGCTTGGTAATATTGAGTTTATATAGCTCAACAATAAAGTAATAAATACAAGAATAAGAATGCATAATGAAGAAGACAATGCGCCAATGAAACCTACCATACTGTGAAGTCCAAATCTTTATTAAATGTGGAAAAGATATATTCAATGAATGTCATCTTATCGTTGACTGCATAAATGGTGGTTTGGATTCCTAATAAAACCGTTAATCTTTTTATGTTTTGTGTTTTATTGGTATCAAAAACAATTTTAACTTTATAATAACGTGTTCCTTCTTTTGCATATTCTTCATAATCAAAGGAATCTACACTGATCCCCACTATTTTACCAAAAAAATAGTCTTTTATTCCTGGTGCATTAATTTTAACTTTGACAATTTCATTAATACCAAGGTAAGGTCTAAATTTTGAGTCGAATTTACCTGCTATATAAATGCCATCATCTTCACGTTTAAGTGTCAATATTTCTGCATTTCGTTCGATATAAACACCTTCTGACAAGCCCTCTTTTAAGGATAAAACCGTGCCATGAACCGTTGAAATTATATCTGTTGATTGAATTCTTTCATTTACGGTGTTTCTTTCAGAAGAGGTTGTCGCCAGTGACTCTCTGTTTTTCTTCAGATCTGTTTCTGATTGTTCCGTTAATTCTAATACGAGCTGTATAAACTCAAGATAAGATGTATCGACAAGACTCTTTGCTTCTTCAATCAAGAGTTTGTTTTCTAATTCTTGGAATTTTATTTTTTCAACTTCTAATTTTGAGTCTAAATAGCGAACCGTGTTTCCCAGTGATTTTTTTATCATATTACTTTTTTTATTGAGAATGGACTCTTGATCTTTTAGGCTATCTCCTTTTAGAGCGACGCTCTTTTCTTTTTCAGTTAGTTCTTTTTTCTTTTGTAAATATGTATTGTATTTGTTGTTCACTTGAAGTAGCTTGGTCGAGGTTATTGATTTCGTGTCTTCTTCCGGTTTTCCTGTCTTGATTGTTTTTTTTAATTCATTTATCTCAAATGTGAGTTTTTTAATCTGTTCATTGTAGAAATTAAAATTAAAATCTAAAAGGTCTCGTTTATTTTCATCTTCTATATTGCTGATTGTAAGTAACTGTGTTCCAATATTAACTTCGTCACCGCTTGTAACATCAATGTTCTTAATGATCCCAGACGTTGGGGACGAAATGTTTATATTGCTGTCATTGATCGAAAGGACACCCGCCCCCTCAGAAACAATATCAAATTTAGATACAGCGAGCATATAAAACAATAGAATTGATATCGCTAATGACGAGATTATTTTAGCTAATTTAATTAATAACATATTTGCTCGGTATAATTGAATTAATTGATTTTACTTTCGTTGTTAAGTCAACAAGTTCATTTTGTATTGATAAACGGTTCATTTCTAAATCAGAAAGTGAGGAGATGTTTCTGAATATATCCAATATATTGGATTCATCAACGCGCATTTCATTCATCATACTATTGATCACGCCAAGCGTTAATTTAATTTGTTTTTCAACGTTTTCGATTCGCTTCTTTATGAGTGTGTATTGTTGAAATTGTGTATCCAAATCAACATATGTTTGATGTATGAGTTCATCAAGTTCTATGACTTTCTTATTAAATAGATCAAATTCACTGGATTTTTGTTGATAGTTTTGATAATTCAAACCTGTATAAGTCATTTTTAAACCGATATAAGCCTGTCCATCATTATCATAGGTGTATCCATTGATGACTTTATTGTTTTCATCTTTAATATTGGATTGATCATGCTCAGTTATACCGTGCATTGTCACAATATCTATATTGAAGTTTTCATTGTATGCTTCGGCAGAAAATCGATCACTGCTCAGTTGGGCTCTCTTCGATAAAATATTAAAGTTTCTATTTGTAACTATGTCGATATTAAAGAGGTTTTTACCCAATGTAATGGCTTCTTCAATATATTCAGGAGAGACACCATATTCATTTTTGTACAAATTAGCGGGCGTGACATTGTTTATTTGGTTCTTGTATTGCTCTATTTGAGATTCAACATTCAGTATTGATTCTTCAAATTTTTTGATGGAGACATCTGCAAATAAGCGGTCTGATTTTTTGAGTAGTCCAGACTGACTGGAAACATTCATTTGTTCTAAAAGAGAATTCATATGAATTCTATACTGCTCAGATTTATTTAAAAACTCTCGCGCGAGTTCAATTTTTATAATGTTTTGTTTTATGTTGAAATATATCCCGTTGACTATGTTATTGTAGGTCTCTTTAGAAGCGATAAGACGATGGTATGCAGCATCTTTTTGATCCCCTGTTGTATCACTCCATACTTTCATTGTTGCGGATAAATTTAATTTAAACTCTGTAAAAGGTGAAGGGTGTCCAGGATGATTAAACTTCTTTTGAACTTCAGAGGATATATTCGCCGTCGGGATGTAATAATATTTAGCTGAATTATATAGTTTTTGTTCTGACTTTATTGCAAATATCTGAGCATTGACTTTATAGGCGTTTTCAATCGACCCTATAAACAGCCTTTCTATATCTGCTGAGTAGGTTGGAATCACCCTTTTTATGTGTATTCCATCATAAAATTCGGATGTGTTCGCATTTGCAATCGAGATATAGGTACTACAAAAAGCAAATATCAATATTTTTTTAATCCATTCCATTTTATAACTCATTAGAATTTAATTGCATACCCGAAATAAATCGATTTTCCGCCATAATTATTATAAGGGCTCCAGTCAAATGCAACTTCAAATGAATTGTTAAAGAGTGGTTCTGTTATATATGAACCCGCACCATAGTAAATTGCATCAATGTCATCGTCATTTGCCGTTGGGTGTCTTAAATTGAAGTAACATGTTGAATAATTAGAAAAACATTTACCAAAAGAGACAAAAGGGGTGAAGTGATCATTCAGATGATAACCAACACCGATGGCCATATTCCAAGACCAAAAATGACCTGTTTTGTATTTGTCTCTGATGAGTTCTCCACGGCCATATATATTGAAGTTTGTATTTGATATTGGTGCGATGCCTGACATATAGACACCCATGGCTTCTCCTGCTCTGATGCTATGTCCCCCGACACCAAATGCAATGATTGCATTGTGTTTTACCTCTAATTCCATGTTTTCATTTATAAAATAGGGTCTGAATGGGTCTGTTTTTGAGTCGATTTCTTTTGATTCAAGGGTCAATGAAAATAAGAGAAAGAACGCAGGAAGATAAATGATGTTTTTAAGTGGTGAGGCTCTCAAATTAAATCTCCTTGCCGATTTTTTAAACATTATTTATGTGCGTTTTCAAATACTCTTTATTTTATCTTGGTTCTTGTTTTTGTGAGGTTTCATATGTAAGAAAATAGAATTTACAGATTGTCTTATTTTTAAGCTGCTCATTTCTTTTAATCGAATCGTGTTGGCTTTAACTTTAAAGAAAGAAAGAAAGAATGAGGAAATATAAAGTGTTTTTTCTTTTGTTTTGCACTGTGAACATGTGAATCTTTTATGTTACATATACGCTGAAATTCTTTATAAAGGGTTCTCTTCGTTTATTCTGATTGTGTGTCTTTTTGATATTTAAATCTTTTTTAATTTTTGTTTGTAGGGTATATATGGAAAAAATTCAAATAGATAGTCTGGATGATCTTTCTATTTCAGGGTTTGATATTAAAGTAAAAACACCCAATGGTGACGTTCAAACGATTACTGATGGATTGAGTTCACTTTTAAAAGGTCAACTTTCTATCTCTACCTTTGAGGGTGTTCCTGTTTCTCGTTCTGGGATTTTAAGTAAAGTCAATTTGGACAGTTCTTCGGCTGTTCTTATTCCTGATTTAATAAAATCGCAATCAGAAAAAAATTTAAAAGAAGATGCTTCAAAATCCGAAGAAAATAAAGAAATAAAGAAACAAGAGATTGAAGATCTTCAGAATAAGCTTAATGAACTAAAAGAACTTCGAAAAAAATTAGAAAAAGAAAATAAAGAAAAATCAGAAGAAAACAAAGAAGAAAAAGAAAAGGAAGAAGCAGAAGCTGAAGCGAAAGAGTCGCAGATGGTGGAAGAAATGCTTCAAGAATTAGCGCAAGAGCCTGAAGCGGCAACGCCTGTTGTGGAACCTGAAACCGAAATGGGCACAGGAGAGGCGGATGCAAATGACAATGTCAGTAAAAAGCGAAATGATTACGAGGTTCCCCCGAGCACAGGCACAAGCTCAGGAGCCGCCCCTCCACCAGAAGATGAGGAGGAAGTAGAAGCTGAGCCAGAAACAGAGCTTTTTGTAGAATTTTCGCTTTCTTCTCGTTCAGACAGTGGGACGAAAGGGGATGACATTACGAATTCTAAAACCCCGACATTTGAAGGTAAGTCTTTGCCTGGTGCCAGCATTATTTTAAGTATTGATGGAATGCAATATCAAGCGGTAGCTGACAGCAATGGTGATTTTATTATTTCGGTCTCTGAAGCACTTTTAGACGGTGAATATGCGGTTAATATTTTAGCCAAAGATGACGCTGGAAATGAAGTTTCTATAATAAAACAAATCATTATTGATACCGTGCCTCCTGAGGTTTCTTTTGAACTGCAGCTTGACTCTCCCAATCCAGAAAATCTCACAAATATAAATCCCCCAACCTTTACCGGAAAAGTAACGGGCGATCCTGTCAAAATGTTCATCACTATTGGAAGCCAAACATTTGATGTTTTAGCAAAAAATGGCGAATTTAATTTTACGTTACCTGTAGATCTGGACGAAGGTCTACATGAAATTTCATTTACCGCAGTGGATGAGGCTGGGAATGAAACGACGGTAAAAGAACATATCAATATTGATACTGTAAATCATTTTGATGTTTCATTGTCAAGCTCTTCCGATTCGGGTTTGGGAGGGGATTGGCTTACCAATAAAGAGACAGTGTCTTTTCGTTTTGAACATGAAATAGGCGCGAAAATTCAAATTATATATAACGATAAAATTTACAACGTTGAAACAGGAGAAACCTCACCGACTCTTTTTCAATTTGATGCCCCCTTTAGTGAAGGGGCGCATCAAATTGAATTTATTTCTGTTGATTTAGCCGGAAATCGCGTTGTTGTTGAAAAAAACTTCGTGGTTGATATGACGCCGCCTTCATTTTTTTATGATGGATTAAGCGCTGAGGCCAATTCTGGCGATCTGTCTGACACCGTCACTTCGGTTAATAAGCCCATATTTGAAGGGCGTGCTGAAGTCGGATCTACCGTCTATATGGAGATTGATGGTGTAATTTATACCGCCCCCGTTGAAGCAAATGGGCACTGGTCATTGTCGATAACAAATGAACTGAGAGACGGTGATTATGAGATCACATTTTATGCAAAAGATTTGGCAGGTAACGACTCTGGCATCATTTCCTCAACGGTTTCAATCGATACACAAGGTCCTGTATTGACAGGTGGCTTCGATGCAGATTCAGACTCAGGGGCTTCAAATAAAGATGCACTGACGAATGTGAAAGATTTGAAATTCTCAGGTCAAACAGATCCCAACACGAAAGTCACTTTAGTTATTGAAGAGCTGGGGATTACGCAAGATATTTTTTCTGATGATGATGGCCATTTTTCTTTCAGTGTTTTTGATGTTCCTGAAGGGAGCTTTGGGTATCAAATCACGGCGGTTGATTTGGCTGGAAATCAGAGTGTGAATGAATTAACAGGGAATGTGGTGGTTGATAGAAACGTGACTGATTTCACGGCCCGGATCAGTGAAGAGTTCGATACGGGAGAAAATACCTCAGATCATCTTACTTCAAGTACCTTACCCACTTTTCAAGGGACGGGAGAAGCGGGTGCAAAAATTTTAATCACTGTGGTTTCGCCAAACGGCGCTTCAAGTACGCCTTATGGACCGGTTACCGTCAATGAAAAAGGAGAATGGAGTTTCAGTTTAACGCATTCATTAAATGAAGATGGTGATTATACGATCCGTTTTGATGTCACTGATTTGGCTGGCAATAAAAAAGACATTGATCTTCCCATCACCATTGATACACACGCAGAATTAACCGCACAATTTGATCCTCTTTCTGATTCAGGAGACGCGGATAATTTAACCAATGTCAGTGTCCCTTCGTTTTCAGGTACAGCAGAGGCGGGATCAACGATAAAATTGGTTTTAACCCATGCTTTAACGGGGAAGACCGTTGAAGTTGAAACCCTTGCGTTGCGAGATGGAACCTGGTCTCTTTCTGTTCCGGACAGCCTAAAATTAACCGAACAAGGAGATTGGTCTTGGTCTGTAAAAGCGACTGATTTAGCAGGAAATATTTCTTCAGAAGAAAAAGGTGAATTTGTCTTTGATGACCTGCCTCCTTCCGCTGAAATTGCCTTGGTTTCTCAAACGGGATTTGATGATACCCATACCAATGACAACACACTCGATTTTTCTGTTCGAACTGAACCTGATGTAAAAGTCACACTGTCGATTTATAAGCTTGAACATGGCGTGGTTTCTTCAATACCCGCTTATCAATCGGACACCCCCTTGATCGTTCCATCAAATGGTGAGTTGGTTGTTAGCTCAAGTGAGCTACCCGATGGGGAGTATGTTTATCAATTTAGCTTGATGGACGTGGCAGGAAATACATCTATCACCTCAAAAGCGCCTGTCACAATCGATACGGTACTTCCTGAACTTGGAACGGTGAGTTTAACGGCAGACTCAGACTCCAATATATCCGATGACAATATCACGAGTAATAAAGAATTGACCTTTAAAGGTTCAGGGGCCGAAACGGGAAGCCATATTCATATTTCTGTTGAAAACGTGATAACGGGGGAAATAATAAATTTAATTCCGTCTTCTTTTGAAGTGACATCAACGCATTGGGTTTATACCTTGCCTTTTGAGTTTGATGATGGGACTTATTCGGTTTCATTTATTGCAAAAGATTCAGCCGGAAATGAATCCCCTTCGCTCACGACAGAAATTAATATTGATAATACACCGCCTCCCATCAGTGATGTCTTTTTAGAGCGAGACTCCGATACAGGGACAAGTCACGACGATTTTATTACACAGAATACAAATCCTGTATTTATGGGAGCTTCTGAGCTAGGCGCGATGATTACTGTTTCGATTTATCGTGGAACGACCCTTGTCACAACGGCCACGGTGAAAGTTGAAAATGAAGATGGAACTTGGAAAGTCCCTGTTTTAGGTTTGGTTGAAGGTGAATATTCTTGGAGCGTCAGTGCGAAAGATGTTGCGGGTAATGAAGAGACATTATCTTCTCCTGATCAAATCCTCACTGTGGATACAAGCTATCTTGATGCCAGTGGCAAATTGGATGACTCAAGCAATACAGGCTCACTCACAGATAACATTACAAATGAACAAAATATTTCTTTGTCAGGAAGTGGAGAGCCTGGCTCTTCTGTTGTCTTAAAATCCCTCATCGGTCCTGACGGTCGCCCAATTGATATCACCAGTGCGCTTTCGAGTGTAATTTCAAGCGATGGAACCTGGTCATTGAATATTCCGACGTTATCTGTTGGTGACGGTGTTTATCAATGGGAAGTGGAGCTGACTGATCTTGCGGGTAATTTTACGACAACAAAAGGTCAAATTAATTTAGATACAGAGACCTCTATTTCTGGACGTTTAGAATCGGACACGGGGCAATCCGATCACGATGCAATCACAAACGATAATACCCCCTCGTTTTCAGGAAAAGCAGAAGCCAACAGCATTGTCAAAATAGTGATCCTTGGGCCTGATGGGAACAAGGTTGAAAATACGGTTTCAACCGTGGTCACGAAAGAGGGAAATTGGCGAATAACACTTCCTGAACTCTTGCAAGAAGGTGAATACACTTGGCGTGCAGAAATTACGGACATTGCAGGGAATCAATCTTCAACAGAAAATCAAAGCTTTACGTTAGATACAACCTTACCGATTGTCAGTGAAGTCCGCTTAGATTCGAGTGTCGCATTTGACGTTGATCCTCCTCAAGTGAATGGCGAAACCCTTGCTTTTTCTGGAAAAATATCAGAAGGAAACGGAACGGTTTCTGTCCATTTTTATTCTGTGACGAACGGGGTCGTGAGCGGCACACCCTTGTTTACATCTCCCAGTGTTACCGCGAATGAATCGGGCAATTTTGTTTTTAATTTTGAAACAGAATTGCCGGATGGAGAATACAGCTGGTCGGTTGAAGTGTCCGATCTTGCTGGGAATTCTTCCAAATCTGAACCCACAACCATCATCATTGATAACACAGCCCCACTCATCAGTGATGTGCGTTTATCTGATGAGAGTGACACCAGTTTAGTGCCTGGAAACAACTATACCAGTGACGTGTCACCGACGTTTGTCGGCAAGTCCGAAGCGGGAACACGTATTTCGATAGAATTAAGAGATGCTGATGGAAAAGTGATCCTTCTTGAACCCGCTTATGCCACAACAAAAGAAGACGGGAGTTGGTCTTATACACCCTCAACCCTGCTCAATGATGGCGCATACACCTACATTGCAACGGCGATGGATCCCGCGGGAAACAGCACACCCAGTGGAGAATTATTCTTTCACGTAGACAGTCATGAACCCGAACTCACCTTTAATGGGCTTACGAGTGAAAGTGATTCTGGTTCGGATCAAAGTGACATGTTGACGAATGATATACGCCCTGTTTTTAGCGGAACGGTCACTGAAAATTCTAAAGTGACGATTGTATTGCAATCGACCTCTACAGGGCCTGATTATACCTTTGAAACCGTGACAACATCGGGCGGGGCATGGCAAATTACGGCGCCCGAAGATCTTCTTGAAGGGGAATATAACATCCATATTACCGCGACGGATTTGGCGGGAAACATCAGTGATGTTCTGGTTTCACCAAACAATTTAGTCATTGATCAAAGTGTGGTTGGCGGAGATGATTTTGGTTTGAGTGCTGACACCGATTCAGGAGAAAGCAGCGCAGATGATCTTACCAATATAAATAACATCAAATTACAAGGTGAAGTGGAAGCGGGCACCACCATCACGTTAACAAGCCTGATCGGTCCCGATGGACAGCCTATAGAGATGGAACCGCTCGTTTGTGTCACCGCTGATTTGAACGGGAATTGGAGCTTAAATGTACCTCCATTTGGTGATCTGAATGGGAGTTACAGCTATACCCTCAAATACATTGATTTAGCTGGAAATGAAAAAAATGTTAACGGTGCCTTTGTCTTTGATACGTCAGTCAGTGTGAGCGCCCAGTTTGATTCAGAAACAGGAAATGTAGACGGCGCGATTTACACCCATCACCAAGAGCCTTCATTTTCGGGAAAAGGTGAACCCAACAGTACAATAAAAATAGTGATCATAGGATCAGATGGAAACCCAGTTGAAAATATCCCTGTGGTCGTGGTTGGGGCCGATGGAAACTGGTCAATAACGCTTCCTGAATTGCCTTTACAAGGAGAATACACTTGGCGAGCTGAAATAACGGATCTTGCTGGGAATACAAATAAAACGCCGGATAAAAACTTTGTATTAGATAGCATTATACCGACGGTCACCAGTGTCGAACTTGAAATTAAAGCGGGGTTTGAAACAGATCCGCCACAAGTGAATCAGGAGAACCTGTCTTTTTCGGGGTATACCTCAGAAGGCGGCGCGGGCGTGGTTGTTCATTTTTATACCGCCGAAGGCGGAAGCACGCCTGTTTTATCTTCGGATCTTTTAACGACAGACAGCGCTGGGCGTTTTACGTTCGATTTTGCGACCCAGTTACCCGATGGAGAATACCGATGGCAGGTTGAAGCTTCAGATGCCGCAGGAAATACATCAAAATCTGAGTTGCAAAGCATTGTAATAGACAGCAGCCCCCCTTCGATATCGGACATTGGCTTATCGTCAGAAAGTAATTCGGGCTTGGATGAGAGCAGCAATTATACAAACGACAATATTCCAACCTTTGTGGGTCAATCTGAAGCTGGAACTCGAATTTCGATTGAAATAAGGGGAGAGGATGGCGAAATCTTGAGTTTAGACCCTGCCTATGTCACCACTTCGCCTGATGGGAATTGGTCGTATACCCCTTCAACGCTCATCAATGATGGTGCCTATACCTATATTGTTACCGCGATGGATCCTGCGGGTAATACAACCCCTAGTGAGTCTTTTTCTTTTCAAGTCGACACCGGTAATCCCACCTTGACCTTTGAGGGCTTGAGCGAGCAGACGGATTCAGGCGCTGAAAACAATGACATGTTGACGAACGCAGAGCGTCCTGTTTTTAAAGGTACCGTCAGTGAAAATTCTGTGGTAACCGTCGTTTTAAAATCAACGAGTGGCGGAAGTGATTATACCTTTACGACCGAAAGCACCGTCACGGGGGCATGGGAAATTCTACCGACAGAAAATCTTCTTGAAGGTGATTACATCCTCAGTATCACGGCCACGGATCTTGCTGGGAACACCTGCGATCCATTGACTGTGGAAACAAATTTAGTGATAGATCGCACAGTGGAAGGGGCCGAAGATTTTTCTTTAAGTGCCGATACGGACTCAGGATCCAATACCTCGGACAATATAACAAATGTCAACATGGTAAAAATCAGTGGAGACGTTGAGGCTGGAACCCTTGTGACTTTATCGAGCTTAACACGTCCCGATGGTTCAGCGGTTGACATCAATCCGCCTATAACTGCAACCGCAGGTCCTGATGGGCATTGGTCCATCGAGGTTCCCGCATTGGGTGAACAAAATGGAAGTTACAGTTACACCCTTCAATATGTCGATTTAGCTGGAAATGAAAAGAGTGTGGATGGCGAGTTTATTTTCGACAATATCATCGATTTGAGCGCAAATTTTGATTCTCAAACAGGCATGCTGGGTGACGCGGTGTACACCAATGTCAAAGAGCCCAGCATTTCAGGTACGGGTAAAGCAGGAGACAGTGTTTCAGTTGTGATTTCTGGGCCGAGTGGGGACATCACATTGAGCACGACGATAGGCTCTGATGGGACTTGGATATTAACGGCCCCTGAAATGAACACGGACGGGCAATATTCCTGGACTGCGACAGTGACCGATTTGGCAGGGAACAGTACCTCTTTAAGTGATTCATTTAATTTAGACACTCAAAAACCGATTCTTGAAATGGTAGAGCTTGACAGTGCTTCTGATTCGGGCTTTATGGCGAACGATGGTATTACAAATGATACAACGCCCTCCTTTACCGTAAAAGGGGAAGCGGGATCAAGCGTTGTTTTGAATGTTTTTGCAGGGACCTCGACAGCAGGGGCGCCAATTTGGAATACTCAAACATTGCAAATGCCAGCATCCGGCATTTTAAATATTGAGCTTCCAATCGAAAATGAATTATTTGAGGGTCAATACACTTGGAACGTGATATTAACGGATATCGCGGGTAACCAGACGGTTTCAACCCCTCAAAACTTACAAATTGATACAAGCATGCCGACATTAGGAAGCGTCAATTTAATTTCTGACTCAGGAACAAACAGCGATGATTGGATAACGAATGACAATACACCTTTGTTTGAAGGTGTTGCAGAAAGTGGCGCGAGAATCACATTAACAGTGACAAACGCATTAGGTTTGAAAGAAGACATCATTCCAGCCTATGTCACTGTGGGTGAGGATGGAACCTGGAGTTATCCATTAACAACAGAATTAATTGACGGAAGCTATTCAATTACAGTGAACGTAGAAGATGCGGCAGGAAATAAAATGGTAAGTGAATCAAAGACCCTCTCCATTGATACTGTTGCACCTCTTTTGCAAGATGTCATGATCTCCAAAAACAGCGATACCGGAAAAAGTAACGAAGACAATATCACGAGCGATGCAACACCGGAATTTGAAGGACGTTCTGAGAAAGGCGCTTTCATCACGCTCGTGATAAAACAAGGGGATAATCTTCTTCATACTCTTACAACCACGGTGGAAAATGAAGACGGCTCTTGGAATATAAACAATGTTCCCGCGTTACCTGAGGGTGATTATTCATGGCATATTACGGCGACAGATGTCGCTGGAAATGAAACGCCGGCCTCAACGGGCATGGTTCAAATTGATAAAAGCATTGAAAATGTCACTGTGAGATTATCTGCAGAAGATGATTTAGGGCATCAAAATAACGATGGGATCACAAACAAGAGTGACGTGAAATTAACCGGTACTGCCGAAAATAATGCAACGGTCTCATTGTCTTCATTGAGCTTTAATGGCGCCCCCATCGATGTTTCTGCTGTATCGAGTATTTTGGTTACAAATGGTCAATGGGAATTGCCTTTACCTACCTTGGGTTTAGGGGATGGGATTTACACTTATACCATTCAGGTTGAAGATCTCGCTGGGAATATAAAACCGTTTACTGGCACCATTACGCTCGACACGCAAGTGCCCGCGTTAACGGCGCAATTAGAAACAGAGTCTGATACCGGAACGAAAGGAGACGAAATAACAAAAGACAATACGCCTTCTTTTACGGGGACTTTAACCGAAGCATCAAAAGTGACATTGACGTTATTTCAAGGCGCAGAAGAATATAAATCCTATGGTCCTTTTAATGAAAATGGAACATGGCGAATTGATATCAAAGACGAACTGGAAGATGGAACTTATACCTGGGTTATCGAGGCGATAGATCTTGCTGGGAATATTTCTGAAGTCAGGGAAACCATTACGATAGATACAACCCCTCCGACGATCACGGCCGCGTTTGATTCGGCATTAGATTCTGGTTTAAATAACGAAGATAGCATTACCAATGAGACGAATTTGGTCATTAAAGGACATGTTTCAGGAGAAGGCAGCAGCAGTGTTAATTTGCGTTTTGAATTCGGTTTGAAAGGAACCACACCTCAAGTATTTGAAAAAACGTTAGAAAACGGAGGTGATTTCAGTTTTAACGCACAAGCAACAGTGGACGGTATTTACGATTGGAAAATTGTATCGATTGATGTAGCAGGAAACGAAAGTGAAAAAATGGGCAGTATTCATGTTGATACTCACATTAATGCATTTTCTGAAGACACGGGTTTAGATGTTTCTTCTGATTTAGGGGATTCCAATACAGATAATATTTCAAATGTGACGACGCCGACATTTAAAGGGACAACAGAAGCGGGCGCAAAAGTTGTTTTAACAATGACTTTAAATGGAAATGAAGTCATTCAAATTGAAAGTGTGGCTGATGACTCAGGCCTCTTCTCCATCCGACTCGAACCTCCGATGGTATTAGCCGAAAATGGGCAGTATGAGTGGAAATTAAAAGCCACAGATTTAGCCGGAAATGAGCAAGAGAAAGTCGGTTCATATACATTAGACACGACAAAGCCTGAGATTGAATTTAATTTAGAAAACGACACTGAAAATGAAAGTGATTGGATAACGAAAGACCCATTATTATCCCTACGTGGAACAACAAACGACACTGCGAATATTGTTGTAACTGTTATGCTCGCAGGTGAAATAATCGACACGCAATCTATCACACCCACGGGAGAAAACTGGAATTATACCTTTGATACTCCATTAGGGGATGGTCGATATACCCTTAAAATCGAGTCAACAGACATTGCGGGAAATAAATTTACAGCAGAAAAAGAACTGGTTGTTGATACCGTCATTGTCAATACGTTTGAATTAACTTCAGATCACGGTACATCAACGACAGATCAATTGACCAATGCACAGTTTTTAGGTTTTTCAGGGAACACGGACAAAGATGCCATGATCAGCCTGAGCGTTAAAAACGCATCAGGAGACCTTCTTCATACGTTTGATCCTTTCGTTGATCCAGAGACGGGCGCCTGGTCATTTGAATTACCAATAGAACTTGAAGATGGCGAGTATCTCTTTACGTCCACCGTCGTCGATGTTGCTGGCAATCGAAATGTCAGTGAAGAATACCCAGTGACGGTAGACAGGACACCACCCGAAATTTTAAGTCTTGCGTTGAGTGAAGAAAATGATACCGGTGCGCTGGGGGATTGGTCAACAGAGTCTCAGATTGTGTCATTAACCGGTGAATGCAGTCCCGGCTCGAGCATTCAAATTTTAATCAGTGGGATCAGTGGCGCGATACATGCGACGGTTGATTCGAGTGGGCGTTTTTCTGCAACCTTACCGGAATTGGAATACGGTGATTATACATTGACCATTCTTGCACTGGATGCTGCTGGAAATCAATCAGAGAAAACACAAAAATTATCAATACAAGACGATCCTATTCCGTTTGAAGCCGGATTATCAGAAGAAAGTGATACAGGAATAAAAGGCGATAATGTTACGTCCAATAATTTACCCATATTCACAGGGAGCGGAACGCCAGGCTATACCATTGAAATGCAAATTGCTGGTGTGACATATTCAACCCTTGTGAATGAACAGAGTGAATGGAAAATCAATGTATCCTCTCCTTTGCCTGAAGGGACATATTCAGCCACTTTTGTAATATATGACCGTGCAGGAAATGAAACAACGCAAGCTAATTATGATTTTGAAATTGATCGAAGTGTCACTTTCACGGCCGAGATATCAGATGAAGTTGGTACAGAAAGTGATCACTTAATCAATGAAAAAAGACCTGTTTTTCATGGTTCGGGTGAGGTCAATGCAGAGATCATCATCATGTTAAACGGGGTTGAATATTCAACAAAGGTGAACAGTTCAGGGCATTGGATGTTTACTGTTCCTGTTGATTTAAGCGATGGAAAATACGATGTTTCTTTTCGTTCAATTGATATTGCGGGAAACGAAAGTGAAACAAAAAATATGGATTTCACGATTGATACCCTGATCCCTGAATTATCATATGAGATTGAAGGCTTATATGAAAATAATGGGGTTTCTTATATTAACAGTCAATCCGAGAGTTTTACATTTAAAGGAAATGCTTCGGAAAAAGGGACGGTGACGCTCCAGATAAATAATCAAGAATTTACTCAAGTATTAAGTTCTGCAGGAAGTTGGAGCATTGTATTACCCGATATTGTTGAGCGAGAACATGCATACACCATTTTTTTTACCGATGAGGCGGGCAATAAAATTACCCATACAGGTGTTGTGGTCGTAGATAAATCGATTAATTGTTTTGTTGTTTTTAGCGATGCATATAATTCATCTTATCAAGGGCAAAACAATAATTATGCGGATAATCAAACTAACAGTAAAACATTGGGATTTGATTTTAATGGACGCTATTCGACAGACAAAGATGTTACCGTTTCAATTACGGTGACAGGGCCCAATGGTTTTCAGTTTTCTGAAACAAATGTACCCACGACTTCCCGATGGACAATGCCGATAGCTGTTGAATTTGATGGAAATTATAATTTTAAATTTGAATTCAAAGATGCAGCAGGAAATACATACAGCAAACAAGAGAATGTGACTGTTGATACAAGAATTGATGCGCTTGACATGAATGACTTTTCTTTTGATGGCGTTCCATTAGAAGAGGGAACCCCCTTAGAAACAAGCGATAAATATGTTTCTCTTGATTTTACGCTTCCTCTGGGCTGTGAATATGTCGCGATGTATGTGCGTTTAGATAATTTTAACTACCAAGCAGTAAAAACAGATGGAGTATGGAGTTTTGTTGGGATCCCATTAAAAGGGGGTCTGAACAATTTAGTCATAACAGCATGGGATGCGGCAGGAAATAAAACAGACATACAATATACCATTATGATGAAAACGGATTTTACCACATTGGATTTGTCAATCAATGGTTTAGAACTGACGGACATTGGAAATATTAACGATATTATCAGTAACAATGTTGATGGTGTCGTTTCATTGACGGGGAAAATCGATGCTGGAGCCACGGTTGAAATTTTGGTTGATGGAGAAATTGTCAATACATTAAAAGTTGGGGCCGATGGAGAGTGGGCTTATGATCTGGCTTTACTTGAAGGGAATAATAAAGTCGTCATTAAATTCAGTGATGAGGCAGGGAACAGTAAATTAGTTAATTTCAATGCGATGATTGATACAGAAGAACCCATGGTGAGCATTGAAACAATTGAAGGAGAAGGTTTTCTTGAAGAGGGATCCGAGATGTCGATTAAAGGTGATACGGTCACTTTTTCTGGACGAATCGATTCGGGTTCAAGTATTAAGACCGTCCTTTTAAATGGCGTTGAAATAGATCTAAGCGGTCAGGATGTATCTAAAAATAAATGGACTGTGGCGGTTTCCGGTCTTATTGAAGGCGACAATACCATTGTTATTGTGAGTGAAGATCTGGCTGGTAATCAATATATTGACAATATGCAGATCCATCGTGATTCCATCGTCAGTGATTTCAGCGTTAACATCGACAATGAAGATTTGAATGGTGTGATTTATGAGTCTCCAACTTTTTCAGGAAGAGTGGAAATCGGTGCGACCCTTTCCATGGACATCATCAATTCAAACACATTAGAAAAAATGACATTTGAGCCTATTGTCAATGCTGACGGAACTTGGACGATGCCCATACCCGATCTCGCTGATGGCACCTACTCTTGGATTGTTAATGCAATCGATGCTGCTGGAAACCAAGGCACTCTCGCTTCTGAGCAGGATTTTACCCGAGTAACCGACACCCTTAATCCTGTTTTCTCCATTGAGGCAATAGAAGGTGAAGGTTTCCAACATATTGAAAATGAAATGTATGTGCGAGGGGATACGGTTAGGTTATCTGGAAGCATTGATGAAGCCTCTTCTGTTCATTCTGTTACCTTAAATGGACATCTGATTGATCTGACGGGCCAGGATCTCACTGAAGGGACATGGAGTGTTGATGTTTCCGGTCTTCAAGAAGGGATAAACATCCTTGTAATAGAGAGCAAAGATCTTGCGGGCAATAAGAGTATCGAAAATAAAGTGATTCACCGTGATTCCATTGTCAGTGAATTTAAAGCTGAAATTGAAAATGAAAATGCAGAGGGGGTCCTATATGAATCTCCTTTATTTTCAGGAACGGTGGAAATCGGTGCAACCCTGTCCATTGTCCTCACCAATTCACAAACATTAGAAAATATCACATTTTCTCCCCTTGTTAATGCTGATGGTACCTGGCAAATGCTCATTCCCGATCTTGCTGATGGACAATATTCCTGGTCTGTTAATGCCATTGATGCCGCTGGAAACGAAAGCACGATCTCCTCTGAGCAGGATTTTAGCCGAGTGACAGACACTCTCGATCCCATTCTCTCCATTGATACAATCGAAGGTGAGGGGTTCCAGAACATTGGAAATGAAATGTTTGTGCATGGAGAGAGTGTGAAGTTATCTGGAAGCATCGATGAAGGCTCTTCTATTGATTCTCTTACTTTAAATGGGGTGCTTATCGATCTTGCTGGGCAAGATTTAACAAATGAAACATGGAGTGTGGCTGTTTCAGGCCTTCAAGAAGGGATGAACACCCTTGTGATAGAAAGCAAAGATCTTGCCGGAAATAGCAATACAACAAATCTGGTCATCCACCGAGATACAAGCCTGACTGATTTAACGGCGGAACTCCAAGATATGGATGAAACAGGTATTATTGTTGAAATCCCGACGCTTATGGGCACGGTTGAACAGGGTTCTTCTGTCAGTGTATTGATTACCAATACCTTGACAAATGAAACGGTAACGCTCGATGCTCCAGTTAGCCCGGATGGAAATTGGTCCGTTTCAGGCCCCGATCTTTCTGATGGAACCTATACATGGTCTGTTTTGGCGGTCTCTCTTGCTGGTAATCAAACGACGTTTTCCTCGGAAAGTGATTTTACACTTCAAAAAGATCCCATCCTTGCGCCAGAGGTGGCATCCATTTCGGATGATCCGTTACTGCCTGAAACCTCAGGATCTTCAGAAAAGAGCACATTGAGTCTTGAATCAGAGCCCCCCCCATTTTTGTCAGAAGAGCCCTTATCGACAGACAAAACACACACCATGTCAGAAGAGAAAAGCGCGGTTGATCCTGTGTTATTTTTATCAGAAGAAAAGGGGGCTGTAGAACATGCGCCTTTACTGGAAACGAAAGTATTCAGTGGAGAAAGTGAACCTGAGACATTGGTTTCCTTGACGATAGACAATCAAACCTATGAGACGCATTCAGATTATGATGGTGATTGGACGATAAAAGTTGAATTCAGTGAAGCAAGTACATATGCCTATGAGCTAGAGTATCAAGAGGCTGGTGGAGAGCCAAAATTAGAACAGGGAAATACAAGGATCAATGAAATCAATATTGATGCAATAGAATCAGGCTCTGGGAAAGAGGGTTCTGACTCACAAGAAAGATCCCCCTCTTCAGATAATGCTTTTTCATCTTATTCAAATCAAAACACGAGTGATCATTTTGAGATGAATTTTGAAAATGACAGCTATTAATACTCTATTTTTTAAGTGAATGTTCAGTGAAACAGATTTTGCAATAATTGAGGGTGCATCAATGATCGATTCATTTTTTAATCTTGCAACAGAATTAAATATTAAATATAAAACCTCTTTAAGAAAAGAACTCCACAATATAGATAACGGAGAAGAGGCTTTAATTAAAAAGTTAGAATCGGAGTTGGAAAACACTCTTTTTTCTTATCGTTTTATTTCTGGGCAAATTTCAGAACATACCGTGATAAAAAGACCCTTTGTTGTTAATGTGGGAAAAGATTATTTTCTTATTAAGTATTCGAATGGTGTGTATTATGATCACAAAGGAAATACCACGATCGACAAATATCTTGGATGTCGTTTTTTCGAATTGAGAGAAGTCGTAAAAAAAATATCTCCGCAGGACATCGTTTCAGAAATAATAAATTTTACCCCCGTCTGGTCCTTGTTTCTTCTTTTATTGACGCCTCTCGCTTTGGTAACCCCACTTTATACCAATATTTTTAATACACGTCTTGTTTACTCCAGTTCGATAATGACACTTTTGATCGTCAGCGTGTTCTTTTTTGGTGTTTATATTTTAGAATTTTTAGCAAAGAAAGTGATTAAAAATAAGTGCTTGCAAGTTAATAGTGAGTCAGGGATTCTGTTTGAACGCTATATATTGAAATTCACACCCTATTATCGGGGTTTTGCTTCTATTCACAGTGCTAAAACAGTGGAGCAATATCGAAAGTCTATTTGGGACTTTATTCCTTCAATTGCATCAGATTCTCTTTCATTTATTATTTTATTTATAGCTTTGAGTGTTTTTGTCTCTTGGTATAGCATCTACTTTTTTATATTTTATGCTCTTGTATTTTCGATTTTCTATTTGTACCGTTCAAGATTATATCAACATTTGATTGAAAGAGAGAATGCCTCAAGTGATGTGCTTAAATTGAAAATTTCGAATTCGCTTTCAAGGAATAATATCCCCTATGTGAACAAATATATTTTGTATGAAAAATACTTGAATACATTTAGAGGCGCACAATATTCAGAGGACAAAATAACGAATTTTAATTTCTATTGGGATGAACTCACTCGAATGGTCTCGTTTTTTGCCTTGACGGTTCTGTTTGCAATCAGTTTCGCTGGGATATCAAATTCAGAACTTAATCCGGCCTATATGATTGTTCTGTTTATTATCAGTTCAAGACTCTCAGGCTTAATGACGCAAATAGCGACGCGGTTGTCTTATCTTAAAGCCAGTTTGTATCATATTAATCAATCGATGGAAACCCTTTATGATGCCGAAATAGTACCGGATAGAATTGATGATCTCGGTGTTAAAATTGAATCTTTGGATAAAATAAAAATATCGGGCTTGAGCATCAAAGAAGACCAGCATCTTTTATTAAATAATGTCAACATGAAATTGAATAAAGGCATTTTATACGGAATTAAAGGTCCTGTAGGAAGCGGTAAATCGACATTCTTTCGTACAATAATCGGATTGAATAAGAATTTCAAAGGGAAAATTGAATATGATGGTGTTGATTTAAACGTGATTGACAGCAGTTTTTTTGAAATGAAAGTCAGTTATTTAACGGCTGAAACAGATTTCTTTTCTGGGACATTATACGATAATTTTTTGTTTAGAAATTGTGTGTCGAATAAATTGATAGAATCCATTTTAAAAGAATGTTTTGGCAATAGGGTGTTTGATTATCAATCTCTTTACGTGAATGACATTGAAAGTATTCCTATGTCTACAGGGCAAAGAAGAAAGCTTTTATTTATGCTGTCGTTATTAGATAAGTCTGAATTATATGTGTTTGATGAAGTGCTTGTGAATTTATCTAAACCTGACATTGTACGCGCTGTCAATATGCTTAGAAAATTCATTGATGAGTCCATTATCATTATATCCAGTCATAACGAATCAATTCTATCAGCATGTGATGTTGTTTATGATATCGCTCACCACACCATTATTGAAGTTAAAAATGATGAGTAAACTTTCTTTTTCGAGGGCCAATACCCAAGACACTTGAAGGTGCGTGTTGGCGGCAAACGACTGAAGCCCTTCTGCATTGATACACTTTGTGATTGGCTTTGAGCAAGAGCTGCCAATACCCACATTGCTTCAAAGGCGACGGCTATATGTGATTGGGGTTTGAGGATGCAGCAAATAACCCCACATCGTTAAAGGCGACGTCAGATTTACTCGGGTTTTAAAAGCCCTGCCTGCTTTTGGTATTTTTAAAGGTGAGGGGGGTTGCAATCAAATTCATGACAATCAGAATACGTAGAAATTAGAGGCCTTTTTTTAAATTAAATTTGTGTTTAATTAAAAAAGGTCTTTTTTTATTCCGTTTTCTTTTATGCGGGTGTTGTATTGAGGATCTCGATGATGCGGTTACTGACTCTTTTAGAAAATATAAGGGCGGTATGGCTTAAAGGGAAAACCTCATGATCTTTCATTCCGTTTATTTTCGTTTCATCTAAAAGCACGGTTCCGTCAGATGCTTGACCAAATAAAATAAAGGAAGCCGGTCCAATGGGTTTGTTTCCAGCAATGCTATAAAGAAATACATTTTCAGGCCAATGAGGTTCATGTGTTGGCAATAAATATTCACACGAGGACTGGAAAAGAAACTCGGCCATGCCTAATTTTTTAAAAAAAGCAGCAACTTGTGAGCCTTTGTGTGGGGTTCCTAAGGTGATTGCTGTTTTGACATATTGTGTCATTAGATTATTTGATTCCAAGTAAACGCGCGTGATAACCCCTCCCATTGAATGGGCAACAATGGTGACGTCTTCTTTATCAATAAAGGCGTCCATTTTTTTAAAAAGGGAATCCAAATCAGGCATGATGGAGTTATAAGAAAGGTTTAAAACCTGATGACCCGCTTTGACAAGGCGATGGGAGAGCAGACTCATCACGCTGCTGTGCATATATAAACCATGAAGCAAAATAATTTTCATTGAAGGTACTCATAATAGGTATCTTAAAAATTATGATACAAAAAACCCCCATTGATTGAGTTAAAAATGTGAATTTAAAAGAAGAGTGGAATAAATGAAAAATGCGCCATGTGATGGCGCATTGGAAGAGGGGGTTTTCTGGTTATTTTCAATCAATCTAAAAAATCAGATGTGCTACTGCGGCGATTATCGGCAAAGAAATCAAGGTCCGAAGAAGAAATATCACCAGTAATTCCCATATTTTGACTGGGATTTTACTCCCAAGGAGTAAAGCACCGACTTCAGACATATAAATCAATTGAGTGACAGAAAGGCTTGCAATAACGAAGCGAGTCATTTCATTATCAATGTTGGCTCCCAAGACAGAAGGAATAAACATGTCGGCAATGCCAACCAATATGGTTCCAGAAGCTGCCACGGCTTCAGGAATACGCAGTAATTCCAATAAAGGAACAAACGGCATCCCAAGTATCGTAAACAGAGGGGTGTATTCAGCAATGATGAGGGTGCCTGTACCAATGGCCATGACCACGGGTAAAACACCAAAAATCATGTCAATGGCATTTTGAATGCCTTCTTGTAGGACATCGGAAAGTGAACGAATTTTAGATGCACGCGTGATGGCTAATTTATAAGAATAAGAAAACACCGTTTCATTTTCAGGGATCATTTCGTTTTCAACGGTTCTTTCCTTTCCTGTGATCAAGGTATTTTTTTTCCATGATAAAGGCGGTATGCGAGGCATGATGATGGCTGTAATGAAACCGGATAAACACACGGTCAAATAAAAGGGAATGAACATGTGTTCGAGTCCAACCTGCGCAATCACAACCAAGCTAAAACTGATTGAAACGATTGAGAATGTGGTTCCCACTATCGCGGCTTCTTTTTCTGTGTAATAGCCTTGTTCGTATTGTTTACTTGACATCAAAATAGCCACACTGCCATCGCCTAGCCAAGAGCTCGCACAATCAACCGCAGAACGCCCCGGCAATCCAAAAAGAGGACGCATGATCCGTGTCATGAGCGTACCAATTAATTCGAGTAAACCAAAATTGGTCAAAAGCGGTAAAAAAAGGCCGGCAAAAAGGAAGACGGAAAGCAAGGTTGGTAAAAGGTCATTTAATACAAAAATGCCGGTTCCAGGATTAAGAACATGCTCCGGTCCAACATTAAAATAGGCCATGAGAACAAAAAGAGAACCTAAAAGCCGGACGATAAGCCACGCTGGGGAGATTAACAAAAGGCCGGAAAGAAATGTTGAACGGGTTATAAAGCGGGGTTTTATAAGGGGGGCAAGAACCGAAGCCAGCGCACTTACAGTCACAATCGAGGTGATAAGCAAAGAGGTGTGATCCCCTAAGTGCGCCAGAATCAATTTTGCGAGGGCGGCAATGGGAATCGTAAAATTACCGTCAACCTTGATAGGCGTCATAAAAAGAAAGATCCCAAGCAGTGAGGGGATCAAGAACATCAGTGTGTTACGTTTTGTCGTCAATGAAAAAGGGATATTTGATGTCGTTTGCATAAATAAGATGTCCTCACCCTGCGTCAGTTGGAATATATATTCACAAATACTGCTTATTAAGTTGAATCTTACTGCACCCAGATAGAAATGTAAATCCTAAAAGTTTGCCATTTTTGTCATGATCTTTAAGAGATTTAGATGGGCATCTATTCAAAGAGTTAAGTTCATTTTTATGTTAATTGATTGAATAAGACTTCACTAAGGAGTGACAATTCATTGCAGGGCTTTTTGTCTATTTCTTGGGGGACTGAGGCGTTTTTATGTAATAAAGATGCAAATTTATCGTTTAAATATGCTGTTTATCGCCAATCAACAGAAAAGAGTGCCTCTTCTTGTCTCGCACATTCAGAAAGTGAATTGACTCTTTTGAAATGCATCGCGGGGGTATTCTCAAATGAAGTGAAGATGCGCGTCTGCGTTAAGCGAGTGAAGCCGCTGATCATCGATGGACTTTCTGATTGGGCGCTCTGAGTCGAGGCCACGCCCAGTGAGCTTCAAAGGCGAGGGGGCTATGCGTCATTTATGCGCATTGAAGGGCATGTCCTGTTCATTATTTTAAGACGTTCAACAATCGGTTTCATCTGCTCTTTTTGCCTCTGTATAGGCATTAAAATTTCCCCTACCCAAGATTTTAAGATGCAAGCAGGCGAGAAGGTTGAAAAGCCCTTAATCAAGAATGCATTTCGTCATTGGGATTTGAGACGGCACTTAAAACGCCCGCCGTTTTAAAGTGAGGGGAGGCTTTTTATCCTTTGATTTCGTTCATGGCAAATTGGATCTCTTCTGAGGAAAATCCTTTTCGGCTTAACATGGCATACGCTTTGGCACGTTCTTTTTGAAGTGTGAGATTGAAAGATTTTTTTTCAAGTTGGGCTAAACAGGATGCGTAAAAATCGATTTCTTGGGTGTGAGTCAGTTTTTCAATCAAGGTTTCAAGTTGTGTGATATCTATTTTTCTTTGGCGTAGTTCTTGGCGGATCCGTGTTATTCCTTTTCCTTTTTGAGCGTATTTTAGGATTTCTTTTTCTAAATCGACATTTTGGGCTTTGATTTCCAATTGTGTTTGAAGTTGGCTTGTGCAAGCATGCTGTTTTATGGCCTCATTAACTTGAGAATAACCAAAGCCTCTTTTTTGAAGTTTTGATGTGAGTTTCTCTTTGCTTATTGAAAAATCGTGATAATGCTGGTTTATGTATTGATTTAAAATAGTTTGTTCATCAATGTTTAATTTTTCTTGCACATTGCATATTGCATCCTGGATCACCGCGTCATTGATCCCTTTTGTTTTAAGTTTTTCGTGAATGTATCCCGCGCCATATTCATTTGAAAATGCACGTTCTGCGAATAGCTGTGAAAATTGCGCGTCTGATTTTAGATAATTTAAATCACGTAATTTTTCCACTGTTTCTCGGATCCAAATTTCATTGTCTGTTTTATTTCGTAATTTAGAAATCAATTCACCTTCGCTCAAATCTCTTTGTCCTAGATGCCACAAGGCACTGTTCATCACGCTTTCTATTCGCGTCGCTTTTTTTATTTTTTTCTGGTTAGGTTGCAAATTTTGTTCTCTTTTATTGGGTCATTGTGCATAAAGGGAATTTCAATTTTCTTGTATCCTGTCAAAAAATCATTTCACATTTCATATGTTGAGATCATTACTTATTCATTTTAATTATGATCGGGTTTGCTTCATTTATAATCTGATTGGTTTTTCATTTGTAAAAACAATCATTAAATCATTATATTGCTCTGATATCATTGGTCGGTTAGAATTTGTGACCCACTTCAAATTAAATAGAATTGAAAATGAAAAAAAAACACCTTTCTTTGCTTCTTTCATCTTTATTCGGGTTAATTGCCTGCGGTGATCTCTTAAATAAATCGCCCTCTTCTGTGGAAACGAGTCTTCCCAAACATATAACTAAAATAAATTTTGATATTCTGAGTAATCCACAAGAGCCGACCCTGATTTCACCCACTTATCTGTCCATCGATTCAGACGGTACCTTAGATACTGAAAAACAGGTAAGAGATCCTGCGAATGACAAAGATCCTCTGATTTCTCTTGGTAAAACGGATGGCTGGAGCACAACACAACCCATTGAAATTTCTTTTACAGGCCTCCCGCTTCATCCTCATCATCCCCCTGACAGCTTTTATCTTATAAAATCGCCAGACCCAACCCTTCTTTCAGATCCAACACAAACGCAAAAATTAAAAGAAGGCGAAGATTATCGAATAAAGATCGCGAATAACCGTTTAACCGCCATTTTACTCAAGCCTCTTTCTCCCTCAAGTCACTACATGTTTGCTATCACCAATGACTTAAAAAACAGCGAAGGGCACCCCGTTGAAATGAGCCCTTCTTACGAAACGCTGAAATCGAATGTCTCAGCCGATAGCGACGAATTACGCTCAATGCAAGCCATTACGCATGCGACTGAAAATGTATTCGAGAGGGTCGGTCTGGATAAATCGCGCATTGTCTTTTCATCTTGGTTTACCACGACGTCCACTGTCGATGTTTTGCATGCGGCCAAAATGGCCACAGCAAAAGCCATCAAAGATGGCGCAGAAACAGTATGGAAAGGCCATGCCATTGCAGAAGGAATTACAATCGATGAACTGACGAGCTTGTTTTCTCTTAGCACACCGGTTGAAGAAAAAGACACGTTAGGGGGCCTGGGTAAGATTTTTCATGGTCAGGTGAACATGCCATATTTTTTGGATATACGAAAAGAGAACTACAAAACCACCCCTTGGCAAAGTGGAATGCCCAGTGTTGCTAAAATTCGTCATGTTTTACTTCAGGGGGCTGCGGCAGATAAAAAAACCGTGACCGAACAAATCATTCGTTTAGGACTTGATCCAGAAGAATTGATCCAGCCGATGACAAGTGAACCTCTTGCCTCACATATCATCACGGCGCTGGCTGGAACAGAGCTGAAATTAGCAAATGGACAGACACTCGATCCTGAGAAAATCATCACGCGATACAGCCCTTTTCCTGTATTAAAATCAGTCCAAAAAATTGAATATTCTTTAATATTGCCCAATAGAGCAGAATGTCAAAATGAAAAAAGTAACGCCCTCACCGTTTATATGCATGGCGTGACAAACAGCAAGAATTCCTTGCTCCGCTCCGGGCTCATTGATGAACTCATGACCGGTCGATGTAAAGGCATTATTATCATTGATCATCCTCTTCATGGGAAAAGAGGGATAAATAACCAAAATGCGTCACTTCTTCCAACCATGTATCTCAACTTTGATTATTTAACCGTTGGACGTGATAACCTTCGACAAAGTGCAATCGATGTCATTAATTTGCGAGCAGCCATTGGCTTGGTTTTTGATAAAATACGTCAACAACCGGATGGTGTTTCTTCTTTTGGGGCACTGGCTCGATTAAATCCGGATGCCCCTGTCAGCTTTGCGGGTCATTCTTTAGGAGCGATTACGGGGATCAATGCAGGCCATATTTCAAATCGCCCGACAGGGGACCTTGAAGCGGATAAAAATTTGTTTTCTTTTGATAAATTGGCCATTGCAAATCCAGGCAGTGGAATTCCGTTTTTTCTCTATAATTCAAATAGTTTCCATTTACTGCTCAAAGGATCCAGCCTCGTTATTCAAGACCCTGATTTTATAAGGACCTGCGAAAACCTGAATATCACGATTTGTTATTCCTTGTTTGAAAGTAAACTTAAAAATGACGGATCGCCTGAAGCGCACAATAAACTCAAAGAAATGTACGGTGTGTTCACTCGATTTGCTCATATCACGCAAAACATCATGGACACAATCGATCCCATCAACCATTCGATGTCTCTCACCGATATCCCTGTTTATTTAACACAAGTCAAAGACGATAAAATTATACCTAATTTTATTCTTGAAGAAACAACCGTGAGCGGAACGGATATTTTAGTTCCATACAGTCCATTTGGGGGAACCTCTCCTTTGATCCAATCGATGTCTTTAACACCAACAATGGATTCAATTCAAAATAAAAAAGTACGCAATGCGGCTCTCTTTAATGAAGGAGATCATTCCTCTTTACTTTCGTCTAAGGGGTTTCCTTCCGTCACAAGAGAAATGCAGTCTCAAATTTTGTCATTTCTCAATTCGGATGGAACTACGCTGACTATCACGGATCCCAGTGTGTTAGAGACCTTCTAAAAAACATAGCCCTTTGAAGGGCTATGCTTTTTTTCCGTCGCTTTTGAGGCTGCAGGTTTGTTGGCTCGCGCATTCAGCTCATTCAAACAGTGCATCTATGCTGATGGACTTTTCGTTTAGCTTCCCGTCTGCAACGCCAAATATCTGGAGTACCCTCATTTTAATTAACGGTAAATGTATTCTGCAAAACGATTAGCGAAAGTCCAATGGAGGCCATTTGACCATTGAATACCCGGTACTTGGGTGCATTGTCCTGCCGTATTAACAAAACCTGCGCCATAAAAACCGGTTTGGGTTGTGCTGCATAATTTCGCATCACTCCCTTGCGTCGCTTTAATTTTTTGACCTATTTTTTTAGGATCATTCATTGACATCCATTCAAATTGATTAATAGGTGAGAATAATGAACGCGCGCCTTGCGCATCATTCACTGTAATTTCCGTTCCGCCAGTGCATTGGAAATCACCGTGATTAATCTCTTCTACATAACCATGGACGGTTTGAACAACATCATTAATGGTTATTGGGAATCGACAAATATTGTATTTTTTATTGTTCATTTTCAGGGTCGCTAAAACATTGCGATCCCGTGGAGAAAAGGTGTTTGGATTAAATTCCGGCGTGTGTGCAAACCAACCATTCGGTATTGCTGATTCAAGTACTTTATATCCATGTTCCTGACCAATAATGACAGGGCCTTTTAAATCATCAGCAGCAGGGTTACGTGGTGTTGCAACACTGTCTAGCACAGATGTTGTTCCTGAAACGGATATACACTTAATACTAATACGCGCTGGATGATTATCAGTCGGTAAATTAATATGGAACTTATTGCTTTCATTATCATTATGACGATGGCCATTTAAGGCAATATTAGTCATATCGCCATTTTCACCCTCAACCACTAATTGACACTGTTTTTGTGAAGTGAAGCTATAGCGTTTAATTCCACCTTGATGGTTTACATATGCCCAATTAGCACCATTGTTATGTTTAACATTGGCAATTTGAAGACACTGATTATTTTCAGTGAATCCAGCACCATCATGTGATGTTCCTGATTTATCCAATGAACACAAGGTCTTCTCACCTAATTCAGCTGTTGGGGTATAAGTAACATTGCCGATTTGATCCGCTTTATAAGAGAGCAGCTGATAATCATTCGTTGCAGAAACGGGTACTTCACGTTCATTGTTTACAGACCAGTACATATCCGAAGACACACGACACATCGCCGTTTCAATATCTTCATAACCCACAAAATTAGCCATTTCAGCATTACTGTTGGTGTAACTAAACTGGCATAGCGGTAACCATTCATTATTTATTTTAATCGTCTGCCATTCAGTTTGATGACGATCTGTCTCACTGAGTTCGGCAACCGATACCCAACCTTCACGTTGAGGGGCAACACGACTTGGGGCGGGTAAATCAAATAAATGACCGTAATTTGAATAGAGTAATGGATAAATCTGACTTGAATTCACTTCCGTTGGATCGTAAATACCCAATACAGTGATCACGGGTACGCCTTGCTCTTTTGGTATAGCCGCGCCCGGGGTTGATTCCTGATAACGTTGGCTATCGTGATCCCATTGAACAAAACCTGTTGCACTGTTTAAATCGAGGTTATTTGAACGATTAAACCAATCTTGAGTGACACGCGTGGCCATCGGGTGCTCTAGGGTATAATGACTGATAAGCCCTGTTAAGGAGAGTTCCCCGCCAGCCATCGCTTCACGCATAAAACGGAATTCATTCGCAAAGGGAGGAACGCTTTCACCACTGTTTTCGTTCGTGACTGTTTCTGGCTTATCTGACCAATGTAGGTTACCAATGAAGCGTTGATAACGCGCATCCCAACCCCAACCTGATTCCATATCATGCACAGAAGCATTCTCCGGATGATGACCGCGACCGTAATTATGTCCAAGTTCATGCGACCATTGGTTACCGCGAGACTCATCTAAAGTCACAATACCGCCGCCACCACTGCCGCCATGTATTACGACATTTGAAGTGACAACCTCGTTCTTTTCAGACAAGTAACGACCGCGGCTATAATGCGACGTGATATGACTAAAGGGCCTTGACCAATGCGCATTGTTGCCCGCCGTGTCAACAATACCAAAGTTCGCATTATTAATACCAATAGAGACTAAATTTTTACCAATCGCCCCGCGCATATCACCGCCTTGCCAACCCGGATTTTCATCTTCACTGGCTCTTGTGTAAACCTGGCCATTAGGTAAGGTGACTTTTCGAAGATGAAATGGCGTATAATCCGCCATGATCATTTTAGAAACTGGGATCTTTTGAAAATAATCGGTTGCGAGCTGCTCCATATCATTGATCATGTCGTACCCGCCATGCGGCTCAACCAACATACCAATATCAATATTTTGAATAATTAATTCAGGCGCGCCAGAAAAGACCAACATGTCTTGAGTCAGTTCACCTTCTCGCTCACGATTATCAGTGAAACGCAATGATAAGCCTGGCTTCATCCATTCCCACTTTAATGGCAAACTCCATGCGTGATGAGAGAATATCACTTTGCTTTTGCCGTTGTCGGGTTGATCCGTATCCGGTAAAGCCGTTGGTGGACGCATTGCGAAACGTCCCATACTCACGCCATCAACCTCAACATCAACCCATAAGTGATTCCGGTTATTTGTTTGAGGCGTCACAAGCAACAAACTTTCGCGATGCATGACTAAATTTGGGTGCATCAGCTCATCGTTGCCATAGGGGGCAACACTGGTGTGGGTTTGTGCGAAAGCCACATTTGCTTTTAGGCTTCCCGATAAATGATTTACTGCATTACGATTGTCGTTATAACTTAAACGTGATGGTAATGTGCTAAAAGAAAAACTTTTCTCATCACATCCTAAGTGATTACATTCAATTAACTTCGCTTTATATTGGGTATCGGCTTCAAGATCTGCGATATAAAAACCAGAATGCTGAGCCGAATAATTGAAGGTAATTGAAGACTCACCCGGTTTTGTTGAGGTTAACTGGATTTTATACTCATTGCCTTTAACGCTGTCATCCCAAACAAGTTCAACAGCGACATCAGACACGGAGCCTGTTTTAAATTCTGAAATGCTGGGCATGGTCAAATCGCCACAATCAGAAGTGACAACACTTTGTATTAACTCATTGTTCTCAAAGAGTGCAGGAAGATATTCAATGTAACAGCCTTTATCTTCAGGGGTCATCAGGCCAAATTCACGATGTAATAAATAAAAACCGCCGTTATAAAAAACATACTCCCATTCAGGACCGATAAAGGGAAACGCGGCACTGTATTCGCCGTTTGAATCATCGAATGGAAAAAAAGGAGATTGCTCGTGGTTAAGGCGATACACTTTTCCGTTATATTGCAGAAACTGTTGGCCATCATGCTCAATGATATTTTCTGGTAGCTTCGCCAATGATTGCATGTGGTTGAGTGTTGCAAAGGTTTTTTCCGCCATTTCGGGCAACGTCGTTTCAGCGGCCAAAACCGTTGAGCTGAAAAAACTCCCACCGATAAGAAGGGCTAAAAGTTTAATTTTCATAACATAGTTCCATTAGTCAAAAATTCGTATCATTTCTTTTTTCTAAAATATATTACAGCTCAACGAGCTACAAATAATTTATTGCAATTAATGCAAAATATTTAAGGGCAATATGAACACCTTCCCATTGCAAGAAATAAAGATGCCATAAAAGAAATCTTGCTCCCATATATTCTTTTTTTTGGTGTGTTTTTTTAAGGCTTCTGGTTTCGATGGATTTGTGTATATGTTTTTTTTTATTAACGAATAAATAACCTATCGAGCAGATCTAGGTTTTGCTTTTAATTTTCTGGAGAGCGCACAGGCGCGTTAAGAAGGAAGAGGAAGAGGGGGCACACTTAAAACCCGAATGGATTTTTAAGTGGGTGTAAGCGGGAGGGTGGGATCTTAAATTGTCGATCTGATTTTATTTCATATATACCCCTCGCCTTTGAAACGGCGTGGGTGTTGGCTGCTCTTGCTCAAGAGCAATCACAGACTAAATTGATGCAAAGATCTTCACTCGTTTGCCGCAAGCGCATCTTCAACTCTCTCGAGTAAGCTTGGTTAAGGTCGTTTTTTGTGTTGTGCAATCGTTTAAAAAGAATGAATAAAATTATATTTATTCAAGGGTTGATTATATTCAAAATAAAAGGCAAAGTTCCGACAATGAAAATACAGTGATACGCAAGAAAAGAGGGCCCGTCACCTATACCTGTCGCCTTTGAAACGGCGTGGGCACTGCGAACACTCGCCAACATCCGCTCAGCTTGCAAAGGCGACGGGTAAATATCTTTTAATTTAGAAGAAAAAAACCCATTCTCTTTGCATTCCTTTAAACATCATCAATAGGTATTTAGATCTCCGATGGAACAAGAAAATTTTGAACTTTTGATAAAATCGCTCTGTTGCACTGCCAATTTACCTGAAGCATTAGAAATGCTTCAAACCTGTCAAATTGAAGAAATTGAACA
The DNA here is from genome assembly GCA_947041315.1 of uncultured Enterovibrio sp. GTDB lineage: Bacteria > Pseudomonadota > Gammaproteobacteria > Enterobacterales > Vibrionaceae > Enterovibrio. Next base: position 48,730 of record CAMRDW010000005.1, read on the forward strand.
AGAAGCCAAGGCCTTGGCAGGGCAATTCTCTCTTGCCGAAGTTCAGGGTAAAAAGCGTATTTATCATGTCTTTTTAGAAGAAAATGATCAGGGCGTAGAAGAAGAGTTCGTAGAACATGTCATGTATTTAGATGAGCCTGTGATCTTGTTTGTTGCTTGGTTTTTCTATACCCAATTCGGAATTAAAAACCGCGATACTTACGCCGCGGCAGGAAAAACCTACAAACAACCTAAACGCGAAAAATAGTCTTCTCATGACCAAGAGGCCCATTCTGGCGTCTCTTTTTTAGGCTGAATTGAAGTCTAAAAGAGAAGGTATTTTTATACCCAAGACGCGCGAGGTTGCGCCCCTGCACCAAGCGATTGAAGCCCCTGAGCATAGAGGTATATACCCAAGACACTTGAAGATGCGTGTAGGCGGCAAACGAGTGAAGGCTTTGAGCATAGAGAGACTATGTGATTGATCTTAAGCGAGAGCGGCCAACACCCATGAAACTTCAAAGCGACGGGTATATGTGATTGGGCTGAGAGAGCGCAGCCAACAAGCACGCAACTTCAAAGGCGACGGGTATCATTGAGGGTTTTAACATCAGGGGGGCTGCACACCTTAAATATCCTGCTGTTTTTATCCATTGTGGTGTTTTGTATGTTAAAGTCGTTCAATGTTTCAAAAGCACATGAGAAAATAAAATATCGCTTATTTATTAACAGAGATTGGTTATTAAATTTATTTAATAAGGTTGTTATATATGAAGAGCAGACCCTTATCCATTTTATTTTTAATTCTATTTTCCTCTTATTCATTTTCTGAGCATCTGCTTGGTGTTGCTCTTGGTTACGGTAATCAAGAATTCAAGTTAAATCAAACCACGAACGACGGTGATGCGTTCAATATTGATGCTTATTATCGTTATATGATGAACCCCTATATTGGTATTGAAGGCGGGTGGACATCTGCTGTTGGTGGCATAGGCAGTTTTATTGTGGCTCAAGTAGCAGAAATAGAAGATGCTCGTTTTTCTGGCCCTAAAATCAATTTGTTTCTTCAATATCCATTGAGCTCAAATAATTATATTTATACAAAGTTGGGCGCGAATAATTATACACTGGATTACACGATAAACAGAGTATCTAAAGAGGATTCAAATGCAGGTTTTGAAGGATCTTTAGGACTTGAAAGTCGGTTTAATTCTGGTTTGGGTTTAAATGTAGAATACAAAAACATCAATAACCCTATTATTAAGGCCAATCAATTCATAATGGGAATGAGTTATAAATTTTAACACAGACACCCAAGGCCCTTGACATTGCAACAGGGCCTCAAATCTGCCTTTCGCATGAACATCCATCCAATATTTAATAAGTGAATGCATTGAGCGGTAACAATATTATGCATCAATTCGCGCTTTGAAAAAAAATAGCACGTCGGGTTCGCCGCTTCATTTTTTGTTCTATACCCGTC
>CAMRDW010000006.1 GCA_947041315.1 uncultured Enterovibrio sp.
GACTGTTGCGCTTTAATTCGACAACGTTATGCAGAGATTGGCAGTGGCGATCAAGCTTATATTCCTCAAGCTATTTCTTGTGCGATTAGAACATTAAATTCCATTGCATCAGACGAAACCCTCCCCATGGTAACAAGAGAAAATGCGGCCTTTTCTGCCGCCAATTTATTAATAAGCGATCATGAAGACATTGATACCCCTCAACGTTGAAACTGCGTGGGTGTTGGCTGCTCTCGCTCAAGGCCAATCACAGAGTAAATCTATGCTCAGGGCCTTCACTCGTTTGCCGCAGGTGCGCATCTTCAACTTTTTTGGGTATATCTCCTCAGGGGCTTCACTCATTGGCCGCAGGCGCGCATCTTCAAGTATCTTGGGTATAATGAAAAAATAAATCAAAATGAAATAAGATGTCTTAAACCCGATATACTTTCATTTCATCGGCTTAATTTCAAAATAATATGCTTTCTTTTTGATTTTAAGCCTGTTTTTTTATCTTGATCTTATCCACATGAGGTGTTCTTTTTTTATGCATTTCTCATAGAAAAAACTTTTTTATAAAAAACAGATTATTAATATTAAAATGCAGTCTGAACATTGTATCTCTCTATCCTCCAGAGTCAGAAGATCTCTAATGCACCTCCAGAATAACAAAGAACAAAATAAACACACAAAATAAAAAAAGTGAAATGATCTATTTATTCTCCATCCTAAACTTGATATTATCATTTCATCAAAAAGAAACTCACGCCTTGTTTTTGCCTATTTTCAATGCAGTTACCTGCATATTAAAATAACGAACGTTCTCTTTTTTCATGCGGCGTTACTCATATTAGAGATATCCCCGTCGCCTTTGAAGCTGCGTGGGTGTTGGCGACGCTCGTTCAGCCTAATAACAGAGTCCATCTATGCTCAGGGGCTTCACTCGCTTGGCGCCTACACGCATCTTCAATTACTTTGGGTATAGAATGAAAACGCTCTTAATTTGTTTGTTTTTTATAAGTTTTCTCGGTGGGACATACCTGTCAAAATACAGTATTAGCCAAGCCAATAATGTCATATTACCTAAAATCTCTCCTCTTTATAAAGAAGAAGCAACGGAAGATTATGTATGGTTAAACACGGCGCTTTTTGAAGACAAATTTCATAAAAATACCCATTATTATTTACGGGCTTCCTTTGATAAAAAGGACAAGCTTAAACTGATCCAAATACATATAAAACTACAGCTTAAAAATTGGTATTTAATCAATGAAGCGTCAATCGAGTCTGAAAGCCTTAACCTTGTGAAAATAGAGCGTTCATTTAATCATGATGACCAAGTTAATGAGAAAATTATTATTAACATATCAAAACAAACGCTACAAAACATGACAAAAAAAGAAACAAAAATAGAACTAAATGGAAAAAACAAAGATTACAGTTTTTTTATAAATAAAAACATTTCCAGCCTTTTTTTAAATAGCATCCAAGAAAGAACAAGTTAATTTAGACTGAATATAAATTTTCTTTTTTATATCCTTTGGGCTCCTCTCCTCCCTTTTGGGTCGATTTAAAAAAGAGGAAATATCAACGGATGCTTATCGGGTCTCATCTGCGTCTTTTTTCCAAAGCAATGTGAGCATTTTTCCTTCAAATCCCTCGCACACAAATAAATCGGCCACACAAGCGAGGTGCTTTCCATAAAAAATGAGTGGGGTTCTTTTACGCGCCCAAGTCGGAACACCGTATTCTTGAAACAATTTTTTTAATTTCCGTTTTCCCTGCCGTCCAAGAGGATGAGCCCAAAGACCTTGAGGATCAAAATGGACACTCACCGCTTCATTTTCATCAGGCTCTCTTAATTTTAAGCCTTGCTCTGCTGAGTCTAAAGTCAAATACAGGTGCCCTATATCATCTGGCAGTATCAATTCCACTTGAGTTTTAAGCTCACTTTCCCACAAAGCAACATCAGAAAAAAAAGGAAGAATATACAAGCCCTCTTGATGACGACGGATTTGCCATTCCCCTATTTTTATTTTTGGGTTAGCGTCTTCACTTGCGTCCATCACGCAATGAAAAACCTGTTGCAACTGAGCATACGAAAGCGCCATATGGGTTCTTTTCTTAAACCAACGACGAAGAAGAGCCGATTGAAGGCGCAACGAATGTTTTTTAAGAACCCCAATTAAAAGTGTTCCTTCTTTGCTAAGCACTTTTTTATCATGCTCCATCAGCAATTCATCTAACAAATTTTCTTGTTCTGCACAAAGAGCGGCAGCGCGATGAATGGCTTTATTGAGGCCTTTCCATCTTTCTTGTGCCAAAGGAAGCCATGCATGGCGAATAAAATTTCGATCAAATCGACAATCTAAATTACTTTCATCCTCCAGCCAAACAAGCCCCTCTTGAGCTGCATATTTTGCGATTTCATCACGGGATACCTGTAAAAAGGGACGAAATAACACGCCCTCCCCAAACAGACGAGTCTCAGGCATGGCCGCCAATCCAGCAGGACCACTCCCTCTTTTTAATGCAAGAAGAAAAGACTCCACTTGATCGTCCGCATGCTGAGCGGTTAAAACCAAAGCCCCCGCTTGCATGACGCTTTCAATCGCGCGGTATCTTGCATCTCTTGCTTGTTTTTCAAGGCTTTCACCTTTTTTTTCTATCCTGACAAACAAACCTTCAAAAGCGAATCCAAGCGCCCTTGACCAAGATTGGCATTGTGTCATCCAAGCATCAGCATTGGGGCTTAGACCATGATGAACATGAACAATCAAATAAGAATGTTGAGGATGAATGTCTCGGTAACGGCCTAAAAGACGGAGCATAACCCGAGAATCTAACCCACCACTCAATGCCAAAATAATTTGACGCGGCGTGTGGGTATGCGCATCAAGGGCATTTTCAAACAAAGAAAACATACGTCTGTTTACTCTCATGATAAAGAAAAGATATAACAATCAAAGAAGGTGAAAAAATAAGCGATTCACGGCAAGATCACAGTCGGTGTTTTTGTCTTTAAAGGCGTGATAAAAAAAAGAGGCTTCATAAAAAAAGGGGCAAAAGCCCCTTATCACTTGCAAAAATCCGCCATGTGATCGGCTGATGTATTTGAGCGGTCAAGCTTGAAGCGACGTGGCTCTGGGCGACGTGCAGCGTCAATTACTTTGGGTATATCAACAGTAGCCATAACTCATTAAACGTTGGAAACGACGCTCTTTTAAGCTTGCGACATCAAAACTCATTAATTCATCAAGCTGTTTGATGATTTGGGCTTTGATGTTTTCAGCCGTTTTGGCTTGGTTTCGATGAGCGCCGCCCATGGGCTCTTCAATCACAGCATCAATCAGATTTTGCTCCAAAAGACGCGAGGCGGTCATGCCCATCGCTTCTGCCGCCTGAGGGGCTTTATTAGAGTCTCTCCATAAAATAGAAGCGCAACCTTCAGGAGAAATAACAGAATAAGTCGAATATTGAAGCATATTGACAAAATCACCCACGCCGATGGCCAAAGCGCCACCTGAGCCCCCTTCTCCCACGACATTCACAATCACAGGCACGTTCAAACCAGACATTTCTTTTAAATTCCGAGCAATGGCTTCTGATTGACCACGCTCTTCAGCTTCAATGCCAGGATAAGCCCCTGCTGTATCGATAAAGGTGATGATTGGCATATTAAAACGCTCCGCCATTTTCATGAGACGCAAGGCTTTACGGTATCCTTCAGGCTTTGGCATGCCAAAATTTCGCACCACCTTTTCACGGGTTTTACGGCCTTTTTGATGACCGATGATCATCACAGGACGTCCATCCAAACGGGCCATTCCACCCACGATGGCTTTGTCATCGGCATAGGCTCGGTCACCGGCCAATTCGACGAATTCAGTAAAAATAAGTTCAGCATAATCTAAGGTATAAGGTCTGCGTGGATGTCGAGCCAATTGCGCCACTTGCCATGCCCCTAGATCGCTAAAGATTTTTCTCGTCAATTCAGCGCTTTTGCTTTCCAATTGCTCTATTTCTTTATCAAGATTGACAGACTCCGTGCTGTTACCGCGTTTCGTGACAACCCTCAGGGCTTCAATTTTGGCTTCAAGTTCCGCAATGGGCTGTTCAAATTCAAGAAAATTAAGACTCATAGAAGAATCCTGTTTAAGTTGTTAAATGCCTCTTATAAAAAAAAGGAGGCAAGAATGTCAATCAAATTCCAACTCGACTTGTTTTTCGCCAAGCAGGGCTTTTAAATCGTCGATTAATTTATCATCGGGTGTCACTCGCCATTGCGTTCCTAAAACCAATTTTCCTCTCGCGTCATCACGCTGATAATAAAGATTAATCGGAACAGTCCCGGCTTGATGTGGCCCTAGAATTTCAGTAAATCGCTCGAAAAATTTTTCATCAATTTGCCTGTCTATCACAGAGATAGCAAGACCACGTAGGTATTTTTCACGAACTTGAGATATATCAAGCACTTCTCTTGCTGTCATTTTAAGGCCCCCATTAAAGTCATCAAGGCTGACTTGTCCAGAAACCACTAAAATGCGATCTTTTTGAATGAAATCCAGATATTTATCCAAAACATCTGAAAACAACATCACTTCCATGCGACCAGAGCGATCATCTAACGTCAAAATCCCAATACGAGAGCCTCGCTTTGTCGTCATGACACGCACCGCAATCACAAGACCTGCCACGGTAGACACCACGTCTCGTTTCGTTTGATGCGCATCTTCTAAACGCCAGGTCGTGTAACGTTTGAGCTCTTTGATGTAGCGATTGATTGGGTGTCCTGTCAGATACAATCCCAAGGTATCTCGCTCACCGTCTAACCATGTTTTTTCAGGCCAAGGGGGCACTTGTGTATATTTAAATTCAACGTCTTCAGGGGCTTGGGTTAATACACCAAACATATCAGCTTGACCAAATGCTTCAGCTTGATGATGTTGAGTGGCTGATTTTAATGCATCCTCTAAAGAGGCCATCAACGCGGCGCGATGAGGCCCTAACCGGTCTAACGCCCCTGATTGGATCAGTTTTTCCATGACGCGTTTATTGACTTTTTTCGTATCAATACGAGAACAAAAATCAAATAAGTCACGAAAAACACCGCCTTCTTCACGGGCTTTAATGATGCATTCTATGGGGGCTTCCCCAACGCCTTTAATCGCCCCAATACCATAAACTATTTCATTGTCTTCATTCACATTAAAACGATATAGCCCGGCATTCACATCTGGAGGCAACAAGGTTTTTTTCATGCGCCGACATTCTTCGACCAAACCCACAATTTTATCTGTGTTGTCCATGTCCGCCGTCATCACAGCGGCCATAAATTCAGCCGGAAAATGTGTCTTAAGCCAAAGGGTCTGATAAGAGACCAAAGCGTACGCTGCGGAGTGCGATTTGTTAAAACCATACCCTGCGAATTTTTCTACAAGGTCAAAGATTTTCATGGCAAGTTCGGCATCGACGCCATTCTTGACGGCACCGCTTTCAAAGGTCTCACGCTGCTTTGCCATTTCTTCGGCGTTTTTCTTGCCCATTGCACGTCGTAACATATCGGCGCCACCCAAGGAATACCCTGCGAGCACTTGCGCGATTTGCATGACTTGTTCTTGATATAAAATAATGCCGTAAGTTGGCTCTAGAATCTCTTTTAAAGAGGCATGCTGCCATTTTTCATCGGGATAAGATACCTCTTCACGCCCGCGTTTACGCTCAATGAAATTATCCACCATCCCTGATTGCAATGGACCGGGTCGGAACAAAGCCACTAACGCTATCATGTCTTCAAAACAATCAGGTTGTAAGCGTTTTACAAGATCTTTCATCCCTCGGGACTCAAGCTGGAAAACCGCTGTGGTTTCTGAGTTTTGTAAAATACGAAAAGACGCCGCATCATCCATCGGGATAGAATCAATCTGAACAGGCGGCTTCCCTTGGGCTTTTAAACGAGGATTGATCATCGACAAAGCCCAATCAATGATGGTCAGTGTGCGTAAACCCAAAAAGTCAAACTTAACCAGACCCGCCGTTTCAACGTCATTTTTATCAAATTGCGTAACCGGAAAATGGCCTTCACTGTCGCAATATATAGGCGAAAAATCGGTGATGGTTGTGGGTGAAATCACCACGCCCCCGGCATGCTTCCCTGCATTTCGGGTACAGCCTTCCAAAATACGACAAGTATCAATTAACTCTCGAACGTCATCATCGGCTTTGTATATTTCCCCTAATTGAGGCTCAGCGTCAAACGCTTTTGCCAAGGTCATACCGGGTTCAAGGGGGACCATTTTGGAGATGCGATCCACAAAACCATAAGGATGACCGAGCACGCGTCCCACATCACGTATCACCGCTTTTGCGGCCATCGTTCCAAAGGTAATGATCTGTGACACCGCATCACGCCCATACATTTGGGCGACGTGATCAATCACTTGATCTCGTTTATCCATGCAAAAATCGATGTCAAAATCCGGCATGGAAACACGTTCAGGATTTAAAAAACGTTCAAACAAAAGATCAAATTCAAGGGGGTCAAGATCCGTGATGCTTAATACATAGGCGACCAAAGAGCCCGCACCCGAACCTCGTCCCGGACCTACAGGGATCCCATTGTCCTTTGACCACTGAATAAATTCCATCACAATGAGAAAGTATCCAGGAAATCCCATTTGGTTGATAACTTGAAGTTCAACGTCTAAGCGAACATCGTATTCCGGGCGGCGTGCATTGCGCGTTTCTGGGTCGGGAAACAAGAATTGAAGGCGTTTCTCTAAGCCTTCTTTGGATTTTTTAATAAGAAAGTCACCAATTTCCATTCCTTCTGTCGGGAAATTGGGTAAGAAATATTTTCCAAGGCAGACCGTTACGTTACAGCGCTTTGCAATTTCCACTGTATTTTGAATCGCTTCAGGAATGTCTTCAAACAAAGCGCACATTTCGTCTTCTGTTCGAAGATATTGTTCTGGACTGTAATTTTTCGGGCGACGTGGATCCACCAGTGTGAAACCATCATGAATGGCCACACGAATTTCATGGGGTTCAAACAAATCAGACGATAAAAAACACACCTCATTTGTGGCCACCACGGGAAAGTCATTTTTTGATGCAAAATCAAGTGCAAAATGAAGGTAAGCTTCTTCATCTGGCCTTGAAGTACGGGTTAATTCGATGTAGTAAGCATCTGGAAAATGGGTTTTGTAAAAAGAAGCGCATTCATCCGCGAGGGCGGTATTTCCTTTTAGCAAAGCCTGACCCAAATCCCCTTTTCTCCCCCCCGACAAAAGGATGAGTCCTTCTTTTAACTCCGTTAACCACTCTTGGTCGATGACAGGTTGGTGCTGGATATGTCCACGAAGATAGGCTTTTGATATCAATAAAGTCAGGTTTTTATACCCCACATTGTTTGCAGCAAGCACTGTCAACTGACACAACTCATCTCCAAATGCATTTAACTGCATTTTAAAATCAGCCCCAATGATAGGTTTAACACCCTGACTTTGCGCCGCATTGTAAAACTTCACCAATCCACACAAATTGGTAAAATCAGTCAATGCCATCGCTGGCATATTTTGATCTGCGACTTGTTTAACGATGGCTTTCACTTTTCCAAGTCCATCAACCATGGAATAGTCACTGTGAACGCGAAGATGAATAAAACGAGGCTCAGACATAGTGCTCTTAGGTTACTAAAAAGAGAAAAAAGGCAAAGAATACGCATGCATTCGGTGTATCGCCGTCACCTTTAAAAATGCAGAGGAGTTGGGCTGGGTTTCAAAAGCCAAACACCGCATTTATCTGTGCTCTGGGGATTGACATCCTTGGCGGCCAGCTGCGTCTTCAAATATCTTGGGCATAAAAAAAGAAGGCATTAAAGGATGCCTAGCGCTTTTTTAACGGGTTTAAAACTTTTTCGATACTCTGGAGTCACACCGTGTTTTTCTATGGCATCAAGATGGGCTTTCGTCGGATAAGCTTTGTGTTTTGCAAAACCGTATTGCGGGTACTTTTCATCTAAAAGCAACATCTCTCGGTCTCGAACCACTTTGGCCAAAATAGACGCAGCGCTGATTTGAGGAACCCGTAAATCGCCTTTTACGACCGCTTCACTGGGAATAGAAAGCCCTTTCGGAATTCGGTTTCCATCAATCAATACAAAATCAGGTTTAATGGAAAGACCCGCAACCGCGCGCTCCATCGCCAACATGGTGGCATGAAGAATATTAAGCGCGTCTATTTCTTCAGGCGTTGCGCGCCCTAAAGACCAACTCAAGGCTTTTGCTTTAATTTCATCAAACAAAACCTCTCGTCTTTTTTCAGTTAATTTTTTTGAGTCGGTTAAACCTTCTATGGGATTTTGAGGGTCTAAGATCACCGCCGCCGTAACGACATCTCCCGCTAAGGGACCACGCCCAACTTCATCAACCCCCGCGATAAGGTGTGCTGTAGGATAAACAAAGGGTTCAAATTTCATGGCTTATCGCCCTATTAATTTCAAGACTGCATTGGCTGCGGATTGATCCGCATTACAGCGAATGGTTTCATGTAAGAGGCGAAATTCCTGCATTAACGCTTCGTTTTCACCTTCTAAAAGAGAGGAGATATCTTCAACCAAGGCCTCAGAACGACACGCATCTTGAAGGTATTCTGACACCAATTGCCGTCCTGCCAAAATATTGGGTAAAGACACAAATTTTGTTTTTAGCATCCATTTAGCAAGCAAGGCGGTGATCGCATTGACCTTGTACCCAACCACCATCGGCCGTTTAATGAGCATGCATTCTAAAGCCACAGTACCCGAGGCTAAAAGCACCACATCTGACGCGCTAATTACGTTTCGGGCCGTGTCATTCACCAAAATAAAATCAAGTGAGGGGGCCGTTTCTTTCCAGGCCAACTCAAATTGAGCACGGCGCTTGTCATTCACAAGGGCCACAACAAATTGCAAGTCGGGATAGATGTCTTTTAACTTTTTGCAAGTTTCAATGAAAACAGGTGCAAGTAAACGCACTTCTGCGCTTCGACTTCCAGGCAAGACCGCAAGATAACGCCCTTTTTGATCAAGCCCTAATAAGGCACGCGCCTGTCCTTTTTCATTGTCCATCGGAATGTCATCGGCCAAAGTGTGACCCACAAACGTGCATGGCACTTTAAAATCATCATAAAAGGCTTTTTCAAAGGGCAATAAAGCTAAAACGAGATCGGTCGCCTGGGCAATTTTAAAGATGCGTTTTTGACGCCAAGCCCACACGCTCGGACTCACATATTGAACGGTTTTAATTCCATGTTCTTTGAGGGTTTTTTCGAGACGAAGATTAAAATCAGGGGCATCAATCCCCACAAAGACATCCACAGGATTATCAATAAAAGCGGCGACCAGAGCCCGCTTGATTTTGAACAAACGAGGCAGGCGTTCTAACACTTCAACAATGCCCATGACCGCCAGCTCTTCAAGACAAAAAAGGCTTTCACAGTGCAAGGCTTTCATTTTGGGTCCACCAATCCCAACAAATTGCGCATCAGGATAACGCATTCTCACCGCATTGATAAAACCCGCCCCTAAAATATCACCGGACAGTTCTCCGGCAACAATACCGATTCTGAGGGGCTTGTTTTTTATCGACGTTTTGACGAGGGAGAAAGACATTAGCGGATGAGGCCGCGTGTTGAGACGGCAAAAAAATCAACAAAAACCTTCAAGGATGGCGCTGATTTTGCCATTTCTGCGATTTTTTCTTTGGCCTCTTCTAACGCCAAACCTGAACGATACAAAACACGATAGGCCGAGCGAATCGCTTTAATCTCTTCTTTTTCAAAACCTCGACGTTTCAAGCCTTCGAGGTTCACGCCAAAAGGAATGCAGTGGTTCCCTTGCCCAATCACATAGGGCGGCACATCTTGCACAACAATCGAGCCTCCCCCTAACATGGCATGGATGCCGATGGTGCAAAATTGATGAATGGCTGTCATTCCGCCAACAATCACATGATCATCTAAAAGCACATGCCCAGCTAAAGTGGCATTGTTAGCCAAAATACAGTGGTTTCCAACAACACAATCATGTGCGACATGGGCGTTAACCATGAATAAATTATCATTTCCTACACGCGTTTTACCACAATCTTGCACTGTACCACGGTGCATAGTGACACTTTCACGAATGATATTGCGGTCGCCAACGTGCAATTTTGTTGGCTCTCCCGCATATTTCAGATCCTGACAATCTTCGCCAATGCTTGCAAATTGGAATATCTTATTTTCTTTTCCAATTTTTGTCGGGCCTTTGATTACAACATGTGTTTTCACTTCCGTATCATCGCCGATTTCCACGCCAGTTCCGATAAAAGAAAAAGCGCCAATTTTTACATTGGCGCCTAAAATCACCCCTTTCTCAACAATGGCCGTTGGATGAATTTGAGCTGATCCATGAATCACTATTAGTACTCTCTTCTCGCACATTTAAGTTCAGCAGAGCAAACCGTCTTGCCGTCCACTTTTGCAACGCCTCGAAATGCAGCAATACCTTGGCGTGCAACAATATTGTCTTTCTTATCTCTCAAAAACTCCACTTCCAACACCAATTGATCACCCGGGATCACTGGGGCGCGGAATTTTGCTTTATCAATGCTTGCAAAATAATAGAGCTCATTGTCATTGGGCAGTCCAAATGTTTTGAATGCCAATAAACCGGTTGCTTGAGCCATCGCTTCTAAAATAAGCACGCCTGGAAAGACGGGAAGCTGTGGAAAATGGCCTAGAAATTGAGGTTCATTGATCGAGACATTTTTAATTGCATGAAGAAAATGACCCGCTTCAAAATCGGTAACACGATCGAGCAACAAAAAAGGATAACGATGGGGAAGTAATTCTTTAATCTCGTGTATTTTCAAGACGTTTTTTTCGCGACTCAAAATATTATTCCTGTGTGAAAGCACATTATTTGCCGTTAAGAACGAAAACAGCCCACAATGGAGGAAAGATAAACAACAAAGGTTGCTTATCTGCCATCAAAGCAGGCTATAACAGACAGTTTACCTAGGATCTAGATTGTCTTTTTTTCAATAACTTTCAATCTTTTATGGAAGTCATCAATCTTCATTACTCTTGCTGTCATTTTTCGCCACTCACGGTTCGCCTGAACAGGGATCCCCGATGAGTAAACGCCAGGCTCGGTGATAGAACGCATCACCATTCCCATCCCAGTGACAGTCACACCGTCCGTAATCTCAATATGACCATTAATGACACAAGCGCCTGCAATTGTGCAATGAGATCCGAGTTTCAAACTACCACCCAGGGCACTGGCTGCCGCAATCGCCGAATTTTCGCCGATCGTGACATTATGCCCCACTTGGCATTGATTGTCGATAATGACCCCATCGGCAATCACCGTATCCTCAAGGGCACCGCGATCAATTGTGGTATTCGCCCCAATTTCTACACGGTTTCCAATCACAACACGTCCGATCTGTGGAATTTTAATCCAACGGCCCTTGTCATTGGCATAACCAAAACCATCTCCACCGATCACGGCACCAGACTGTATCAAACAAGCTTCACCAATTTGAACATTGTGATAAACCGTCACATTTGCCCAAAGGGCCGTACCAGAAGCGATGGTCGTGTTTTTCCCAATAACAGATCCTGCTCCGATTTGCACATGATCTCCAAGAACAACGCCCTCTTCAATAACGGCATTATGGCCCACACTCACACCAATCCCTAAGGTTGCTGTGGGTGATATATAGGCCGTCGAGGCAATGTCCGTTGCGCAATCGGGTGTGGTATCGAAAAATTGTGCAGTCAGTGCATAACCCAGATAAGGATTCGACATCACAAGCATATTGGTTTTGCAATACGGAACATCGGCTTCTTTAAGCAAAACAACGCTTGCTTGACAAGAAGAAAGATATTTTCGGTATTGAGAGCTTGATAGAAAGGTGATTTGCCCTTCTTTGGCTTTGTCTAAACCGGCAAGAGAATGCACGGCAACATTGCCATCACCAAGCAACTGTGCACCAATTTTTTTTGCTAATTCAGCAAGAGTAATCGACCGCATGTTTAATCCTATTTAACCGCTTTTAAAACTTTTTCAGATAAATCATCGGCTGGATTTGAAAACAATACGGCTTGTTTATCTAAAATGACGTCATAGCCGTCTTTCTTCGCCACTTGATTCACTGCATCTTGAAGACTTTTAATCAGCTTTTGTTGTTCTTCAGTGCTGCGTTTACGCTCATCTTCTTTTAAATTTGTGACTTTTAATTTCAAGTCTGAATCCCACGCTTTCAAATCACGCTGAAGTTTAGTGCGATCTGTATCAGACATCATTTCACCATCACGCTTGAGCTTCTCTAAGGCTTTTTTCATTTTTTCTTCAACAGCTTGAAGAGCTGCAATTCTGTCCTTAAATTCATTACGAAGTTTTTCAGTGACATTATTCTTTTTAGCCATTTGTGACAATACGGTGCCTGTCGCCACAAAACCTATTTTTTGAGCCGCTTCCGTCGCTGTTGCAAACAAAGAAGTGGTTAGAATAACAAGGCCTAAACCTGAAGCTTTAATAAATGGTTTCAATGTCTTCTCCTAGTTTAAAAGTCAGAATGTACGACCGATGGTAAAAGAGAAAAACTCTTCATCATCGCCTTCATATTTCTTAATTGGCTTAGCCAACGAAAAGACCAAAGGACCCATCGGTGAACGCCATTGAATGGCGGCACCATATGACGCACGGTAGTTCGTTGGATCGCTGTAATCGTAAATGTACTCTTGCCCACTGATAACACGAGAGCCGCCTAAATCATATTCGGTATCCCAAACGGACGCCGCATCGATAAAAACACTGGTTCGCAATGAATGCAAAAAACTTTTAGACACAAAAGGAGTAGGGAAAATAAATTCCATACTCGCCAATGCTGTCGCATTCCCCCCAACCGCATCATCACTTCCGATCAAGGCTGGATTGTTTCCTGCACCTTGGTCATATATCGCTTTTGGACCCGCAGTATTCGAGCGGAAGCCGCGCAAGGTCGAAAATCCCCCGGCGTAAAAGTTTTCATAAAACGGCAATAAATAATCATTTTTGCCGGTGTTTCCATAACCATTCCCATAGCCTAATCGTCCACGAAATAATAAACTAAAATCATGGGATTCAGTTAAGGGAACGTACTGTCTTAAATCATATTGCGCTTTAAAATACTGTGTATCTGAACCTGGCACGGTCATCATAAAAGAGGCGCGCTGGTAATTCCCTGCTGTAGGGAAAAACCCACGGTTTAAGTTATTGCGTGTCCAACTGATTGACCAATCAAAATCACTGACTTTTAATCCGCCATTGTCCGTGACATTGTCTTCCATCGAGGTCAAAAACTTCTCTATTTGATAATATCCACCTAGATTTTCAATTTCACGGTGCGTATACCCTAATGCAAAATCAAAGTAATTTATCTCATTGAAAGGAAAACCCCAAGTCAGTGAGGTACCGTAACTTCTGTCGGTATAATCAACGATGTTCGCATCTGAGGCTTCAAATTCATTGAAGAATATTTTCCCCCCAAGACTTATCCCGTCCAAGGTAAAATAAGGATCACGAAAATCTAACGTCAGATTCTTTTGATAATCGTTGACCATCGCATTCACACCAAAACGGTTTCCTGTTCCTGCAAAGTTATCTTGCTGAAGCCCCGCTTGAAAACTGATCCCAGACTCCGTTCCGTAACCTACACCAAAGTTAACGCTACCAGAATTGGTTTCTTTTACCACATATTCCACATCAACTTGATCGTCAGAATTCGGCACCGGTGAGGTTCGAATATTCACGGTTTCAAAAAAGCCTAAACGGTTTAAACGATCTTTGGCCGTGTCCACCAATTTCACATTGAGCCAAGCCCCTTCCATTTGGCGCATTTCTCGACGCAAGACTTCGTCTTTGGTTATTTGATTACCTGAAAACTTGATTTTACGCACGTAAACGCGTTTTCCAGTTTCAACATTAAAGGTGAGTTCAACCGTTTTTTTATCGTCATTGAATTCTGGGAAGGCTTGCACTTTTGGATAGGCATAACCTTGTTCACCCAATTCACGTTTAATGCGCTCTTCTAAAGCCGTAATTTTATCGCCGTTATACACGTCGCCTGTTTTGATATTTAACAAGGTCGCATAATGCGAAGCTTCGTTGTTGCCTCTAAAATGAACATCTGAAATCGAATAAGGTTCACCTTCATCGATATTTAACGTGATGTAAACCCCTTTTTTATCAGGAGAAATAGAAACTTGGGTAGACTGAATATTAAATTTCAAAAAACCCTTATTAAGATAAAAGCTTTTTAAATTTTCAAGATCCCCCGCTAAAGCTTGTTTTTGGTATTTTTCGTTAGCCAAAAAATTCCACCAAGGAACATCGGCGCGTAATTTAAAGTAGGATTTAAGCTCTTCATCAGTAAAGCGCTCATTCCCTATAAAATTAATTTGGTCGATACTCGCAGAAACCCCTTCAGTAAAGACAAACTTCACATCCGAGCGGTTTCTTGGCAAAGGGGTGATCACTGTGTCTACAACCGCATTGTATTTACCCACACTGTAATAAAAATCTTCCAAGCCTTTTTCAATGTTTGACAGAGAAGTCCGATCCAGTGCCTCACCAACGCGCAGTCCAGAAGCGGTTAAGTTTTCAGACAATAATTCTTTTTCAATCGCTTTATTTCCAGAAAATGAAATGCTTGCAATCGTCGGACGCTCCATAACCCGAACAAGCAGCACGTCACCATCTCGAAATACGCGAACATTTTCAAAGTTGCCTGTCGCAAAGAGCGATTTGATGATTTCGGCAATCTCTTTTTCATTTATCGAATCACCCACGCGCACAGGCATCGCAAGCAACGCAGCACCGACACTTACGCGCTGCAACCCCTCAAAAAGAATATCATCGATAGCAAACTGTTCCGCTGCCACAGATTTTGAAAAAAGAAGAGAGGCCAGTAATAGTTTCTTCATCGACATTGTTTGCTCTGACTTTTCCTAGCTAGATATTGACAATTACAACCGAGCAAAATCGTTAAATAATGCAACGGCCATCAGCGCCACGATAATGGCTGAGCCGACTCTGTATCCTATTTCTTGTATTCGTTCAGAAACAGGGCGGCGAGTCAGGGCCTCAATACCAAAAAATAACAAATGTCCACCGTCTAAAACAGGCAAAGGAAAAAGGTTCATAATGCCAAGATTCACACTGATCAATGCCAGAAAACCGAGGAAATATACAAAACCATAATCTGCAGTCATCCCCGCGCCTTTCGCTATAGAGATGGGGCCACTTAGGTTTTTAACAGCAACATCGCCCGTAAACAACTTTTTTATCATTTCTACAGTAAGAACAACCATATGCCAAGTTTTATCCATTGCGGCAGGAATGGCGGTAATCGGATTGTACTGCAGGGTATAGCGATAAGAATCAGGCCAAGGCTCCATTACTGGGGCGATCCCAGCATAACCGACCTCAATTTGCCCCTCTTTTTTCGCATCCGGAAGCAAAGAGAGAGCCTCTGTTTTTCCATTTCTTAAGACTGAAATTTTCAATAGCATTTTAGGATGTGTTCGAATGAAATCAACCACGGATTTCCAATTTTCAATCGACTCACCGTTTATCTGAATAATTTGATCCCCTTTTATTAATCCAGACTTCTGGGCAGCACTTCCTTCCATGACTTCGTTCACCACCGTTGTCACTGCGGGGGTGTAAGGCACTATCCCCAGAGTATTCAGTGCAGATTGAGACTCAGGATCAAAAGACCAAGACGCCAAATCTAATTTTTTATCCAAGGTAAAAGCGGCGCTGGCCTCTGGTTTTACAGATAAGCGCATTTCATCGTCACCCATATGGGCAATAAACTGCAAGTTAACGGATTGCCAATCAGAGGTTTTGATACCAGAGACGCCAACAAGTTCCATTCCTTTTTCAAGTCCTGCCTTCGCTGCAATCGATTGAGGGATAACCTCACCAATCACCGGCTTGAGCGCGGGGACCCCGATGATCATCACAAGCCAATACACAAAAAAAGCAAACACGAAATTAGCAAATGGACCCGCAGCAACAATGGCACTTCGTTGCCAAAGAGGACGGTTATTAAATGCCCTGTCTTTCATGTCTTCAGGGACATCATCCACACGTTCATCCAGCATTTTGACGTACCCGCCAAGCGGGATCAATGCCAAAGTGTATTCCGTCCCATCTTTACCCACACGCTTCCAAAGTGCTTTACCAAACCCGATGGAGAAACGTTCGACTTTTACGCCACAACGCCTCGCAACCCAAAAGTGTCCATATTCATGAATGGCGACCAAAATACCAAGAGAAAGAATAAAAAACACAAAATTCCATAAAATACCACTCATGGTGCTAACCTCACTACCCAATTGTTTGCCAGGATCCTTGCTTTAAAATCAAACTCTAACGCACCTTCAATACAGCTAAGGGCGCCAAAAGACGCTTCTTGTAAAACCGATTCGGTGATTTGTGCAATCTGCATAAAACCAATTCTTCCGGTCAAAAACGCCTCTGCCGCCACTTCATTCGCTGCATTTAAAATCGTCGTGGCCGCTTGTCCAGCAGCGCACGCATCAATGGCCAATTTCAAGCAAGGATATCGTTTAAAATCGGGTTTCATAAAGGTGAGTTCCGAAATTTCGCTAAAATTTAAAGGTTTAATACCTGCATCAATGCGCTTAGGATAGGCTAAGGCATGGGCTATGGGTGTACACATATCTGGACGCCCCATTTGCGCAAGCACGGAGCCGTCTCTATATTGCACCATCGAATGCACAACAGATTGAGGGTGAATAATAACATCGAGCTCTGAAGGCGCCGCATTAAAAAGCCACCTCGCTTCAATGTATTCTAATCCTTTGTTCATCATGGTCGCAGAGTCCAGCGAGATTTTAGGTCCCATTGACCAATTAGGATGTGAAATCGCCTCAGATGGAGTGACATTATATAAAGAAGACAATTCAGTAAAGCGGAATGGACCGCCAGATCCAGTTAAAAGTATCGAACTGATGCCATGCTCTTCAAGAGAACAGCGTCCAAGAGAAGATTGAACACCGGAGGGCAAACATTGAAAAATCGCATTGTGTTCGCTGTCGACAGGAAGCAGCTCGGCGCCGTGCTCATGCACCGCGTTCATAAAAAACGCACCCGACATGACCAAGGCTTCTTTATTCGCCAATAAAACACGCTTTCCTGCTTTGACGGCCGCCATCGTAGGAAGCAAACCCGCCGCTCCCACAATCGCCGCCATCACACAATCTACATCAGGGTGTGACGCCAGTACAGAAAGCCCTTCAATACCGACAAGCACTTGTGTTTTAGAGCCTTCCGCTTTCAATGCTAAATGTAATCTCTTGGCCGCCGCTTCATTGTTCATCGCAACAAAGCGAGGTTTCCACTTTAAGGATAAAGAGAGCATTTTGTCTACATTGGTGTCCGCTGCCAATCCAAACACCCTATAAGCGTCAATATTTTTTTCGACAACAGCCAATGTGCTCGTCCCAATTGAACCCGTAGCACCAAGAATCGTTAAATTACGCATTGAAAGCTCTAATCATTATGAATAACGAAAAAAGGCCACTTTTAAAAAAGCAGCCGTCAACATCATTGTACAAACATAAAATACAAGACAGAGAAAACAGGGAATGCAGCCGTTAAACTGTCAATTCTGTCTAAAACCCCCCCGTGCCCAGGCAAAATACTTCCACTGTCTTTCACGCCCGCCACCCGCTTAAACATGCTCTCAACTAAATCCCCCAACACAGAAGCGAAAGAGGTGATAAGCGCAATCAAAGGCAGCATAAACACAGACGAAAAATGAACAGAGAAAAAGAAAGCCGCAACGAATGAGACTCCCACAGAAGAGAATAACCCGCCAATTAAACCTTCTACGGTTTTATTTGGGCTCACAAATGGGGCCATTTTGCGTTTCCCAAAACGTTTGCCTACAAAATAAGCACCCGTGTCCGCCGCCCAAACTAAAAGGCAAACCAAGAGCACCAATTTGGCCCCCATAAAAGGTTCAGCATCGTAGTTATAAGCACGAAGAAAGATCACACTCCACAAAAACGGCAGCAAGGTAAAAACACTGAAAACTTGCTGGAGTAAAGGACTGTTTTTCCACCATGCAGCTCCTTTGGGAAATTTCAAAAGCATAAAGAAAACCCCCACCCACCAAAGTGCCCCCATCAAAACGATAACGCTTCCCCAAGAAAAAGGGCCTTCGAAACCATTTTGAACGAGAGGAAAAATCAGTAAAGAGCCAATCAATATGCACGCAGGAGCAATCATATTAAGAACACTAAAAGGCGTAGATACAAATTTTCGCCATTCCCAGTGTCCCAATAAAGCAATGAGCATCACTGAAAAAACAAATAGAGGTAGGGGTAAAAAGAATGTCCCTGCGACAGCCAGAGGCGCTAATACGGATGCCGTTAATACGCGTTGTTTTAGCAAAAGATACCTTCTATTTTATCTCTAACATGGACCCAGTATTTTCCTTCGCATCACCAAAACGGCGCTCACGACGAATAAACCATTCCACGGCCTTACGCAGGCTATCTTCATCAAAATCCGGCCAAAATTGGTCAGTAAAATACAACTCTGCGTACGCAGCCTGCCATAACATAAAGTTGCTAATACGACACTCGCCACTGGTACGGATCATCAAATCAACATCCGGCAAGTTGGCTGTCAGTAAATTATCAGAAATATCCATCTCAGTGATTTCATCGGCCCGCTTTTCACCACTTTCGATTTGTCTTGCTATTTTTTGAACGGCTTGGAAAATGTCCCATTGTCCGCCGTAATTGGCCGCAATGTTTAAAATCAAACCGGTATTGTTTTCTGTCAACAACTGCGCTGCTGAGATTTTCTCCTGTAACGTCGAACTGAAGCGAGTCAGATCACCCATCACATTAAACTTCACACCGTTTTTATGAAGTCGTTTCACTTCACGCCCTAAAACAGAAACAAACAGTTCCATTAAAAGAGAGACTTCCTTTTCTGGTCGACGCCAATTTTCACTGCTAAATGCAAATAACGTTAAAACTTGAACTCCCATTCGCGCAGCGCCTAACACCGTCTTTCGAAGTGCATCAACCCCCGCTTTATGTCCAAACATTCGTGCTTTTCCACGCTCTTTAGCCCAGCGACCATTACCATCCATGATTAACGCTATGTGTTTTGGTAAAAGCCTCGGCTCTATTGTGAGATGGGAAGATTGAGCGTTCATCCTTTATCCTTCACAAATAAAAAGCGCTGTACTGTCAGCACAGCGCTTAGGCAACAGAAATTGAGTTTATACCCGTCGCCTCTGAAACAGCTTGGGTGTTGGGTCGGAGGACTTAAACTTCCATCAACTCTTTTTCTTTTGCTTCAAGAATCAGATCGATATCTTTTACAGCAACATCGGTTAATTTCTGAATATCTTCTTGACCGCGGCGCTCATCATCTTCCGAAATGTTTTTGTCTTTAAGCAAGATTTTGAGATCACTGTTCGCATCACGTCGAATATTTCGTACTGCAACACGCCCTTGCTCTGCTTCTGCGCGAACAATCTTAACAAGATCGCGACGACGCTCTTCCGTTAAAGCAGGTAACGGAACACGAATAACAGTACCCGCAGACATAGGGTTTAAACCTAAATCTGAACTTAAAATCGCTTTTTCAACTGCTTTTGTTACAGAGCGATCAAAAACAGTGATCGCCAGAGTTCTAGCGTCTTCAGCAATGATTGAAGCAAGCTGCTTGAGCGGTGTTGATGCGCCATAATAGTCAACTGACAGCCCATCGAGTAGCGCAGGATGAGCGCGACCCGTACGAATTTTTGACAGCTGGCTCTTCAGGGCTTCAACGCTTTTTTTCATGCGTTCTTTCGAATCGGCGTTAATTTCATTGATCACGAGAATGTCCTTGGAGATGTTTTTAAACGACTCGATTATGCCATAAATTCGGTTAACCGTTATTAATTAGTGTGCCTTCTTCTTCACCCATCACAACTCTTCGAAGCGCACCGGGTTTATTCATATTAAAAACACGAATCGGCATTTCATGATCCCGAGCGAGAGTAAAGGCGGCCAAGTCCATTACTTTTAATTCTTTTTCAAGAACATTGTCATAAGTTAAATGTTTATAAAGTGTCGATTCTGGATTTTTTTCAGGATCATCGGTATAAACACCGTCTACTTTTGTCGCCTTAATCACAATGTTTGCTTCGATTTCAATGCCACGTAAACAGGCTGCAGAATCCGTGGTAAAAAAAGGATTTCCCGTGCCCGCGGAGAAAATCACCACGCGACCATTGCGCAATTCACGAATAGCTTCTGACCAATTATAATTGTCACATACCCCATTAAGAGGAATGGCAGACATCACTTTTGCATTCACATAAGCACGATGTAAAGCATCACGCATGGCCAAACCATTCATGACTGTCGCCAACATACCCATATGATCCCCAACAACACGGTTCATACCTGCAGCAGCAAGACCCGCCCCACGAAAAATGTTTCCACCGCCAATAACCAAACCCACCTGGACACCGAGTTCAACCAATTCTTTGATCTCTTGTGCCATACGATCAAGAACAGCCGGATCAATCCCAAAGCCTTCTTTTCCTTGTAACGCTTCACCGCTCAATTTAAGCAAAATGCGTTGATAAGCGGGTTTTGGATTTGTTGTCATTTTCACTACCTTTAGAGAGTTACTTCTGGGGATACAATTGTAAAAAGACCGCAATGGGCTGCGGTCTTTTGGATTCTTTTATTTTAAAGGAATTAACCTTTCTGTACCGCTGCCACTTCTTCTGCAAAACTCTTTTCTTGCGCTTTTTCGATGCCTTCACCTACTTCCATACGAATGAAAGTAGAAACCGTTGCGCCTTTTTCTTTCAGAATTTCACCCACAGATTTTTTAGGATCCATGACGAACGGTTGACCCGTAAGAGACACTTCACCCGTGAACTTCTTCATACGACCAACAACCATTTTCTCGGCAATTTCAGCAGGCTTGCCTTCGTTCATCGCAATTTCAATTTGGATTTTTTGCTCTTTGGCAACCACTTCTGCGGGTACATCTTCTGGGTTAACATACTCAGGCTTAGACGCAGCAATGTGCATTGCGACATGTTTTAGTATTTCAGCATCGCCCGTTCCAGCGACAACAACACCGATACGCTCACCATGACGGTACGTTGCCAAAGCTTGTCCTTCAACATACGCCACGCGACGAATAGAAATGTTTTCACCAATTTTGGTCACAAGTGCAATACGCGCATCTTCAAATTGGGCTTGTAAATCATCGATAGACAATTTTGAAGCGAGTGCCGCATCTGCAACTTCATTTGCAAATGAAACGAAGTTGGTGTCTTTTGCAACGAAATCGGTTTGACAATTGACTTCAAGTAAAACAGCCACACCGTTGGCTTCTTTAATGATGATGCTGCCATCAGCTGCAATGTTGCCTGCCTTTTTAGCGGCTTTCGCAGCGCCACTTTTACGCATGTTTTCAATCGCAAGCTCGATGTCGCCATTGGTTTCAACAAGGGCTTTTTTGCATTCCATCATGCCTGCAGCAGTACGCTCACGTAACTCTTTTACCATGGCCGCGGTAATTGACATTATTAAATCCTCAATTTCAAAATTAATTTATTTGGACAAAAAATAGGGGCCAACAAGGGGCCCCTAATCACCAACTTAGGACCAGAGCATTCGCGCTGGAGACTAAGAATTCGCTTAACGAGTAAGGGTCTTACTCTGCAACTTCAACCAATTCGTCTTCAGCTTGTGTAACGATGTCTTGGTTACGGCCTTCTTTGTAGGCTTGAGCGGCTGCGTTCACATAAAGTTGAACGGCACGAATCGCATCATCATTACCTGGAATAACAAAATCCACACCGTCTGGATCTGAATTTGTATCCACGATAGCGTAAACTGGAATACCCAGATTATTGGCTTCTTTTACTGCAATGTGCTCGTGATCAGCATCGACGACAAACAAAGCATCAGGCAAACCACCCATATTTTTAATACCACCAAGAGACTTCTCAAGCTTTTCCATCTCACGGGTGCGCATGAGCGCTTCTTTTTTGGTTAATTTGTCAAATGTGCCATCTGTAGACTGAGCTTCTAATTCTTTTAGACGCTTGATAGACTGACGAACTGTTTTCCAGTTAGTCAACATACCACCTAACCAGCGTTGGTTTACATAAAATTGATCACAGCTTTGAGCTGCTGATTTAACAGCATCACTTGCAGCACGCTTTGTTCCAACGAACAAAAGCTTCCCTTTACGGTCGCCAACCTTGGTTACTTCCGTTAATACGGAATTAAACATAGGAACTGTTTTTTCAAGGTTAATGATGTGAACTTTGTTACGTGAACCGAAAATGAAAGGCTTCATTTTTGGGTTCCAGAAACGTGTTTGGTGACCGAAGTGAACACCCGCTTTTAACATGTCGCGCATTGAAACAGTAGCCATTTTACATCCTCTTGGGGTTAGGCCTCCACCTATCCCATATCACCGACCCTCTCTAAATAAAAGAAAAAGCACCCCGGAATATGTGTCGATAAGTGTGTGAGTTTTAATAAAAAATAAGAGTAAATCATTCGTTTTCATCAAGATGCCAGAAAGACGCAAGATGAAAAAGAAGATTTTCGTGCGCTTTATATCATAAAACCTATCATAAAATCCAGCAGAAAAAGAATTCCTCAATAAGTAAGGCACAAATCGCAGTGTTTCAATAAAAAAGTAACTTTTCAGCCATACAAAATTGAATTTGAAAAGATAAAAAATTGCATCAAATTAAAGAATAATGCTTATTTATCCAAAAAAACTGACTTCTCGCCTTTTTTTAACCGAAAAAAAGGGAGAAATCGTTATTCTAAAAGACGCTTTCTTTCATCTTTCTCTTCTTCCTTTTGCGTTAATCTTACCCCCAAAAAACACCTTATGACTTCACATAGTACTCAACCGACTTCATAAATTGGTCGTGAATACTGACAGGATTGACTATTCCAGGTGCAGCGTTAATGGTATTTATTGAGCCGAGATGAGACAAGCCAGGCACCAAGCACCCTATTTTTGAAACGGGATCACCTTCAATAAAAACATGCTGAATACCAGCGACGAGCGCCTTAACATCCGCTTCAGTTCTGCATTGTTGTATATTGCTAATGGCTTTCTTTCCAAGCTCTGCAGAACAAAACCCCCTCGCATCAATGGGCTTTCCTGGTTCCCCACACATAGCAGCGGCATAAGTCGCCATCGCTCCACCCAAAGAATGCCCGACAACCTTCACCTTCATTCCAGGTCTTGCGTCAATCAAAGCACCAAGCAAAGCCACAGACTCCTCATAACAACGAGGCAGTCCACCTAAACCATTTTTAAAATTAGCGCCCCACTGAGCTACCGTTTGCCCAACATTTAGCAGGCAGCGTTTATTTAGTCCCCCTGCCGCAGCGCCTGATGTGGTCCCTCCCAAAATAAGGTTGTAGGCTCCCATACCGAATGCAATATACGCGGTCAATCCACTTGAAGAGGTGATAACACCTTGCCCCACACCTGTACATTGAAGAAAAACCCCCTTTTTTGAAAGCCTCTGTGTCAAGTTCAATGCCAAATATGGCTCTAGTTGTACAGATGATGGCAGCTGACTTAGATCTTGATGATATGGAAAACTACAAAGCTGGGCGTCGAAATGTAATGTAGCTAATGTAGCTAAGGGAGAGATCGAAGCAGCGACTCTTCGACGTATCCCAGCGGAACGAACCAAAGATGGAATTCCCATTAAAACCTCTTTTAATTAAATACGCTTTCACTGTCCCCTCACCTTTGAGGCTTTTGGGCTATTTCCTAGGCACTCAACGCCCAATCACAGCGTGTATCTAGACCCAAAGAGGGTTCGTCCTTTCCTGCTGACTGAATCTTCACATATCAAGGTTACAATGAAGAAAAA
The DNA here is from genome assembly GCA_947041315.1 of uncultured Enterovibrio sp. Classification (GTDB taxonomy): domain Bacteria; phylum Pseudomonadota; class Gammaproteobacteria; order Enterobacterales; family Vibrionaceae; genus Enterovibrio. Next base: position 23,982 of record CAMRDW010000006.1, read on the forward strand.
TGCCGATGTCGATATCCGTAGGCGCTTTGATAAAGGCAATAATTTCATTAAATTTAACGACACCTATCTTATTTAAAGAAATAAATTTATACCCAAAGTAATTGCATTTTCGCGCCTGCGCCAAGCGACTGAAGCCCCAGACATAAATGAACGATGGGAGGGGGTGCTGCGAGCGTAGTCAACCTCTATGTAGCGTCAAAGGCGAGGGGTGTAAAAATCAAAAGTTTTAATATTTCAATAAGAAAGAAATAATTCAAGTGAATAAAAATGATATTACCGCTCAAGGTACAACGCGATGGCGAGAGATTCTATTTTCAAAGGTAAAAAAGGGGTGAGAGGTTTCCACATGACAATACGATTGATATTATGTTGCTATACCTACATCTTATCTTGTCCAAATTAAACTTGGGCTTATTGCGAGAATCAAATGAGCGTCATTATTAAAACCCCGATTCAAATAGAAAAGATGCGAAAAGCGGGTCGACTTGCGGCGGCGGTGCTCGACATGATTGCACCCCATGTAAAAGAAGGCGTGACGACCTTAGAATTAAACAATCTATGCCATGATTACATCACAAAACATCAAGGCGCTATCCCCGCTCCGCTTAATTACCATGGCTTTCCGAAATCGATTTGCACCTCTGTAAACCATGTTATTTGTCATGGGATCCCGAGCGAAAATGAGATCCTTAAAGACGGTGACATTATTAATATTGATATCACCGTCATAAAAGACGGTTTTCACGGCGACACGTCAAAGATGTTTTATATTGGCGAGGTCTCTCTAGAAGACAAACGATTATGCAAGGTTGCTCAAGAAAGCCTTTATTATTCACTTAAGAAAGTGAAACCGGGGGCGCGCATTGGTGAAATCGGCACGGCCATCCAAAAATTCATAAAAAACAGCAACACCCGCTTTAGCATTGTAAAAGATTATTGTGGACACGGCCTCGGCGCCGCCTTTCATGAAGCCCCACAAATCGTACATTACAAAAACAACGACCAAACCATCATGAAACCGGGTATGTGCTTTACCATTGAACCCATGATCAATGCAGGCAAATTTGAAGGTGTTTTAGATAAAGATGACAATTGGACCGTGCGCACCAAAGACGGTAAAAAATCCGCGCAATGGGAACACAGCCTTTTAGTCACAGAAACAGGGTGCGAAATTCTAACCCTGCGCGACGAAGAATCCTTACCTCGTATTATGAAGAATCTGTAACGTTCAGGGGCTGACCCGAGGTCAGCCTTTTCATATGGAAGCGCACCGATATGGAAATGAAATGGCCGATTTATTGATTAAACCTCAAGAGTTAAAAGAAAAAGATTTCACTCTCTCTCTTCTCAAAGAACAACTTCAACTCTTTTCCCAAAAGCAAAAAACGGCCTTTCTTAACCAAGGCTCCGTTTCCAACCTAATACATCAGCGTTCTGATTATTTTGATGCGCTTCTGACCCGCTTATGGACTCGAGCAGAGACAAAGAAAACAGCCCATTTATCCCTGATTGCAGTCGGGGGATACGGACGCGGTGAACTGCATCCTTTGTCTGATATAGATTTGCTCATTTTGTGCGACTCAAAGCTGAATGAAGAGCAAAAACAGCACATCGAACAATTTATCACCTTGCTTTGGGATATAAAACTGGAAGTGGGACACAGTGTTCGCACCTTAAAAGAATGCCTTAAGGTTGGAAAAGAAGATCTAAGCGTCGCCACCAATTTACAAGAAGCCCGCTTTATTTACGGCAATAAAAACCTTTTTAATGCCCTACAAGATCGTATTTTTGATTCTGATTTTTGGCCAAGTGAAATCTTTTTTAAAGCAAAAATACAAGAGCAAACACAACGCCACATCCGTTTAAACGACACCGCCTATAACCTTGAACCCGACATCAAATCAAGCCCAGGCGGCCTTCGCGATATCCATACACTCAGCTGGATTGCACGCCGCCATTTTGGCGCAACCAGCCTTCGAGAAATGAGCAAATATGGCTTTTTAACAGAGGCTGAATTTAGAGAGCTTGATGAATGCCAAACCGCATTGTGGCGTTTTCGTTTTGCCTTACACCTTGAACTCAAACGCTATGACAATCGTTTAAATTTCGCGCATCAAGCCTCTGTCGCACAAAACCTTGGATATCAAGGAGAAGGGAACCGTGATGTCGAAACCATGATGAAAGATTTTTATCGTACATTGAGCCGCGTTGCAGAGCTAAACAACATGCTCATTCGCCTCTTTACTTTAGAAATTGAAAATACACCTGAAAACAAAAAAATCGAACTCATTAATGATGATTTTCAGCGCCAAGGAAAACAAATTGAAGCTCGAAAACCGGCCCTCTTTCAAGCCCGTCCCGACACTGTTTTGGAGATGTTCTTACACATTGCCAATGATTCACGTATTGAGTCCATCGGCGCTCCCACATTAAGACAACTGCGGACAGCCAGAAGCCGTTTAAATCGTTTTCTCTGCGAAATTCCAGCTGCAAAAGAAAAATTCATGGCCTTAACACGCCACCCAAACGCCTTATCAAGGGCGTTCCCTTTGATGCACAAACACGGGGTTTTTTCTGCTTATTTTCCTCAATGGAGCCAAATTGTAGGCCAAATGCAATTTGACCTTTTTCATACTTACACGGTGGATGAACACACAATACGCCTACTGAAACACATTTATTCTTTCAGCCAAGAAGAAAATAAACCCCATCATCCGATTTGCTGCGAAATTTATCCTCGCCTACAAAAACCAGAAATCCTTCGATTGGCCGCTATTTTTCACGACATAGGAAAAGGACGTGGTGGATGCCACAGTGAAATAGGTTCCAAAGACGCGTATCGTTTTTGCCTGGAACACGCCCTCCCCACCCCCGAAGCCCACCTTGTCAGTTGGCTGGTTAAAAACCATTTATTGATGTCCGTCACCGCGCAACGACGAGATATTTATGATCCTGAAATCATTAATGAATTTGCAAAAAAAGTGCGTAATGAAGAACGCTTAGAACTTCTTTTGTGCTTAACGGTAGCGGACATCAAAGCGACAAATCCTTCACTGTGGAACAGCTGGAAAAAAACCCTTCTTACTGAGCTTTTTTATGCCACACAAAAAGCGTTACGCCTCGGGCTTGAAAACAGGCCTGATGCCAGAGGGCGTATCCGTCATAATCAACATTTAGCGTCCGCTATATTACGAAAAAAAGGCTTATCCACACAAAAAATCGCCTCACTTTGGACACGTTTAAAAGCAGATTATTTTCTGCGCCACACCCACAAACAAATCGCATGGCATTGTACACATATCCTTGAGCACAATTCAGACGCCCCTTTGGTCTTAGTCAGTAAATATGCAACAAGGGGGGGGACGGAGATTTTTGTCTATCACAAAGACAAACCCTCACTTTTTGCCCGCGTGGTCTCCGTTTTAGATAAAAAGAACTTGAATGTTCATGACGCACAAATCTTAACAAGCAAAGATGGATACACCCTCGATACCTTTTTGGTTCTGGACGCCTTTAACAACGCAATCACTCTTGACCGCCATGAAAGGGTACGGGAAAGCGTAAAAGAAGCCTTGATACAAGAAGGCCCAATCCCTCTTTTTATAAAACGCCCTCCCACGCAACTTCTTGCCTTTACAGTTGAAACAAAAGTGACCTTTTTACCGACAAAGGCAAAACGAAATTCATTATTAGAATTAGTGGCACTCGACACGCCGGGGTTACTCGCTTGTGTAGGCAATGTTTTTGCACAGCAGAACATCTTACTTAAAGCAGCAAAGATCACCACGGTCGGAGAACGCGCCGAAGATGTCTTTGTGATCACAGATCAAAATAGGCACCCCCTCACCGAAGAACAGCAAGAGAAATTAAAGATCTGCTTGCTTGATGCTTTTTCTCAAAAAAGCACTCACCCCAACAATCAATGAACCAAAAAAGACGAATTGATCAAATTCGTCTTCAACTTATGCCCGTCGCCTTTTAACCTGCGTGGGTGTTGGCTAGGCTCGCTACGCCCAATCAGATTGTCTATCTATGTTCAAGGAACTGACTCCCCAGGAACCGACACCCAAGCTTAATTACTTTGGATATATCTCCTTTCAAGCTCGATTCAGCCCCCTAAATTTAAATGATTTTTTAAAGATCTTTACATTTATTGAAATCAGCTATAGTTAATCAAAATGACTCAATAATGAAACACCGGATTCGGATTGGAGACATGAATCATGAAAATCATTTTTGCTGACGACATGCCTGAAATGCGTGCAGCAATGTTGGCATCATTAAAAGAAATAGAAGGGGATTTTGGTCCCTTTGAAATACTAAAGCCCGCTGAAAACGGAAATGAACTGATTCAATTGGTTGAAAATAATCCTGATGTAGATTTAGTTTTGACTGATTTACGCATGCCCCATTTAGACGGCCTCTCTGCATTGGTCTATTTAATCGCAAATAAGAAATGCAACAAGGTTGTCATGGTCTCAAGTGAAAGTATTGCCACGGTGAACAAAGTAGAAAAAGGCGCATTAGATATTGAAATAGAAGAAAAGATGGCCTTGCTGGACAAAATAGCACATCGGGTTATTGATGAGGAAAGGGTCGAAGGAAAAATAAATTCTATTTTAACTGGATGTGAAAAGTTAAGCCTCGACCCGATTTCAATCGCCGAATACTATGGCGCGACTGGATATATGAGAAAACCCATTTCAGGAAGAAAACTCTCGCATTTATTTGACAATTTAACCACAAATAAACATTTCATTAGTATCGGTCTCGTTTGATCATCATTTTATCCCTCTCTCTTTTCTTGAAAATTAAATATTTAAACAGCAGGAAACAAAGTGAGATTGAAGTAAAAATAAACACTATACCCAAGACACTTGAAGATGCGTGTAGGCGGCAAACGAGTGAAGCCCCTGACCATAGAGTTACTATGTAATGTGGCTGAAAGAGCGAAGCCAACACCCATACAATGTCAAAGGAGAGGGGTATATACGGTTCAAATAATTAAGCGTATATCCTTTACTTTTTTACTCAGTGGGATCGAGATAAATGATAGATAATATAGAAATGACAGATTCAAATGCCGCATTAAAAAATACGATAATAAACACAAAAGTAATGCAAAAATATATTATTTTCACCATAGATGGCGAACGCTATGGGATCCCACTTTTCTCAGTAAAAGAAGTGATCGGTATTGTCAAAGTCACCCCAATCCCTCACGTACCTGATTTTTTCAAAGGGCTTATTAATTTAAGAGGTCGTATCATTTCAGTTATTGACATGCGGTTAAAACTCGGAATAGAAGAAATAAACTACGTCCCCAAAAAAACCTCTATCATCATTTTCGATGTTAACGATTTAACGATTGGAAGTATTGTTGATGACGTAAATGAAGTGATTGGATTTACTGACGGACAAATTGAACAGAACTTAGAGTTATCAAACTGCATTAAGAAAAAATACATTTTAAACATTGCAAAATCTGTAGAAAACAAATTAATCATGTTATTAGACATACACAAAATGCTAAACCCAGAAGAGCTCACATTAATCTCTGAGAAGACAAATAAAAAAGGTCATGAAATTTATTTAGACAACGAATGAAGGAATAATAACCATGTTCAAAGACCTGTCATTACGGGCAAAAATAATTTTAGGTAATGCTATCACCTTAATATTTTTGGTCTGCATTTCTTTTATCAGTGTCGATAGCATAAAACAAATTAGAGAAACAGATCTATGGGTCGATCACACTCACAGAGTCATTAATAAGTCTCTTACACTTGTCTCTTCAGCTAAAGATATGGAAACCGGAATGCGTGGTTATCTCCTTTCAGGAAAAGAAAGTTTTCTTCTTCCTTATAAAAATGGAAACCTTTCCTTTTCTGAAATTCTAATCGATTTAAAAAAGACTGTCAGTGATAATCCCGCGCAAGTTTCTTTATTAGATGAGATAAATAAAACAATCACTGACTGGAAAACAAACGTCACAGAAAAGGGCATTCAATTAAGAAAAGAAGTTGAAAACGAAAAAGATAGGATACAGCTGATCGACTTGCTTTCAGAGTCAAAAGAAATGAATCATTTTGATCGCCTAAAAGAAATGATTGATAAATTCATATCTCGTGAACGCGAATTGTTAATAACCACGGCGCCTTTGCTCACTAACTCGACAGAACCTAATGAGATAAAAAGTGAAAAAGATGCGTATCAGAAAATAAATAAAGCATTACTGGCGCATCTCATGGCGTTAAAGATGGAAACAGAAATGCGGAATTATTTACTTACCGGTGATGAAACATCTCTTAAACGCTATAAAGAGAATGAAATTGAATCAAATAAAATATCTTCAGATTTAAAATACTTAACTCAAAACACCCCCTCTCAACTTTCAACATTAAGAGAAATAGATGCTTTAATTTCCGATTGGAAATATAATTTTGCCGAAAAACAAATCCAATTAAAGCAAAGAACAAACAATATAAAAACAATGAATGATATAACCGACTTTGTTACAAAAGAAAATAATTTAGATTATTTTGACACCTTTAGACGACAGATTGAACGTTTTATAGACGAAGAAGAAATATTGATGGAAAGGCGACTTAAAGAGAACGAAAATGTTGTTTATCAAACTAATGTTGTTATTTTATCAGGGATCATCATTGCAATATTGGTTTCTATTCCAATTGTATTCTTACTGAGCAAATCTATCATGCAACCTTTTCAAAATATTTTCAAAGGACTGCATTCTTTTAGCTCACGTGAATTAAATGAAATCAGTCTCGCTTTTACCAATGTCGTGCAACGGATGAGCCAAAGCGCTTTACGGGTCGCGTCCGTATCTAAAAATATTGATAATGTATCGCAAAATCTTGCTCAAGTATCCAATCGTCAAGCCAGCTCACTTGAAGAAACATCCGCTTGCACTGAAGAAATATCAGGTATGGTGAAAATCAATGTTCAATCTGCAGAAGAATCTCGGAATTTGTCAGAGCAAGTCGGGAGTAAAATGACAGATCTCGAAAGTGCAATGAATAAAATATCAGAATCCAATCATAAAATATCAGAATTAGTAAAAATCATTGCAGAAATAGGCGTAAAAACAGAAATAATTGATGAGATCGTTTTTCAAACGAAATTGCTTTCATTCAATGCCTCCGTAGAAGCAGAAAGAGCAGGAGAACATGGTCGAGGCTTTGCTGTTGTTGCACAAGAAGTAGGTAATTTAGCCAAAATGAGCGGAAAAGCAGCAAAAGATATATCCATTATTGTAAAACAGAGTATCAATGAAGCAGAATCCATCGCCAAAGAAAATACGCAACGCGTCGAAATAGGCAGCAAGATTGTTTCAGAAACTAAACGTCAATCCGGCGTCGTCGCCGAAGGGGCCAATAAAATATTTGAAGCCTCCAATGAGCAAGCAAAAGGGATTCTCGAAATAAGCAATGCAGTAGAATCCATCAATAAATCAACTCAACATGCCGCCTCAATTGCCGATAATGCGTCCTCATCAAGCTCAGAATTAAATAAAGAAGCCGAAAATTTAAATAAAATGGTTTTTAAACTGAATGGGTTTTTACGAGGAAGCAATACAGAAGAAAATGAACAGAATGTATTAGATGAAAATACAGTGAATGAATATGCACTTCAATCACAAAGAACAGCAAATTATAACCGCGAAAGAGAAGATATCAACATGCCAGTTGAAGACTTCAACACTTACTCTGAAACAACGAAAACAGGCTGGGATAGGCTATGAATTTTACACTGAGTATACCCAAAATAATTAAATTGACGCGCTTTCGGCAAACGAGTGAAACCCCTGAGCCCTGATCCACTGAATACAGATGAACCATGTGATTTGGCTGAACGAGGCCAGCCAAGAGGCACGCAGCTTCAAAAAGGACGCGTATATTGATAAATCACATAGAGAAGAGAAATGTCACTTAGATATTTTCAGCGATTAATTAGAGATCATGCAGGAATTCATATTCCAAAAGAAAAATTCAGCATGATAGAAATCCGATTAAATCCTCGTCTAAAAGCATTAGGACTTCGTTCATTTAAAGAATACGAAAATTATTTAATGTCTGATCCTTATGGTGATGAGTTAATTGAATTCACAAATGCACTCACTACAAATAAAACTGATTTTTTTAGAGAGAAGTATCACTTTGATTTTTTGAAATCTTATCTTGAAAAAGAATCTCCATCTGATATGACCTACCTATGGTCGGCAGCATGTTCTAGTGGAGAAGAAGCATATTCTTTGAGTATTATTTGTAATCTCATCGCCTTCTCTTCCCCGAACTTTAATTATCGAATTTTAGCCAGCGACATTGACACACGAAAAATAGAAATAGCAAAAAGAGGAATTTATAAAAAAAATGCACTTTCAAATGTGCCAAGACAATTATTAAGAACCCATTTTTCAACAATCCATGATCCCTCTGAAAATAAAGTAATCGTCTCAGATAAATTAAAGGAAAACATGAAGTTCAGAGTATATAATTTAACAAAAAAGAATAACAACATTGGGATCTCATTCAATTACATATTTTTGCGTAATGTTCTTTATTATTTTACTGATGATGTGGCTTTGAAGGTTCTTCGTTCATTGATCAAACAATTAAGTATTGGTGGTTTGATCTTTGTCAGCTTGACTGAAACATTACACCATTTAGATTTAGGATTGCTTCCAATCGGATCCTCTGTCTACAGAAAAATAAAACATATGAATGAAACAATATGAAACAAATCCAATTAACTTCCGGTGAATTTTATTGTTCATTAAATGAACCGACGATTATATCCACGCTTGTGGGTGTCTGTGTCTGTGTTTGTATTTGGGACAAACGATTAAAAAAGGGAGGAATGTGCCATTTTAGACTTCCTCGTGCTCCTCGTTTCACAGACTCGTCTGTCAATAGAAACGATTTTGGCAACATTTCGATCAGAAACTTACTGAAAAAAATGAAGTATGCAGGATCTTCACTTTCAGATCTCTCATCATGGGTTTTGGGTGGAGGTCATTTAAATGAAGGTGACTTTATTCAATCACAAAAAATTGGATTACGGAATTTAGCCGTAACATTTGAAATGCTTGCTCAATTAGGCCCCCCTATTGTTGGCATATCATTAGGGGGTTTTGTGGGTCGACAAATTCGGTTTAATACATTGAAAGGCACTGTTGATTATCGTTTAATCCAATCGGATCTTTCCAGTATCAGAAAGAAAAACACGAACCAATTAATAAACAGCGTTTCTTTAATTTATGTTTTAGTTAATAATTCATTTCTTGAAAAATTTATTGTACATTTTTTTAAAAATCAATACCCATTCGCTCACGTTAACTATTTCAACAAAATGGATGATTTTTTATCCAATGCATCAAATGACAAACCTTGCATATACATTGTCGAACAAGAAATATTCGAAACAAATGCATTCTCTCCATCTTACTTAAACATCACCCCAACAATCCTTCTTTCTAAAGAAGGGCAATGTTCACTAAAACAATATAGTGAAATAAGAAAAAAAGTCGGAATGTATATTTTTACATCCAACATCAGTGCCTTTCCTCTTGTTTTAGAGTCTGTCTTTAATGTTAATAATAAAAATTTCAATCTGAATTATTCATCATTAAATTTTCAGACAAAAAAAACGAAAGATACCCAAAAATCAGAAAATAATGGCCTCATTCTTATCGGTTCATCAACCGGTGGAATTGAAGCTCTTGAATATATATTCAATGAAATTAAAGATCCGATGCCACCTATTTGTGTGGTGCAACATATCCCAATTAAATACTACAAAAACATGATAGAAAGATTTAATCAAACATCTAATATCAAGGTCGTTGAAGCCCTTGACGGGCAAGTTCTATTTCCTTCAACAATCTACATCGCCCCTTCTGAAAAACAATTAAAACTAAATCAGTTAGAAAATGAAAGTATTATTATAGAAATAATCGATGCTCCTCCAATGAATGGATTCGCTCCTTCCGTTGATTTTATGTTTAATTCCGCACTAAAAATAAAGAACAGGTTATTAATTTGTTTTTTATTAAGTGGCATGGGAAATGATGGAGCTCAAGGTTTAAAAAAACTAAAAGAAAGAGGCGCAATTACTTTAATACAAGATGAAAAAAGCAGTGTTGTCTTTGGCATGGCGCGTGAAGCAAAAAAAATTGGAGCCGAATGTAAAACTCTTCCATTAAGTCGCATTTCAGCCTATCTTCACGAAATCTTAAAATTGCATTTATATAAAATGCAGAACAGTTCAGTCGAATATCGAAAAAACGATGCTCACATGGAAATAAGCAAGGAGCGAATATGAGTTTAAACAGTGAAAAATCAAACATAGTCGAAGCTTTGGATCTGATATCTACTATTCGCATTCATCTAACATCTGGATTTGATCTTGAAAAGACACTCTCTTTAATAGCGAAACTCATTTCCTTGAGTAAAAGAAAAAAACAATCAGATAAAGAAAATGATTTTTTTGTTTTTCGTTCAATCAACCAAATTATTATTCATACAGAAACCATATTGGAACTTTACCAGCTAAATAAAATCGAAATAAACAATAAACTGATACAATCTTTAGAGTCTGTCCTTGATATTACAGAAGAAGACATTTTAAGCTCTTCAAAAGAAAGTTCTTTTCTTTCTTACTCAAAGAAAAGAGACGAAATATTAAAAATCATCACGACAGATATATTTAATGCGATGAGCATTGATGTCTCTTATTCTGAAGACACCTTTAACTCAAATACGGATATAAAAAAGGAAATAGATTATATTTCTAATTTAATCTCCCCTCTAGAGCAGAATAAAAAAAACAAATCAAAAAATAAAAAAAACACAGTATCACCCGCTCTTTCAAAATCGAAAGTATTTAATAATAAATTTGAAGTCACGACACGGGTAAAATCCTACTTACTAGAACAAATGATGAATTACTCTGAAGAATTAGTTCAAATTAGAAATTCATTAGCTGATTACGCAGAGAACAAACAAGACCAAAAATTAAGTGAAATATCAAGCAAATTAAAATCAGTTTCTGACAATGTATTATCAGACCTCTTAAAAACACGCATGATGCCTATCGGTGGAATATTAGGCAAATACCGTCGGATTGTTCGAGATCTCTCAAATGAATTAAATAAAAAGGTTGAACTGGAAATTATTGGTGAAAATATTGAGTTAGACAATAATGTCATTGAAGCCATTACTGAACCCTTAACTCACTTAGTTAGAAATGCAATTGATCACGCATTTGAATCACCTCTCGAACGCACTAAAAATGGAAAGTCTTTGATCGGGAAATTAATTATTCATGCCTATAATGCATCAGGAAAAGTGATTATTAACATTTCTGACGACGGACAAGGCATTGACACAAATAAACTTGTAGAAAAAGCCATCAATAGTAACTTAATTACGAATGAACAGCTTAATCTCATGACAGAAAAAAACAAACTCGAACTTATTTTTCATCCAGGACTCAGCACATCAGAAAGGATCACCACATTATCAGGCAGAGGTGTTGGCATGGGAGCGGTAAAACAAAAAGTAGAAGAAATAAAGGGACATATTGATATATCTTCTGTTAAAAATAAAGGAACAAACATTGCTTTATCTTTTCCACTTACAATGGCAACCTTAAAAGTTATCTTATTCACGATTAAAGGAATTACTTATGCCATTCCTTCTGGTGATATTAAAAATATTATAGGAATGAGCAAAGATGACAATGACAATACAGTTCGCTTTGATACAGATCCCCCTTTATTACACAAAAACAATCAAGTTATTTCACTGATTGATCCCATTGAATACCTTGATGGATTAGCAGGGACACAATCTCTGAAAACCTCTTATCTCAATGGAGAGCAAATCAGTGTCGTTGTTTTTCGTTATCAGGATATAAATTGGGGACTCTGTGTTGATTCTGTCAACGCATTTTTAGACATCGTCATTAAACCTTTAGAAACACAAATGAACACAAATAATATTTTCGCAGGTGCCGCCGTTCTTGGAAATGGTGATTTAGCCTTGGTGATTGATCTCAAAAGAATCGTGATTTTTTCAAGATCTCACACGTCATTTTACACAGAGGCCATCTAGGGAGTCAGTCAAAGATCTCATGTTTTATTGGGCGTTTTTGCTGATTGGGCAGAACGAGCGTAGCCAACAAGCAGGCAAGGTAAAAGACGACGAGGATAATACGATGATGTCGATTTCTTTTTTATCATTAAATGGAGAGCTTATATGAAATTGTTTGGTCGTTTTTTAGTCGATGAAAATCTCATTTCAACATCTGATTTAGCGGATGCCATGATTGAGCAAATTAAAACGATGCCAAATAATATCGTGATCTTATATGAAAAAAATGTGATTAATTCGAAACAAATACTCGATATTATTTCACTGCAAAATAATGAGTCCTTAGATCTTCGTTCTGCTTGTATTCAACTTGGGATCTGGAAAGATGAATTTACAAATATGATCCAGGAAGAAGTATTAAAGCAGCGGATCCCTCTAAGTCAAATATTAATCAACAAAGGTTTAATAAAACCACAGATTATCTTGCCTGTTTTAAAAAAATACCATGCATATTGCGCAGAAAATAGCAATGACTTTACTCTCTTTTCCGAAATAGATGACATTGAAAATGAACAAGAAAATACAATTCAAAAAATTCGCTTTGAACCTGATTTTTCACAAGTTAAAATCAATGATCTTTCAGAATACCTTGCGTTTTTTTCTGACGAGAAAATTGTCTCCTTAGAGCTTGCGATTTTGGTCATTGAAGGGCTTGCAGACAACACTGAAGATGCAGAAGAAAGATTGGATTCCTTTTTTATTGAATTTCATTCACTCAAAGGCTCCGCAAGAGCAATAGGCGCTATTTTGTCTGAAAATCTAATACATGAAACAGAAGACGTTTTGTCTTTTTATAAACGATTTTTGCACAAAATAGAAAAAAGTGACTTTGTACTTTTGGCGGCTGCCAACTTACACGTCCTTGATGTATTAGGCCATTTGAGAAACGCGCTTATTTCTTCTGGCTCAGAAGAAGAATTTTGGTCCAATCAAGCACATAAAAACCATTATCTAACGGTGTTAAGCGAGGTCAAATCATTGAATAATAAGATGAACTCACGTGGTTATGTCATCGACATTGAAGATGTGCGAGAAATGTTTTAATACCCCTGAGGTCGTAAATCAGATATAACCAAAAGAATTGAAGATGCGCGCCTGCGGCAAGTAAATGAACCCCCTGAGCATAGGCTGACGGTGTGATAGGGCCGAACGAAGCGGCAACACCCACGCAGCGTCAAAGGCGGCGGGTATAATATGGGGTTAATCAGGCATAATGATAAGCCCCAAAGAGCCTAACACTGTTTCTTGTTGCCAATCACAAATCGTAACGCCCCACAAATTAACCCTTCTAGGATCCAATCCGTCTAATTCACAATGACTTAAATTACATTCTTGCAAATTAAAATCTTCCCAAACATCAGCAGAAAAAACACCACGGCTCAAGTCTGAACCTTTTAATGAAGCCGACAATAAATTAGCGCCAATCCATTTGTTTTCAAATAAATCGCATTTTTCAATGCATTGACGTTCGAAATTTGCATAGGATAAATTACAGTCCGTAATATAAGCAGAACAAAAATACATCTTCTGACTGATTTTATTTGCAAATTGCGCTTGATAAAAATTGGCGCCTTTCATGTCACAGTGCCTAAATTCAACGCCAAAGCAATTTGCCCCTTTAAAATTAGCCAAAGACAATTGACAATGTTTGAAGCGGGCATTTCGCAGATCAGAATATTCAAAATGGCACCCTTCCAATGCCCCTTTTTCGACAAAAACACAAGATTCAAACAAGGCTTCTTTCAAGTCAGTATGCCCAAAATGACAAAGATAAAATTGACAATGTTGAAACACACTTCCATTCAAATCTTGACGAGAAAAATCAACCTGGTTAAACACTCTGTTCGCTTCGTTCATTCGTCCTCCTCTTCTTTTTGAAATATTTAAAACGCACTCAACGCAAGAATTGAACCCACCCTAAAGCTTCAAGCACCTGCTTCCATGTTTTATCGTGCCTTGCACAAAGATGAACATTTTGGGATGTGACAGGATGTACAAAAGAGAGGCTGCATGCGTGAAGTAACAAGCGATGACAATCAAACTTTTCTCTGAATAATCGGTTGTGTTTCCCATCCCCATGATTTACATCACCGATAATAGGATGATGAAGATGATGCATATGGCGTCTAAGTTGATGTTTTCGCCCCGTCAGCGGTTTCATTTCAATAAGGCTGTATCGCGTGCTTTGATGACGCCCCATCGGAATCGGTAATTCAACATAGGCCAAAGGAGAATATTGGGTTATGGCTTCTTTATAAAGCGGCTCCATTGTGGCAAATTTATCCGCTTTTTTATCCAGCTCTTCTTTTAAGGGGTAATCTAAAACGGCTGCTTCTTTGATCCAACCTCTTACAAGTGCATGATAGGTTTTATGGATATCGCGTCCAGCAAATTTAGGCATCATTTTCGAAGCGATTTCTGAAGACAAACCAAAAAGTAAAACACCAGAGGTCGGGCGGTCTAAACGATGCAAAGGAAAGACGTGCTGCCCAATTTGATCCCGCAATGTTTGCATTACAAAACGCGTTTCCCCCTTGTCTAGCCAAGAGCGATGCACCAGCATTCCAGCTGGTTTATTTACTGCAATCAAGTCATTATCACGATAAATAATTTCAAGTTCTATGTTCATAAGCGCGAAGAGGATGTCTTTAATAAGGAAGAGAAAGAGACGGCAAAAAAAGCATCGATTTCTTTTGATAAAAGGGTTATTTCTTTATGACCCCTTCGACCTCGCATGGCTTCTTCAACATAAGGCGAAATAGAAACCCTGCTTTTAAACGGATTTTTTTCTTCCATTAATTGCCTTGTTTTTGGAATAAAAATCCACTGTAACCATTGGCTGCAATTTAATTTGTCAACGGAAAAAGGAAGGTCGCTCTTCAATGCCGTTTTAGAGGGCGAGGTTTTATCCCAATAACCATGAAGGGTCAATTCAACTTCTAATTTGTTCAATAAAAACGCAATGTTCGAATGATCATTCATAGATATTCCTTCTCACGACTTGAAATTTCAATGCGGCGCAAGCATATCACTTAACACCGAAGTTAAGTGAAAATCGTCCTTAATCTCAAAACATTTTTTGCGTTTTTCACCCATCAACATACTAAGAGCCATAACATCTCATGACAAACGCTTTTTCTCTTGTGTCCATTTTCAAGCAAGCCCAGTGTGATTTTCTCCTCTTCGATTTAAGTCGACGAGTCACCCTCATCAGTCACCTTGACTTTCGCGCCATTGAAGAAAATCGAATTCCTTATCCTTTGCCTCTAAAGCAACACGCAGAAATAGGCATTGCCTTTTGGAAAACAAAAGAAACACCTTGGATTTGGTTTTTAAGAATTCCGCTGGATGAACGAGGACTTTTAACACAAAAAGCGTTAGGGGATTTTGTTCACTGTGTGGGAAATGCAATCAGCACCCATAGCAAAACCCCGTACAATAAAGAGGACAATACCCTCCCATCAAACCCGTATATTTTTACCCCAAAAGAGGATAAGAAAGCCCTCTTTCATGCTCTGCTTACCGACAAACTCAAACTCCCACCAAGCCAATACTTCCTCGCAACACAGCACTATTTTTCGGGTCAATCTGGTTTTGATCATTGGGAAGAAATAGGTTTACAAGGCGTTGCTGATCTTTGTGCTCGTATTGAGCAAAATAGCCATGCGAAAGACATTCAAAATGCACTTTTCTTGATGCCATCGTCCCCAACATATGCGCTTCTTGGATGTCTTGAGCATATTTCCCTCCCCATCGCGTTAACGCACGCCATAGAAGCCCATATTCAATCTTTATGTTCCGCCCCTCAAATTGATATTTTCCTCGTAGCGGCTTGCCTTCGAGGCTTATCCGGTTCAGATTTAGCCTCGCAACAAAACACAATAAAAAGGATACTTTCTTATCAAGCGCTACAGCATCGTGAAATATACATTGCCATTGCGGGACGCTGTTGGAGTGCATTGCTTGACGCTGATTTATTGCGTACTTTTCTTATATTGATGACCCAAGAAAACGATCCGCTCTTTTTTGAACAAATCCTCAGCTCCCTTGTCACCCTTCCCACTCTTCGCCCTGCGCTTTTAGCCCTGATTCACAGCAAAGACCCGACGCCATTGTTGCATTCCATGACCCAATATCAACAAAGGATCCGGAAAAACGCGTCGCATCCTGAGCGTGATCCTCAAACAAAAAAGGGAGAGAGAGCCTAATGGGGAATTTACTGTGGATCCTTTTTATTGCTTTTGCCTTGGCGTGGTTTTGGCAACAACGCAGACAAAGTGAATTTGCCAAACGTTTCATACAACAACGCTGTGAAACCGTTGATGTACAATTACTCTCTATTGCAAGGGGAAGCCAAACCTATGGCTGGCCCAAAGGCCCAATAAATATCCAAACCCGGTATTATTTTGAATTTTCGGCAAACGGTGCCGATTGTTTTCAAGGGCATGCTGTTATGAAAGGAATGCGCCTACAAGAAATTTATATGCCCCCCTACCCCGTAAGACGATAAAAAAAGGACGCGACAAAAGGCGCGTCCAAAACGTCAAAATCTACACCTCTCGTCTTTGAAACGACAAGAGGCCTAGGAAGTCCAATCAGACAGTACATCGATGCTCAGGGGATTCACTCACTTGCCGCAAGCGCGTAACCTCAAGTCTATAGCGTCGCCTTTGAAGCTGCGTGGATGTTGGCTGCTCTCGCTGAGGGCAATCACAGAGTAGATCTATGCTAAGGGAATTCACTCGCTTGCCGCAGGCGCGCATCTTTAGGTGTCTTGGGTATAAGCTCATCTAAAAAACAAGAGAACCAAAAAAAACACCAATGAATCAAACAGTTATACGTTTTTCACTTTTAATCACTAAGATTGAGAGTGGTATAAATAGATCTTAAATTTAATTTCATATATGATTGCCCTAATTAGAGATATAAAACATTCACTGTTTAAATACCTTTGGTGTTGTATAAAAACTTTATCGTTGCTTTTTAATACCAATAGACTTTCTTTTTAACAGCTTAAAAACTAAATGCTTCATTTTGTCGGAATAATAATAACACTTTCACATTCTACCACGTATAAAACGATGCCATAACGTTCTTTATTTTAATTGTATTTATTTTGAATCTCATTAAAGACGAATTTACATTAAAATTTTTTAAACCAAGACATTATTTGAAAAAACCACAAAAAGACAAATGAATATTCGCTATTTATTTCCCGTTTATTTTCTAACTTTTGGACTTTCCTAATGATTCGTCTTTTATTTTCACCATTACCACGATTAGGACAAATTTCAGTCCCGAGAAGTCCCAATAACCTCCCAAGAATTCTCACGGTTAATAATACGGAATCGATGATTTACAACCCGTACAGAAATAACCCTATGCCACAAGGCGCGGGGGTTCGCGGCCCAGTAATGAGGCAGCTATTAAACAGAGATCCTTCCATTTACAGACCCATTAACCGATTTGGACACACCCCTTCTTTACCGACAATTCAAGAAACCCCCTCCGCCCCTACCTCATCCTTGGTGAACACGCTAAATAATCTTGGGATTTCGGCAAGAACAATATCAACCCCCACAGAGCCTCTTCAACCCATCAAT